>JADCEF010000056.1 GCA_020250445.1 Rhodobacter sp.
CGGATATCCATCGAAAGGGGTTTCGTCATGAGGGCTGGCCTCCATATCCCAGCCCCCATCGTGAATCACAAATCGAACCGGCAGGGAATCCCCCAGTGATTCACCCAACCGCCATCCCGCTTTAGGGGCACTGTCCCGCGCGGGCGGGGGAAACGCGGGTCGCGTTTCCTATTCCCGCCCGGGGGGCGGTTCTGTCGATTCCGAAGTACCCGGTCTCTCTGGCAGGGGCCATCGCCCCTGCCACAGTACCACGCCGGCATCAGGACCGGTCGGGGGCCCAAAGGCCCCGGTCGACGCCAGCCCGTCCGCGCGCCGGACCCGGTCACGCGGGCTGACAGGGTCCTTCAAGGCTCCCGTCGCGAGGGGCGGTGAAAGTCGGTGCCTTTCCTGATCTGCCCGGCCCGGCAGGCACCTTCGGTCGGGTCAGACATTCCGCGCCAGCCGCAGCATGAGATACCGGTTAAGGCGTTGGAAAACCGCGGCGTTGCGATCGGTTCCTGTCAGGCGCTGCATCAGGTTCCGGTGCCGTTTTTCGGGCAACAAAAGCCCCGTCAGGCGACACAGCGCCCAGTGGACAGCGGGTTTGCTGGCCCTGATTTCCTTTGATACCCGGGTAACGCCATGACCGATCACGTTGAAAAACTGTTGTTCCAGGTCGATCGACGGGGCGACGGCGTCTGTGATGTCTTCCTCTGCCACCACCACAAAGGCGGATTGGTCAAGAACCGTGCGAAAATGCGACAGGTGATGCCCGCCACCGGGCTGCGGACCCTGTGCGGCCCGGCCGGTGTAGGCCTCGGTCCGGAAGCAGTCGGCGATCAGCACCTGCCCGCCGGGGGCCAGAAGGGCAGCGCATTTCGGCAAGCTGTCCGTCACCGCGATATACTGGAAGCTTTCGGAGAAAAGGCACAGGTCGAAGGGACCCTTGCCCGCGAAATCCTCGAACGTGCATTCGTGGACCACTGCGCCAAGCGCCGTGTCGCGGCAGCGCGCCGCAAGAAAGGCCGAGGGAACGACAATCTCAACCTCGTGCCCAAGTGCCAGAAGCTTTCGCGCCGTCTCGCCGGCACCGCCGCCAATGTCCAGGATGCGCAGCCTGCCCGGCGGCAGGTACCCCAACAGCTTTGCGGTATAGGCCTCTTGCGCCGCGCGCAGGTTGCCTGCGGTCACCTCGAGCCCGGTCCAAAGCCCGTAATGCAGGTTCTCGGCCCCGGTCAGCCAGCGGATGAACGCCAGCCCCACGTCCAGGCCCACGGCCCGCGTATCGATCTTTTGCGCCATTGTGCACCTCTGGCCGCTGCCTTAGCCGCTTGCTGCCGGATCGGCAACGGTTTCGCCCGATGCGACGGTTCGGCGCTTGCCATCGCAGGAAAACGGATCAACTCTGCCCTTCCCCCGACTCCGCCAAAAGGCCGTGGCCGATGCCGCACAACAACGCCAACGCGCCCGCCCCCCGCCCCGAGGTGCTGACCCGGCCGAAGCTGGAGGGTGGCCGCCGCTTTACCCTTGCCACAGCCTTCCTGCCGGCGGGCGACCAGCCCAACGCCATCCGGGAACTGGCCGCAGGCGTGCTGGCCGGGGAACGCAATCAGGTGCTGCTGGGCGCGACCGGCACCGGCAAGACCTTTACCATGGCCAGGGTGATCGAGGAAACCCAGCGCCCGGCCATCATCCTTGCCCCCAACAAGACGCTTGCCGCGCAGCTTTACGGCGAATTCAAGGGCTTCTTTCCCGACAACGCCGTCGAATACTTTGTGTCCTATTACGACTACTACCAGCCCGAGGCCTATGTTGCCCGGACCGACACCTATATCGAGAAGGAATCCCAGATCAACGAACAGATCGACCGGATGCGCCATTCGGCCACAAGGGCGCTGCTGGAACGCGATGATGTGATCATCGTCGCCTCGGTCTCGTGCATCTATGGCATCGGGTCGGTGGAAACCTATTCGGCGATGACACAGGATCTGCTGGTGGGCCAAAGCCATGACATCCGCAAGATCATGGCGGACCTGGTGGCCCAGCAGTACCGGCGCAACGATCAGGCGTTTCAGCGCGGCAGCTTCCGCGTGCGCGGCGACAGTCTGGAAGTGTGGCCCGCCCACCTTGAAGACCGGGCCTGGCGCTTTTCCTTCTTTGGCGATGATCTGGAAGCGATCATCGAATTCGATCCGCTGACGGGCGCGAAAACCGATACGTTCCGGCAGATCCGCATCTATGCCAACAGCCATTACGTCACCCCGCGCCCGACGCTGCAGCAGGCGATCCAGGGGATAAAGCGGGAATTGCGCACAAGGCTGGATCAACTGGTGCACGAAGGCAAACTGCTGGAAGCCCAGCGGCTGGAACAGCGCACGGGCTTTGATCTTGAGATGCTGGAAGCCACCGGAAGCTGCGCGGGGATCGAGAATTATTCGCGCTACCTGACCGGCCGTGCGCCCGGCGAGCCACCGCCGACCCTGTTCGAGTTCATCCCGGACAATGCCATTGTATTTGCCGATGAATCTCATGTCTCGGTCCCGCAGATCGGCGGCATGTACAAGGGCGACTACCGGCGCAAGTTCACCCTGGCCGAACACGGCTTCCGCCTGCCGTCCTGCATGGACAACCGCCCGCTGAAGTTCGAGGAATGGGATGCGATGCGCCCGCAGTCGGTCTTTGTTTCCGCCACCCCGGCGGCGTGGGAGCTGGAGCAGACGGGCGGGGTGTTCACCGAACAGGTGATCCGCCCGACCGGCCTTGTCGATCCGCAGGTCGAGATCCGCCCCGTCGACATGCAGGTTGACGACCTGCTGGACGAGGTGCGCAAGGTGGCGGCGGCGGGCCTGCGCACGCTGGTCACCACCCTGACCAAGCGCATGGCCGAAGACCTGACCGAATACATGCATGAACAGGGCATCCGGGTGCGTTACATGCATTCGGATATCGACACGATGGAGCGGATCGAGATCTTGCGCGACCTTCGTCTGGGGGCCTTTGACGTGCTGGTCGGGATCAACCTGCTGCGCGAGGGGCTGGATATTCCCGAATGCGGGCTTGTGGCGATCCTCGATGCGGATAAAGAGGGGTTCCTGCGGTCCGAAACCTCGCTGATCCAGACCATCGGGCGCGCGGCGCGCAATGTCGAGGGGCGGGTGATCCTGTATGCCGACCGGATCACCGGCAGCATGGACCGCGCGATCCGCGAAACCGACCGGCGGCGCGAAAAGCAGATGGCCTATAACCTGGAACACGGCATCACGCCGCAAACCATCCGCAAGAACATCGCCGATGTCATGGCCGGGCTGTTTCAGGCCGATACCGACATGGCCCGCGTCACCGCAAGGGTTGACAGCCCGATGGTCGGCCCCAACCTGGCCGCCCATCTGGAGGCGATGCGCCAGGCCATGCGCAAGGCCGCCGAAGACCTGGAGTTTGAAGAGGCCGCACGTTTGCGCGACGAGGTGCGGCGGCTGGAGGCGGTGGAACTGGCGGTGTCCGATGACCCGATGGCGCGCCAGTCTGCGGTGGAAGAGGCGGTGGAAGCCTCCTCGGCCCGGGCCGGGCGATCAACCGGCGGGCGCGGCGGGATGCGGGGCGGAAAGCGGTCACGGGGGGGGCGGCGGTAGCCGCACTTGCGCGAATTCAGCAAAAACACCAAACGCTATCAACTTTGCTCTTGCGCGCCGCGGTGAGTCGGTTTAATTGATTCGGCATGCCCGCAGCCCGTGGGCTGAAGAGGTTGCTATGTCAAAGATTGGGTACGCGCAGCGCATCAAATCGCGCACAGCGGAACTTGAGGCATTGATTGCTTCCGCGTCAAAGGAACTTGATGAGTTGCGGGTCGCCGAACGTGTGCTCGCGCGTTTGGGTGGGTTGTCAGATGAGAAGGGGCCAGAGGATGGGTACGACCGAACCTCCACCACTAAGGATATGACCGTTGCGGACGCTGCTGTTGACTTGCTCGGTAGGATTGGCCCAATGGACACAATCACTTTGCTTTCAACAATGCAACGCGAGTGGCGTCCTGACCTTCAGCAGACGACCCTAAGCTCGACTCTGTCGCGCACCAAAGCACAGGGTCGGGTCGTGCAAATTGACGGCAAGTGGCAAGCTGCACTGCAATCAAGAATCGGGTCGCCCGAAGGCGACCCGACAAACACTGCCCCGGAAGTTGGAGCTTCCGGTGGCGGTGAGGACCTATCGGTTTTCGACTGAAGTCCTCCCTTCCGGCATACAGGATATTTGCTAGACTTTGCCTATGCTGTATGTCGCAGCCCCGAGTGAGCGGGGTAAACGGACGAAGGGCAGAAGGATAATCCTCCTGCCCTTCACATAACACCATGATCAATAGCAGACAACATACAATCGAAAGACTGTGAGACTTAATCCAAGCTTGCTCGCACCGCTGTGCCGCACGGCGGTTAACAGTGCGCGCACTCAACCACCCTGCAGGCCGTCCCGCACCCCCCCGTCAGGCCCGCTTCACCAGCCGGATCAGCACCAGCAGGATCACGGCACCCAGGGTGGAATGGATGATGGCCGAAAATAGACCGCCGCCCACGCTGAAGCCGATGCGCGGCAGGATCAGGCCGGCGATGAAGGCCCCGACGATGCCGACCACGATATTGCCCAGTACGCCAAAGCCGTAGCCTTCAACGATGCGCCCCGCCAGCCACCCGGCAATGGCACCGATGACCAGCATGATCAGCAAACTTTCAATTCCCATGTCCTGTGTCCTGTTCTTTATTGGCGCAAGTGGCGCGGGTTTCCCTGTTGTTGCGACGCTATACGTCTGGGGGCCAAAACACAACAAGGCCGCTTGCAGCATGCCCCTGCGGCATGGCATCGTCACATCATGAAGCCTTTTGCCCCTGTTCTGCCGATCCCGGCTGGCCTTGCGCTGGCGAAGTCCGGCCATGCCCGGGGCCAGTTCCGGGTGGATACGGGCGCGCCCCGCCTTGTGCTTGTCCAGGGGCCGGGAGCCGCCACGGTCGGGGTAAACCCCTTCGGATCGGACAGGTGCGGCGCGGCTTTGGTGAGGCTGTCCTCCGGGGCCGGCAAGGGCCGGATGATGTGCATCCCTGACAAGGCCCGCAAAACGGCAAAGCTTTGCGCGCAGTCCGACGGGTGACCCATGGCCTCCAAGTTCCTTGACCCCGACCATCCGTTCTTCAAGCCGGTCTGGCGGCGCTGGCTGACGGCCGTTCTTCCGCTGGCCTGGGCGATTGTCGAGATTGTCACGGGCAATGCCCTGTGGGCGCTGCTGTTCGGCGCCGTCGGGATTTACGCCTTCTGGGTACTGATCGTCAAAGGTCCATCGGCCTGAAGCAGCGCCAGAACCTCGTCGGCCAGCGCCTGCACTTCGCTGCCGGCGGCGGATCTGCCCGCTTCCTGCACGCCCAGCCCGGTTCCCATGGTTTCGGCAAAGGCCACGCGGTGGCCAAGGCGTGCCCCGGCCAGTCCGGCATCCAGCCCTGCCGCCGCCTGTGCCACCTCTTCGGCCAGCCGCGTGCCCGCCTTTGTCCGGTTCAGCACGATGGTGGTGCGCTTGCGCTCGCGCGCGGCAAGGTCAATCACCCCTTCGACCGCCCAAAGATCGATATGGCTTGCCGCCACCGGGATCAGGATCAGGTCCGCCTCGCGCAAGGCAGGCCGAAGATCGGCATCAACCTTTGGCGGGGTATCGACAATCACGATATCCGTCGTCCTGCGCAGCTTTTCGCATTCATAGGTCACACCCCAGGCGCTTGCCGTTGACATCTCCATCCCCGGCACCGCCATCCGCGCGCGCCGCGCCAGAAACCAGCGGCCCAGGCTGCCCTGCGGATCGGTATCCAGCAAGGCCACGGAATGGCCCATGCGGACAAAGGCGACAGCCAGGTTCACCGCCAGCGTCGTCTTGCCGGACCCGCCCTTCTGTTGCGCGATCGTGATGACTTTTCCCATTCGCACCCCCTTTTCTGCGGCGCAGCATAGCGGTGATCGCCCGCGATTGCACGGAAATTGGCGGCGGCCGGAAGACCTGCGCGCGGGGGTGTCAGGTGACAGCTGCGGGGCCGTGCCCCGTGCGGTTTGGCCGGGGCCAAAGCCCCGGCCTGCGCCCGCCCCGCCCCGGCGGGTGCCGGCCTTTCGTCGCGCCTGCGGGACCGGTCCTGTGTGACGATGGCCCCCGACCGGACGGGCAGAGGCGATGCGTTTCGGGGTCCGCCCGGAACGGAACCCCCTTTCCCCGGTTCGGGAAGATTTTCCCGTCCGGCAGGCGGTCGCAATGCTGTTTCGGCACGCTTTCAGGGACGGGGGGGAACGCGGGCGCTGAGGGTGCCCGCGTCATGCCGGGGGAAACTTCGTGCGAAGCCATTTGAGGACTTCAAGCTGATCCTGCGCCGTGGCACGGCGGACCTGCACCAGCAGCTTGTGCAGCGAAGGTCTGTCAAGCGTCAGGTTTGCGGCCCCTTCATTGCAGACGGAACATAAGGCACGCAGGTTCCCCGGTTCATCCGACCCGCCTTGCGATTTGTCGATGACATGCCCGATCTGCAACCGTGTCTTGCGCGTGGCGTCATAGGGATGCTGCTCTCCCGCCACCGCACCGCATTGCTGGCAGGTAAAGCCGTTCCGGTCGAGCACGTAGGCGCGCGTCTCCTTGGAAATCGCGCGTTCAAAGGCCGGGACAGGTTTGGGATTCTCAAGCAGATACTCACCCGGCCTCAGGTCGCTTCTGTCGTGATGCGTCAGAATCCGGAACCCTTCTTCGTTCCGTAACTCCCGCACCCGGCGAGCCCATTCGCTGATGCCACCGGACACCGCCCGAAGTTCATCCGATGTCAAGATGACGCCGATGTTGCCAAGGAAGTGGGCGCGCAGTTTTGCCCGTGCGCCCTTACTACTACCCATCTGCAAACCCTTTGCGCTGCCCGCACCACTAAAGGATCGCGTAGTGACGGTTTTCGTCAAGGCTTTCCGCCTGTTCCAGCGCCAATCTGATCTGCACCCCCAGCGCCCAAGCAACCGGCGGAGGAAAAGCATTGCCGATCTGGCGGTGCGATGTGGTTTTGCGGCCGTGGAAGGCCCATGTATCGGGGAAGCCCTGAATCCGGGCGACCATCCGGTTGGTCAGGCGGGGAAGGCCGGCAAAACCGGGGGGCGGCGCGGCATCGGCGATGGTTGATCCGTTCACGCCCAGCTTTTCCCAGGCCTTGCGGGCGCGGGTTGGCCCAAGGTCGGGGCCGCCATGTTTTTTGGACCCGCCGACGATGGTCGGGGCAATGTCGGACGCGGTCTGCACCCAGTCTTCCAGGTGCATCCAGCCGTTTTCACCCATCAGGTCACGCAGCAGAACACCAACGCTGGGCGGTACATGCCCGCCGGGCTGCGGAAAGTTGAAATGCGGCCAGTACCGTTCCTGCGCCGCGACGATGGCCACCCTCGGGCGCAATTGCGAGACGCCGAACTGCGAGGACTGAAGCAGCTTCCAGTCCACATGATACCCCAGATTTTCAAACCGGCGGCGCAGGAACGTCCGGTAGTCCGCAAACACCGGATCAAGAAACCCGCGCACGTTTTCGATCAGCACGAATTTCGGTTCCGCCTCGGCAATCAGGCGCAGGGAGTCGGCGAACAGGTTGCGGTCATCCTTTTCGCCAAGCTGTTTCCCGGCAACCGAGAACGGCGGGCAGGGCAGACCCGCCGCAAGCAGATCGACATTGCGGAACGCCCGCACGGACACATCGCGCATGTCGGCCTGTTCAACCCGCCATTCCGGCCTGTTGAGGCGCAGCGTGCGGACACAGTCAGGATCATTGTCCACCAGAAGCTGATGCGCAAACCCCGCCGCCTCCAGACCAAGCGCCTGCCCCCCGGCACCCGCGCAGAATTCGATCGAGGTCAGCCTGTTCATCATCACCGCAGGTCCCTTTGCACCATAGTGTATCCCACAGTCTGCCACGGGCAAGATATGGTTTCATATGGTTTCCGGGCGCAGAATGCGCTGCCATGGTAAACGGGTCGTTAAACCCGGCGATTCAGCCCGTTCCCTGCCCCTAGCCACATCCCGCAAACTCCGCTACTCTGCCCCGCAGACCCGGAGAACGGGCGGATCGGGGCAGCAAGCCGGGCGGACAGGCCCGGCGCAAAAAAACAGGCGTTATCCATGACTGAGATGGTCTATGGCTCCATGCCCGCACGGGTGGGCGAGCCGGTCTTGCCGCGCTGGTGGCGCACGATCGACAAATGGTCGCTGACCTGCATCCTGATGCTGTTCGGCATCGGCCTGCTTCTGGGTCTGGCGGCCAGTGTGCCGCTGGCCACGCGCAACGGGCTGGAGCCGTTCCATTATGTGCAGCGGCAGGTGGCCTTTGGCGGGCTGGCCATTCTGGCAATGCTGGGCACCTCGATGATGTCGCCCCATCTGGTGCGAAGGCTGGCTGTGCTGGGCTTTGTACCGGCCTTCGCCGCGCTGGCGCTGCTGCCGCTGTTCGGCACCGATTACGGCAAGGGTGCGGTGCGCTGGTTCTCGTTGGGTTTCGGTTCGGTCCAGCCTTCGGAATTCCTCAAGCCGTTCTTCGTGATCCTTTGCGCCTGGCTGATCTCGGCCAGCGCCCATCCGAACGGGCCGCCGGGCAAGACGGTTTCCTTTGTGCTGGCCGCGGTGATCATGGGCTTTCTGGCGATGCAGCCGGATTTCGGGCAGGCCGCGCTGGTGCTGTTCGGCTGGGGGGTGATGTATTTCGTGGCCGGTGCGCCCATCGTGCTGATCGCGACGATCCTGGCGCTGACCGGTGCCGGGGCGATGTTTGCCTATTCCGCATCCGATCACTTCGCGCGGCGCATCGACGGGTTCCTGACGCCGGACATCGATCCGCGCACGCAGCTGGGCTATGCCGCCAACGCCATTCAGGAGGGCGGCTTTTTCGGCGTCGGTGTCGGCGAGGGGCAGGTGAAATGGTCGCTGCCCGATGCCCATACCGATTTCATCATCGCGGTCGCGGCGGAAGAATACGGGCTGATCCTGGTGCTGGCGATCATCGCACTTTACGCCACGGTCACGGCACGCTCGCTGTTCCGGCTGATGAAGGAACGCGATCCCTTCATCCGGCTGGCGGGTGCGGGCCTGGCCTGCATCTTCGGCGTGCAGGCGATGATCAACATGGGCGTCGCCGTACGGCTGCTGCCGGCCAAGGGCATGACGCTGCCCTTCATCAGCTATGGCGGGTCTTCGGTGATTGCCGCCGGCATCACGGTGGGCATGTTGCTGGCCTTTACGCGGGCGCGGCCGCAGGGGCAGATCGGCGATATCCTGTTCCAGCGGGGGCGATAGGGCGTGGCCGCGCCGCTGCTGCTGATCGCCGCCGGGGGGACCGGCGGGCACATGTTTCCCGCGCAGGCGCTGGCCGAGGCAATGATCGCGAGGGGCTGGCGGGTCAGGCTTTCGACCGATGCGCGCGGCGCGCGCTATGCCGGGGGGTTTCCCCGGGAGGTGGCGGTGGATCAGGTGGCATCGGCCACCTTCGCGCGCGGCGGGCTGGTGGCAAAGGCGCTGGTGCCATTTCGCATCGCGGCCGGGGTGGGCGCGGCCGCTCTGGCGCAGCTGCGCGACCCGCCCGACGTGGTGGTGGGGTTCGGCGGCTATCCGTCGATCCCGGCGCTGGCGGCGGCGGTGATCCTGCGGCGGCGGCGGATGATCCATGAACAGAACGGCGTTCTGGGGCGCGTCAACCAGGTCTTTGCCCGCCGTGTCGATGTGGTCGCCTGCGGCATCTGGCCCACCGCCCTGCCTGCGGGGGTCGAGGGGATTCACACCGGCAATCCGGTGCGGGCGGCAGTGCTGGAGCGTGCCGGGGCAGGCTATATTCCGCCGGGCGACTATCCGATAGGCATTGTGGTGATCGGCGGCAGCCAGGGCGCCAAGGTGCTGTCAGACGTGGTGCCTGCGGCCGTTTCCCTGCTGCCGGTGGACATCCGCCGTCACCTTCGCATCTCACACCAGGCACGGACCGAGGATATCGCCCGCGTCGAAAGCGCCTATCAGGCAGCCGGCGTCATGGCCGACGTGGTGCCTTTCATCACCGATGTTCCGCGCCGTCTTTGCGAAGCGCAGCTGGTGATCTCGCGGGCGGGTGCCTCTTCGATCGCGGATATCTCCGTCATCGGGCGGCCGTCGATCCTTGTGCCGCTTGCGGCAGCCATCCGTGACGAGCAGACGGCCAACGCAAAAGGTCTGGTTGAGGCGGGCGCGGCCATTCTGGTGCCCGAGGCGCAGCTTGACGCCGCGACGCTGGCGGGCCACATCGCGGCGGTTGTGACCCGGCCCGAGGTGGCGATGCAGATGTCGCAGGCCGCCCTCGGGCAGGGGCGGGGCGATGCGACCGGGCGTCTGGTGGCCGTGGTGGAACGTCTGGCAGGAAAAGAGGCGCCATGAGTGCGGCAACAAAACTTCCCCGAGAGCTTGGCCCGATCCATTTCGTCGGGATCGGCGGCATCGGCATGTCGGGCATTGCCGAGGTGCTGATGACGCTGGGCTACCGCGTGCAGGGGTCGGATACCAAAGCGTCCGGCATCACCGACCGGCTGGCGGGGCTGGGGGCCACCGTCTTTGAAGGGCAGCGGGCGGAAAATCTGGGCGCGGCCGCCGTGGTGGTGGTGTCATCGGCGATCAGGCCGGGCAACCCGGAACTGGAAGAGGCGCGTCGCCGCAAGCTTCCCGTCGTGCGCCGGGCGGAAATGCTGGCAGAACTGATGCGGCTGAAATCCAACATCGCCGTCGCCGGCACCCATGGCAAGACCACGACCACGACGATGGTTGCAACCCTGCTGGACAAGGGCGGGTTTGACCCCACGGTGATCAACGGCGGGGTGATCCATGCCTATGGGTCGAACGCACGGGCCGGGGCGGGCGAATGGATGGTGGTCGAGGCGGATGAAAGCGACGGCAGCTTCAACCGCCTGCCCGCGACCATCGCGATTGTGACCAATATCGACCCCGAGCATATGGACCACTGGGGCACCTTTGAGGCGCTGCAGAAGGGGTTCTTCGACTTTGTCTCCAACGTACCCTTCTACGGGCTGGCGGTGTGCTGCACCGACCACCCCGAGGTGCAGGCGCTGGTGGGCCGTGTGACCGACCGCCGCATCGTGACCTTTGGTTTCAACGCGCAGGCCGATGTGCGGGCGGTGAACCTGCGCTATGCGGGCGGCGTGGCACAGTTCGACGTGGTGTTGCAGAACGAAGAAGGTGCCGTGATCCAAGGCATGAGTCTGCCGATGCCAGGGGACCATAACGTGTCGAACGCGCTGGCGGCGGTGGCGGTGGCACGCGAGCTGGGCATGACGACGACCGACATCCGCGCGGCGCTGGCGGCCTTTGGCGGGGTCAACCGGCGCTTTACCAGGGTGGGCGAGGTGCTGGGGGGTGTGACCGTCATCGATGATTACGGGCACCACCCGGTCGAGATTGCCGCCGTGCTGAAGGCGGCGCGGCAGGCGACGGCAGGCCGGGTGATCGCCGTGCACCAGCCGCACCGCTATACCCGGCTGTCCAGCCTGTTCGAGGAGTTCTGCACCTGCTTCAATGAGGCCGATGTGGTGGCGATTGCCGATGTCTATGCCGCCGGAGAAGACCCCATTGCCGGGGCTAGCCGCGATGATCTGGTGGCCGGGCTGATCGCCCATGGCCACCGCCACGCCCGCGCGGTGGTGGATGAGGCCGATCTGGCGCGCCTGGTGCGCGAACAGGCGCGGCCGGGGGATATGGTGGTCTGTCTGGGCGCGGGCACGATTTCGGCCTGGGCCAATGCCCTGCCACAGCGGCTGGCGGCGCAGGGTTGACCGGGCGGCCCTGTCCAAAAAGACCGCTCGCCTGCCCGGTGCCCTGTCGGATAGCCTGCCCTGCGGGGGGACTGATGGAATGACCGCATCGCTGACGCTGGCCTGTCTTTGGGCGATCATCGCCAGCGTTGTCGCAATGACGCCGCGCCGCTTTCACTGGCCGGGTGTTGTGGCACTGATCGCCGCCGGGATACCGCTGCTGGGCTGGGTGACCTGGCAGAACGGCCCGCTGTGGGGGATGCTGGCACTGGCCGGGGGCGCCATGATGCTGCGCTGGCCTGTGGTGCCCCTTGCGCGCCGCCTGTGGCGGCGGGACGGGGCGCAGGAACCGGCGGAATAGCGCGCGTTTGCGCTTGCCTTGGACGCGGGCCGCGGTGATCCTCGCGGCATGGGTAAGGTGGCGGATATCAAGGACTGGGAAACGCTTGAGGCCTGGCTGAAGGGCCGGAGCCGTGAGGATGCTGTTTGCATCGCGCACCGCGCCGCGATGCGGATGGCACCGCTGTACTGGATCAGTCTGGATGAGGGCTGGGCGCGTGAACGTGATTTGACAGCGGTTGCGACACTTTGGCCTTTGCTGACCTCGGGAGTTGCGCGCGAATATCCAACCCCCGAGGTCGTCGCCGCCTCCTTCTTCGCCACCGCCACCTACGCCACCGCCGCCGCCGCCCCCGCCGCCGCCGTCTCCGCCTCCTTCTTCGCCGCCGCCGCCGCCTCCGCCTCCGACGCCGCCTCCGCCGTCTCCGCCGCCACCGCCGCCGCCACCGCCGTCTCCGCCGCCTCTCAGTTTTGGCCGAGTGTCATTAAGGACTGCGCGACGCTGGAGGCGGCCGGCGATCCGTTCGCCTTTCCGCTGTGGGACGGCCCCGCGCCGGAACGGATTGCGGATGCCTGGGCGCAGACCCGTCAGGAGTGGGCACAGGCAGGCGGCCCCATCTGGGCCTTCTGGACGCAATTCTACGAAAACGCCCTTGCAGGCCGCCCGCAGAATTGGCCCCTGCTGCACGACATCGCCCTGATCCCGGCAGAGGATTGGAAGGGCGGGCCGGACAGGGTGCATCCGATTATTGAGGGGATGCTGAATAGGCGCGCTGATGAAGAGAAAGGGAAAGGGGAGGTTGCCCAGGACCTTGCCGGTCTTCCGGCCGCGCCACGGCCGACAATTCAACAGGTTCAAGCCGCCCTGTCGCTGAACCGGGTTGCCCTGCCCCCGACCTTCGATGCGGTCGAAGGATTCATCGCGCTTGAAATCGAGCGTCTGCAATCCCGCAACCATCAGTCGGATGACGAAGCCGCGGAAGCCCGGCGCATGATCCGGACGCTGTCCTTTCTGGCCGAGGCTGTCTTGCAAATGCGCGCTGCCGTTCCGGCAGAAGGCCCGGCAAAGGAAAGTCAGGCGAGGGATGTTGAGGGGCTTGCAAGAGTTTACATGAAGAAACTCGGCGATTTGCCCCGCATCAAGGCGGATGAGGTTGTCGAAGGGATGTGGAGCGCCGGAAAGGGAGCATGCCAGGTTGGACTTATCGGTTGCAGCGCCACCTTGATGGTGGCTTTCGGCCTTCCGGCACTGGCCAGCGTCGCCGCCGCAACCCTGGTGTTTGCGCCGAAACTTGGGTCTGACGCCATCAAGGGGGCAGTCGAACTTGCCAAAAGCCACGCCAAACCCTGATCAAATTACCCCGTCACCAAACGGCGCACCCTTCCTTCTTGCCGGATTTGACCCGCGTCAAATCCGGCCGCGCCTGCCTGCCCGTGGCAGGCGCGTTACCGCGCCAGCCCAGGCAGGCGCGGCCGGATTACTGGCGTCAGCCTTGGGAAGGGCCCCTTGCCTGCGGGCTTGCGCCCTTCGGCAATCGGACCGTGAAAACGCTCCCCCGGAGCGTTTTCAGACGGTCCTCTGGGGGAGGCAGGCGCGTTCCGCGCCCGCCCAGGCCGGCGCGGCCGGATTATCAGCGTCAGGCCTGGGAAGGGCCCCTTGCCTGCGGGCTTGCGCCCTGCGGCCATCGGACCGTGAAAACGCTCCGCCGGAGCGTTTTCAGGCGGTCCTCTGGGGGCGCAATGATGGGCGGCGTTGCGGGGTCGTCAGCGGGGGGTTTGCAAGGGACCGCGCTTCAACGTCCTCCAGCGACATCGCGTTCGAACATGCTGAAGTGCTCCCCTTGCCCCCCCTGCGCCCCCCGCGAGCAATCCCTGCTCCCGACCATCCGATTGCTGACCTGAGGTGGCGGCGTTTCGGAAGGTCAGCAGATGACGTCCACTCATGTATCATTCTGGACATGATGTTGCTTCATCGTCTCTGCTGGCACAGGGCGCACCCTTTCCTTCTTGCCGGATTTGACCCGCGTCAAGTCGGGGCATTGCCCCGACGGCCGCGCCTGCCTGCCCGTGGCAGGCGCGTTACCGCGCCAGCCCAGGCAGGCGCGGCCGGATTGCTGGCGTCAGGCCTGTTGCTTCCCCGCCCTGCGCTTGCGCGCAGTGCGTTCGGGCCTGACGATCTGCCACTGGCAGATCGTCCGGGCGGCCCTCACCCCCTTGCCTGCGGGCTTGCGCCCTGCGGCAATCGGACCGTGAAAACGCTCCCCCGGAGCGTTTTCAGGCGGTCCTCTGGGGGCGCTTTTCCAGGGTGTGTCGCGGGGTGTTTGCGGGCGACCGTTCTTCAGGGACGTCCTGCGGCCTTGCGAACAGGCGCGCGCCTGCGGGGCCGGTAGCATGACCCCCCTTCCCACCCCGCGCGGCACGCTGACCGCCGGCCGCCCCCTGGCCGATCTGACCTGGCTGCGCGTCGGCGGCCCGGCGGACTGGCTGTTCCAGCCGGCGGACGAGGCCGATCTTGCCGGTTTCCTGCACGATCTGGACCCGGCGGTGCCGGTTTTTCCCATCGGCGTGGGCAGCAACCTGATCGTGCGCGATGGCGGTATCCGGGGGGTGGTGATCCGGCTGGGGCGGGGCTTCAACAGCATCCATGTTCACGGCGACCTTGTGGTGGCCGGGGCGGCGGCGCTGGATGCGCATGTGGCGCGGGCGGCGGCAGAGGCGGGGCGGGACCTGACCTTTCTGCGCACCATCCCGGGCAGCATCGGCGGGGCAGTGCGGATGAACGCCGGGTGCTATGGCAGCTATGTGGCCGATCATCTGACAGAGGTGCGCCTTGTCACCCGCCAGGGCGAAACCCTGACCCTTGCGGCACAGGACCTGCACCTGGGCTACCGCCGCAGCACCCTGCCGCAGGGCGCTGTTCTGGTGCAGGCCACGTTCCGCGCCCCCCCCGGCGATCCGGCGGTGCTGGCGGCGCGGATGGCCGACCAGATCGCCCGGCGCGATGCCAGCCAGCCCACGAAAGACCGCAGCGCAGGGTCCACCTTCCGCAATCCGGCGGGGTTTTCCAGCACCGGCCAGCCCGGCGACAGCCAGGACCGCAAGGCCTGGACGCTGATCGATGCCGCCGGGATGCGCGGCGCGCGGCTGGGCGGGGCGCAGATCAGCCAGCAGCATGCCAATTTCCTGATCAACGCCGGGGGGGCCACCGCCGCCGATCTGGAAGAATTGGGCGAAAGGGTCAGAAAAAGGGTTTTCGATCACAGCGGTTTCACATTAGAGTGGGAAATCATGCGCGTTGGTGATCCGGCGGCGCAAGAGCAAGAATAACGGGCCAAAGGCCCGGTCAAAGGCGGTGGCGGGCATGTCGGGCAGGGCAGCCCCCAAGGTGGCGGTGCTGATGGGTGGGCTTTCCGCAGAGCGGGAGGTGTCGCTGGTCACGGGGCGCGCATGCGCCGCCGCCCTGCGGGAGGCAGGGTATGACAGGGTGACCGAGGTGGACGCAGGTCCTGACCTGCCCGCGCGTCTTGACGCGATAAAGCCCGATGTCTGCTTCAACGCCCTGCATGGCCGCTGGGGCGAAGACGGCTGTGTGCAGGGCATTCTGGAATGGCTGCGCATCCCCTATACCCATTCGGGCGTGCTGGCCTCGGCGCTGGCCATGGACAAGACGCGGGCCAAGGACGCCTATGTGGCCGCCGGTCTGCCGATCGTGGCCAGCCGTCTGGCCCGCACGGCAGAGGTGCGCGCGCACCATGTGCTGCCGCCGCCCTATGTGGTGAAGCCGAACAACGAAGGGTCCTCGGTCGGGGTCTATATCGTGCACCAGGCGGCCAATGCGCCGCCGCAGCTGTCTGCCGACATGCCCGATGTGGTGATGGTCGAGGCCTATGCGCCGGGGCGCGAGCTGACCGTTTCCGTCATGGGGGACCGCGCGCTTTGCGTGACCGACATCGTGACCACTGGCTGGTATGACTATGACGCCAAATACACGCCCGGCGGGTCGCGCCACATCCTGCCCGCAGCACTGCCTGCCCCCGTCACCGAGGCCTGTCTGGACTATGCGCTGCGCGCCCATGCCGCGCTGGGGTGCCGGGGGCTGAGCCGCACCGACCTGCGCTGGGATGAGACGCGCGGGCTGGACGGGCTGATCCTGCTGGAAACCAATACCCAGCCCGGAATGACGCCGACATCGCTGTCACCCGAACAGGCGGGGTTTGTCGGCATCCGCTTTCCCGACCTGTGCCACTGGATCGTGGAGGATGCCTCGTGCGACCGCTGAAACCCGATGCGGCGTTGCCGCGCGATCCGGCCCCAAGCCGCACCGCCTACCGGATGCACCGGCTGTGGCTGACCCCGCTGTTCCGGTCGATGCTGCGCGTTGGCCTTCCCGTCTTCACGGTGACTTTCAGCGCCGGGCTGTACCTTTCGGACGACACCCGGCGGACCGAACTTGCCAAGACCTGGGAAAGCGCCTGGACGGCGGTCGAGGAACGGCCCGAGTTTCAGGTGAACCTTCTGGCGATTGACGGTGCCTCTCCCGTGCTGGCCGAAGCGATCCGGTCCAAGCTGGCGCTGAAGTTCCCGCTGTCGTCCTTTGAGATCGACATGGCGGCAACGGCGGCAAGGATTGAAGAGCTGGACGCCGTGGCAGACGCCGACCTGCGGGTGCGGTCCGGCAACGTGCTGCAGGTGACAGTCACCGAACGTTTGCCCGTGGTCATCTGGCGGACGCCGGCAGAACTTTCGCTGCTGGACATCGAGGGCCGCCGCGTGGCGCGGGTCTTTTCCCGCATGGACCGGCCCGACCTGCCGCTGATCGCCGGGGAAGGGGCCAATGCGGCTGTCCCCGAGGCGCTGGCGCTGCTGGCAGCCGCCGGGCCGATCCAGCCACGTCTGCGCGGCATGGTGCGCATGGGCGAGCGGCGCTGGGACATCGTTCTGGACCGCGACCAGCGCATCCTGCTGCCCGAAGCCGATCCGGTTCCGGCGCTGGAACGGGTGATGGCGCTTGACAAGGCAGAGGCGCTGCTGGCGCGCGATGTGACCGCGGTCGATCTGCGCAACAAGGACCGTCCCGTGCTGCGTCTGGCACCGGATGCGATGACCATCCTGCGCGCCTCTCAAGGCGTTGAAACCGGAGCAAGTTCCCTATGACCGACCTTTACCAGTCACAGCGCGCCATGCGGAACATGCGCCGTGCCGCCATGCAGCGCGGCGTGATTGCCGTTCTGGACGTGGGCACATCGAAGATCGCCTGTCTGATCCTGCGTTTTGACGGGCCGGACCGCCTGCGCGAGGCGGATGGCGTGGGTCCGATGGCGGGCCAGTCGGGCTTTCGGGTGATCGGCGCGGCCACCACGCGGTCGCGCGGCGTGCGCTTTGGCGAAATCAGCGTGATGAACGAGACCGAACGCGCGATCCGCACCGCCGTGCAGGCCGCGCAGAAGATGGCGAATGTGCGGGTCGATCACGTGATTGTCTGTTTTTCGGGGGCAGAGCCGCGCAGCTACGGTCTGGCCGGAGAATGGGCGCTGCAGGATTCCGTCGTGACCGAACAGGACGTGGCGCGCGTTCTGTCCGCCTGTGAGGTTCCCGATATCGGGGACGGCCGCGAGGTGCTGCACGCGCAGCCGGTGAACTTTGCCCTCGATCACCGGTCCGGCCTGGGCGACCCGCGGGGGCAGATCGGCAACCGCCTGGCCTGCGACATGCACCTTCTGTCGGTCGAAGCTTCGGTCATCCGCAACCTGCTGTACTGCATCAAGCGCTGCGACCTGGAATTGGCCGGCATCGCCTCGTCGGCCTATGTCGCGGGGGTGTCCTCGCTGGTCGAGGACGAGCAGGAGCTGGGCGCGGCCTGCATCGACATGGGGGGCGGGTCCACGGGCCTGTCGATCTTCATCAAGAAGCACATGATCTATGCCGATGCGGTGCGCATGGGCGGTGACCATGTGACTTCGGACATTTCCAAGGGGCTGCAGGTGCCGGTCGCGGTGGCCGAACGCATCAAGACCCGGCACGGCGGCGTCCAGGCGACGGGCATGGATGACCGCGAGATGATCGAGACGGGCGGCGAGTCCGGCGATTGGGAAAAGGACCGCCGGTCCGTAAGCCGCACCGAACTGATCGGCATCATGCGCCCGCGCGTCGAGGAAATCCTGGAAGAGGTGCGCGTGCGGCTGGATGCGGCAGGCTTTGATTGCCTGCCAAGCCAGCAGATCGTGCTGACGGGCGGCGCAAGCCAGATTCCCGGGCTTGACGGCCTTGCCGCGCGCATTCTGGGCCAGCGCGTCCGGCTGGGGCGCCCGTTGCGGGTGCAGGGGCTGCCCCAGGCAACGACGGGTCCTGCTTTTGCCGCTGCAGTCGGCCTGTCCCTGTTTGCGGCCCATCCGCAGGACGAATGGTGGGATTTTGACATTCCCAGCGAACGCATGCCCACACGGTCGCTGAAGCGTGCGATCCGCTGGTTCCGCGACAACTGGTGACGACAGGACCGGTGGCATCCGGGAAATGCCCCTGAAGACCCTGTATCTCTGCCCATATTTTATGGACAATACGCGTTTTTCTCGTGACCTCACGCCCATCTGTGGGTAGAATCAGTCAATTTCGGGGATAACCCGTGACGGGCACTGGCAGAAGCGCCCGAAAGTCGTGACCGGGGCAACAGGAACAGGCGGATTGGCAATGCCACTGAACTTTGTGATGAATGCGGAAAGGGAAGAGCTGAAGCCCCGGATTACGGTCTTCGGCGTCGGCGGTGCGGGCGGGAATGCCATCAACAACATGATCGACAAGAACCTTGAAGGCGTCGAATTCGTCGTCGCCAACACGGATGCGCAGGCGCTGACGCAAAGCCGCGCCAATTCCACCATCCAGATCGGTCTTCGCGTCACCGAAGGTCTGGGTGCGGGGGCACGACCGACCGTGGGGGCCGCAGCCGCCGAAGAATCCATCGAGCAGATCGTCGATCACCTGTCGGGGGCGCATATGTGCTTCATCACGGCTGGCATGGGTGGCGGCACCGGCACCGGCGCTGCGCCGATCATCGCGCAGGCAGCACGCGAATTGGGCGTGCTGACCGTGGGCGTTGTGACCAAGCCCTTCCAGTTCGAGGGTGCCAAGCGGATGCGGCAGGCCGAAGAGGGCGTCGAGGCGCTGCAGAAGGTTGTCGATACGCTGATCATCATTCCAAATCAGAACCTGTTCCGTCTGGCAAATGAAAAAACCACCTTCACCGAAGCCTTCGCGATGGCCGACGATGTACTTTATCAGGGTGTCAAGGGCGTGACCGACCTGATGGTGCGCCCCGGCCTGATCAACCTTGATTTTGCCGATGTGCGCGCGGTGATGGACGAGATGGGCAAGGCGATGATGGGGACCGGCGAGGCGCGCGGCGAAGACCGGGCCGTGCAGGCCGCCGAAAAGGCCATTGCCAACCCGCTGCTGGACGAGATCAGCCTGCATGGTGCCAAGGGCGTGCTGATCAACATCACGGGCGGCTATGACCTGACCCTGTTCGAGCTGGACGAGGCCGCGAACATCATCCGCGAAAAGGTCGATCCGGACGCGAACATCATCGTCGGCTCGACCCTGGACACCAGCATGGAAGGGGCGATCCGCGTGTCGGTCGTGGCAACCGGCATCGACGTCGGTACGGCAGGCCGCGCCGATGCGCCTGTGCCGCGGCGGTCGATTGCCGCCCCGCTGCCCCCGGCGCAGCCCGTACAGCCGCCGGTCGCGGCAGCAAATGCTTCCGACCCGCGCCGGGAGCCGCTGATGAGCCTGCGTCCGGATCAGCGCATGGCGCCGCCTGCAGACCCCGGGCCATCGCTGCTTGAAGCCGAAGGCGATGATCGGGCAGGGGAATACATCGACGAGGCCGCCGGGCAAAATGTGCCGCCGCCCGCCTACCGTCCGCAAGCGGCACAGGCGGTGCCGAAGGCCCGTCCATCTGCCCCGGCCGGACCCGAGAGTGACCCGACCGCCTTTGTCGCCCCCCGCGCGCGCGGAATCGGACAGCCTTCGCCCGAGGCTCTTGCGCGTCTGCAGGCTGCGGCCAGCAGATCTTCCTTGCGTCCTGCTGCCGGTGCCGCGCCGCAGGCCCGTGCGGCGGCCGCACCGAAAGCTGCCGAGAAGCCGCGTTTCGGCATCGGATCGCTGATCAACCGCATGTCCGGCAATTCCGAAGCCGCCGCACCCGCCCGCCAGAAGCCGCCCGTCAGCGGATATGATGACGAGCCAGAGCCGGGTGCCGATGATGAGCGTATTGAAATCCCCGCCTTCCTGCGGCGCCAGGCGAACTGATCTGCGGTAACAAATCTGAAAGGAAGGTCCGGCTTGCCGGACCTTTTTTCTTTTAATAACAATGGTATAAAGGTGCGGTGGCGGAAAGCTGCCACGCGCGGCGGTGCATGTTACAGGCCGTCACAAAGAGTGAGTTGTGATTGACCGGACCCGCGCCTAGCTGACATCAGCGAAAAGGCGAAGGGTACGTCCCCGCATCGCTGAAGGGAATGACGTGCAACATACGCTGAAATCTGCGGTTGTCTTTACCGGTATCGGGCTTCACTCGGGCGCTGCGGCGCGCATGGTGGTCAACCCGGCTTCGGCCGATTACGGCATCTGGTTCCGGCGGACCGACCTTGTCGGCATCGACCCGCTGGTTCCCGCCCGCTGGGATTGCGTGATCCCGTCACGGCTTTGCACGCTTCTGGGCAATGCGGCCGGGGCCACCGTTTCCACCGTCGAACATGTCCTGGCGGCGCTGGCGGGATGTGGCATCCACAATGCGCTGATCGAGATCGATGCCGGCGAAGTGCCGATTCTGGACGGCAGCGCCGAGCCGTTCGTCAAGGGGTTTCTGGCGCGCGGCCTGCGGGAACAGACCGCCCCGGTCCGTGCCGTGCGGATTGTGAAATCCGTCGAAGTGCGCGACGGCGATGCGGTGGCCAGGCTTGATCCGTCAGATATGATGGAGATCGATTTCCGCATCGACTTTGCGGACGCCGCGATCGGGACCCAGGCCAAATCACTCAGCATGGCGAACGGGGCCTTCGTGCGCGAATTGTGCAACAGCCGGACCTTCTGCCGCCAGCAGGATGTGGTCGAGATGCGTGCGCGCGGCCTGGCCCTGGGCGGTACGCTGGACAATGCCGTGGTGATCGAAGGCGACCGGGTTCTGACCCCGGGCGGTCTGCGCCATGAAGATGAGCCGGTCCGCCACAAGATGCTGGATGCGATGGGGGATCTTTCGCTTGCGGGGGGGCCGATTCTGGGCCGTTACACCGGCATCCGTGCGGGACATGCGCTGACCAACCGTCTGTTGCGGGCGCTGTTTGCGCGCCCCGAGGCATTCCGGATGATGGAGTGCGGTGCCCAGGCCGGACGGAAACTTCCGGGGGCGGGCGTAGCTTCGCTTGATCTGCCGACCCGCGCCTGAACCGCCAGCCATGGCTGCAACACGGCGGCAGATGGCATTTTGCGCACCCCAAACAACTGTGCTAGGACGCTGGAAAGAATGCCGGGACGCAGGCCGTTTCGGTCAAAACGGATCGTTTGAGGTGAGCGCAGATGACAGGCGGTACTTCCGGGGCGCGCTGGATCGGTGCGGTTCTGCTGGCCGGTTCGCTTTCCGCCTGCGCTGGTGGCCTTGGTGGCAACAGGGAACCGCCGCTGGAGAATTTCACCCCCGAGGAAATCTACAAGCGTGGCGAGTTCGAGCTTGAGAACGACCGCAGGCCCGACCAGGCCATCCGGTATTTTTCAGAAGTCGAGCGGCTTTATCCCTATTCGGAATGGGCCAAGCGCGCCCTGATCATGCAGGCCTTCGCCCATCACAAGGCCGGAGCCTATGAAGAGGCGCGCGCAGCCGCGCAGCGCTATCTGGACAGCTATCCATCCGATGAGGATGCGCCTTACGCCCAGTATCTGCTGGCCCTGTCCTATTACGACCAGATCGACGAGGTCGGACGCGATCAGGGACTGACCTTTCAGGCGCTGCAGGGCATGCGCGAGGTGATCGAGCTTTATCCCGACAGCGACTATGCGCGCTCGGCAATGCTCAAGTTCGATCTGGCCTATGATCACCTTGCCGGCAAGGAGATGGAGATCGGCCGCTATTACCTGAAGGGGCAGCATTACGCGGCGGCGATCAACCGGTTCCGCGTCGTGGTGGAGCAGTATCAGACCACGACCCATACGCCCGAAGCCCTGATGCGGCTGGTGGAAAGCTATCTTGCGCTGGGTCTGACGGACGAGGCACAGACGGCTGGCGCCATTCTTGGCTACAACTTCCGGTCCAGCCCGTTCTACGACGATGCCTATCTGCTTCTGACGGGCAAGGGCCTCAGTCCGCAGGCGCAGGGCAACAGTTGGCTCAATTCCGTCTACCGCCAGGTTATCCGCGGCGAGTGGCTTTAGCGCGGCGGGGCGCAGGGAATGCTCCGCGGGCTTCATATCCGCGACATGCTGATCATCGACCGGCTGGACCTTGGGTTCGAGCCGGGGCTGAATGTGCTGACCGGCGAGACCGGGGCGGGCAAATCGATTCTGCTGGATGCGCTGGGCTTCGTGCTGGGCTGGCGGGGCCGGGCCGAGTTGGTGCGCGCAGGTGCGGCGCAGGGCGAAGTGACCGCCGTCTTCGATCTTTGGCCCGGTCATCCGGCGCGGGCTGTGCTGGATGATGCCGGGATCCAGGCGCAGGATGAGCTGATCCTGCGCCGGATCAACATGGCCGATGGCCGCAAGACCGCCTTCATCAACGACCGGCGCACCACGGCAGAGGTCCTGCGCGCCCTGTCCGATACGCTGGTGGAACTGCACGGCCAGCAGGATGACCGGGGTCTTTTGAACCCGCGCGGGCACCGCCAGCTTCTGGACAGCTACGCTGGACTGGATCTTGTGCCGCTGCGCGCCGCCTGGGCGGCAGCGGGGCAGGCGCGGCGGCGGCTGGCCGAGGCCGAGGCGGCGATCGCGGCAGTGCGCGCCGAGGAGGATTACCTGCGCCACGCCGTGGCCGAGTTGGACAGGCTGGATCCGCAACCGGGCGAGGAAGCCACCCTGGATGCGCGCCGCCGCCTGATGCAGGGGGCGGAGAAAATCCGCCAGGATATCACGCGCGCCCATGCCGCGCTGTCAGACGAAGGTGCCGAACGGCTGATGATCGATGCGCAGCGCTGGCTGGATGCGGCGGCCGGCCGCGCGGGCGGCGTACTGGACGGGCCGCTGGCGGCGCTTGGCCGGGCCCTGACCGAACTGGGCGAGGCACAGGCTGGCGTCGAACGCGCGCTGCGCGGGCTGGATTTCAACCCGGCCGATCTGGAGACGGTGGAAGAGCGGCTGTTCGCAATCCGCGCGCTTGCGCGCAAGCATGGCGTGCTTGCCGATGATCTTGGCGAGTTCGCCGACAGGCTGCGCGCGCGGCTGGCCGCCCTGGACGGGGGGGCCAGGAACCTGGCGGTGATGGGTCGCGCCGTGGCCGAGGCCGAGGCAAGCTATGCCGCCGCAGCCGCCGCAGCAACCGCCGCCCGCCGCAAGGCGGCAGGGCGGCTGGATGCGGCCATGGCGGGCGAGCTTGCGCCCCTGAAGATGGAGCGCGCCGTCTTTGCCACAGAGGTAACGGCAGGCGAGGCGGGGCCAGAGGGGCAGGATCAGGTGACCTTCACCGTCGCGACCAATCCGGGGGCGCCTGCCGGGCCGCTCAACCGCATCGCCTCGGGGGGGGAACTGTCGCGCTTCATGCTGGCACTGAAGGTGTGCCTCACGCGCGGCAGTGCCGGGCTGACACTGATTTTCGACGAGATCGACCGGGGTGTGGGCGGTGCCACCGCCGATGCCGTGGGGCGCAGATTGCAGGCGCTGGCCAGCGGCGCGCAGGTGCTGGTCGTGACCCATTCCCCCCAGGTAGCCGCACGGGGCGCGCATCACTGGCGGGTGGAAAAGCGGGTGGCGGATGGCATGACCACGTCCATCGTCACGCCGCTTGGCCCGGCGGACCGGGTGAACGAGATCGCCCGCATGCTGGCGGGCGATACGGTGACAGAAGCCGCGCGTCAGGCGGCACGGGCGCTGCTGGGCGGCTGATCAGCCCGACAGGGCCACGAAGTGCAGCGTGGCTGCCTGCCAGCCTTCGGCGCGCGCCAGCAGGACGGCGCTGAGCACTGCCCCGACATGCCCTGCATCGCGGCCTTCGGCATCCACAATACCGCTGAGCACGAAGTGCTGCGTCAGCACGGCCGCGCCGGGGCCAAGCGGGCGCAGCCGCCCCTTGCCGGTCACAAGCCGCGACCGGATAAAGGCCCCGTCAAGTTCAGCCTGCAGGATTTCCTGAATGCGCGGACGCCCTTCGCACCACAGGCCGGTGATGGTCAGCATATCGGCATCCTCAGTACAAAGCGCCGCAAGGGCTGCGGCATCGCGCCCGCCCCAGGCCCGCACGAAGCTGCGCGAAAAGCCGTCAGGGGAATTCAGCATCGGTGCGGCCCCTGGCCGTTGAAGGACCTGTGTGACGGGTCAAGACCGGCGGAGCGGATCAAAGCTGTTCGACCGTCACTTTTTCAGGATAAAAGGCCAGATGGCCCGCAATGGCTTCCATCCCGGCCTTTGGGGCCTCATAGGACCAGGCGGCATCGCGGATGGTTCCGGATTCCGTGACGATCGAATAATAGCTTGCCTTGCCCTTCCACGCGCAGGTCGAGGTGGTTGGGCTGGCATCCATCATCGCCATCGCCAGATCGGCGCGCGGAAAGTAGATCACCGGCGGGCGCGAGCCTTCGGTCAGTTCCAGGGCATTGCGGCTTTCGCCCAGAACGGCCCCGCCTGCGCGGACGGTCCAGGTCCGTGCGGACTTGCGGATGCGGATGTGATCGGCCATGGGGGGTGTCCTTTTCCTGCTGCGCGGCCAGACTGCCCCGCGCCCGGGGGGATGTCAAAGCGCTGCTGCCGCCTGTTCCAGCCAGGCGCGGGCCCCCGCCGACAGGCGCGGCGACAGTTTGGCCAGCGTTTCGGCGTGATAGGCGTTCAGCCACGTCCGCTCGCCCGGAGACAGCATGGCCACATCGATCAGCCGCCGGTCGATGGGGGCGAAGGTCAGCGTTTCAAAGCAGTACTGCCTGCGGTCATCGCCGCCGGGCAGGGCAGGGGCCGCCTGCACCACGATCAGGTTTTCAATGCGGATGCCGAACTGTCCTTCGCGGTAGTACCCCGGTTCATTCGACAGGATCATGCCGGGTTCCAGCGGCACCTCGGACATGCGGCTGATCCTTTGCGGCCCCTCATGCACCGAAAGAAAGGCCCCCACCCCATGCCCCGTGCCGTGGTCGTAATCCTGCCCGGCCAGCCACAGCGCGGCGCGGGCCAGCGGATCAAGGTCGCGCCCGGCAAGGCCCTTGGGAAAGCGGGCGCGGGAAATGGCGATCATGCCCTGCAGCACACGGGTAAAGGCGATGCGGGCCTGATCCCCCGGGTCCCCAAGGGCGATGGTGCGGGTGATGTCGGTGGTGCCATCCACATATTGCCCGCCGCTGTCCACCAGCAGCAATTCGTCCCTGCCCAGGCGGCGGTTGGTGCCTTCGGTCACGCGGTAATGGATGACCGCGCCATGCGGTCCGGCCCCGCAGATGGTGTCAAAACTGATGTCATGCAGCGCATTGGTGGCGCGCCGGAACCCTTCCAGCGCGCAGACCACGTCAATTTCGGTCAGCGTGCCCTTCGGGGCCTCGGTGTCCAGCCAGCACAGGAATTCCACCATCGCCGCCCCGTCGCGAAGGTGCGCCTCGCGCGTGGCGGCAATCTCGGCCTCGGTCTTGCAGGCTTTCGGCAGACGGCAGGGGTCATCGCCCCAGGCAATGGCGATACCGGCCGCCTCCAGCCGCTGGCGCAGGGCAACGGGGGCAAAGCTGCGGTCCAGCCGGACGGGGCCGGTCAGGGCATCCAGTGCGGCAGGAAAGGCATCGGGCGGCGCAAGGGCCACCTCGGGGCCAAGATGCGCCCGTGTCGCGGCATCGAATTTTGCCGGGTCCGCAAACAGGCTGACGCGGGCATCGTCGTGCAGGATGCCGTACCCGTGCAGCACCGGGTTGCGCGGCACATCCGCGCCGCGGATGTTCAAAAGCCAGCACAGGCTGTCGGGCAGGGTAAGCACTGCCGCGCGCTGGCCTTCGGCCCGCAACACTGCGGCAAGGCGGGCACGTTTGGCGGCACCGCTTTCCCCCGCAAGGGCGACCGGATGGGCAAAGGCGCGCCCCTGCGGCGGGCCGGGCTGATCCTGCCAGATCGCATCAACCGGGTTCCCGTCGACGGGCAAAAGGGTGATGCCGCTTCCGGCGGTTTCCTTCAGACGGGCGATTTCATCTTCGCTGTGCAGCCAGGGATCAAAGCCGATGGTGCCCCGGTCCAGATGGCCCGCAATCCAGTCCCCCGGCCTGGTTTCCGGCCAGTTCACCGGGGTGAAATGTGTTAGATCGACCTGTGACTTGACCTGCGTACGATAGCGCCCGTCGATGAACACCCCCGCCACATCCGGCAAGACGACGCAGAACCCCGCCGAGCCGGTAAATCCGGTCAGCCATTGCAGGCGTTCGTCGCGCGGGGCCACGTATTCGCCCTGATACGCATCAGCGCGGGGAATGAGAAAGCCGTCCAGCCCCCGGCGGGCCAGCTCGGCGCGCAACATCGCCAGCCGCGCCGCTCCGGCGGCGGGGTTGGAGGTGGTCTCGAAGGTCTGGAACATGCCTGCCGCCCCGTTTCGAAAGGTATCGCGATGTCTGTCCCCGGGGGTCGTCCCCCACCGCTACCGGCGCCCAACCTTGCGCAGGCCCAGAACTGCGGCGCGCTTGCGCGGATCGCTGTCAAACAGGCCGGCCAATTGTTCGGTCATTGCCCCGGCCAGCTGTTCCACATCGGTGATGGTCACGGCGCGGTTGTAATAGCGCGTCACGTCATGGCCGATGCCGATGGCGATAAGTTCGACCTGCCTGCGACGTTCGACCATGGCAATCACATCGCGCAGATGCTTTTCCAGGTAATTGGCCGGGTTCACCGACAGGGTGGAATCATCCACCGGCGCACCGTCGGATATCACCATCAGGATGCGCCGTGCCTCGGGGCGCGCGGCCAAACGGCGATGCGCCCATTCCAGCGCCTCGCCGTCGATATTCTCTTTCAGCAACCCTTCCTTCATCATCAGCCCAAGGTTGGGCCGGGCGCGCCGCCAGGGCGCATCGGCGGATTTGTAGATGATGTGGCGCAGGTCGTTCAGCCGTCCGGGCTGCTGCGGGCGGCCCTGCGCCAGCCAGCGCTCGCGGCTTTGGCCGCCCTTCCAGGCACGGGTGGTGAAGCCCAGAATTTCCACCTTGACCGCGCAGCGTTCCAGCGTGCGCGCCAGCACATCGGCACAGATCGCGGCGATGGAAATCGGGCGGCCCCGCATCGAGCCGGAGTTGTCCAGAAGCAGCGTCACACAGGTATCACGGAATTCGGTATCCTTCTCGACCTTGAAGGACAGAGGCGTGGTCGGATTGGCCACCACGCGCGCCAGACGTCCCGCATCCAGGATGCCTTCCTCGCGGTCAAACTCCCAGCTGCGGTTCTGCTGGGCCTGAAGACGCCGCTGCAGCTTGTTGGCCAGGCGGCTGACGGCCCCCTTCAGCGGCTCCAGCTGCTGGTCCAGATAGGCGCGCAGCCGGTCAAGCTCTGCCGGTTCCGCCAGGTCTTCGGCGCGGACTTCCTCATCGAATTCGGTGGCATAGACAACGTAGTTCGGGTCGGCATCGGAATGGGGGGCGGGGGGCGGCGGTTCCTGCGGGGCTTCGCCTTCGGGCAGTTCGGCCTCGTCGCCCTGCTCCATCTCGGCCGCATCCTCCATCGCGACCTGGGCCTGTGCGGCGTCCTGCTGTTCGTCCTGGCTTTGTTCCGGGCTGGCCTCGCTGTCCTCTGGCTGCTCCTGCTCGTCCCCGGCAGACTCGGGGCTGTCAGGGTCCTGTTCGGCGTCGTCACCGCCCTCGTCCTGATTGTCCATGTCCGGGTCGTCGCCGAGCTGATCGCCATAGCCAAGGTCCGCGATCACCTTGCGGGTCAGCCGGGCAAAGGCCGCCTGATCGGCTAGCACATCGCCGATGGTCTCCAGCCTGGGGCCGGCCTGCTCTTCGATGAAGCCGCGCCACAGCCCCATCACATTGGCGGCCCCCTTGGGCAGGTCGCGCCCGGTGGCCAGATGGCGCACCAGATAGCCGGCGGCGGTGGCCAGCGGCGCGTCGGCGGCCTGGGTGATCTGGGAATAGCCCTTGCGGTCGGCGTCATGGCCGATCCTGGCATCGATATTGCCGGCGGTGCCGGGCATGGCGCGCGCGCCCACCGCCTCGCAGCGCGCGGTTTCCATGGCCTCGTAGATGTCGCGCGCCATCTGCCCGGTGGGGGCGTAGCGGGCACTGGTGGCCGCGTCGTGGAATTTGTGGCGCAGCGCAAAGGCATCGGCCGTGCCGCGCGCCAGCAGCACCTCATCGCGCGTCATGCGGCGGCTGACCTGCGGCAGGCGGACGCCGTCCTTGGTCATGCCCGGCGGATCGACCGAATAGGTCACCGTCAGCTCGGGGTCATCGGCCATGACCCTGGTTGCCTCGGCCAGGGCCTTCTTGAACGGATCGGCAGGGTTGTCTGTTGGCTTGGTCATGGCCCAGATAGATCACCGGCATTGCCCGGCGGCAAGGGGCCGGGCGGCACTTTTGCAGGGGTGCAGCGCGGGCCTTTCCCGCCCCGGCCCCGCAGCCGCCCCAAAGGCTGACCCCGCCCGCATCTTCCGTTCCGAAATATCCCCGGGGGGAACGGCCGCAGGCCTTGGGGGGCAGGCAGCCCCGCGCAATGCGGGTCTCAGCGCAGGTCGCGGGTTTCGGGCTGTCTGGCGGCGAAATCGGAACAGTCCTGCATCAGGCTTTCGTACAGGTCACGGCTTTGCCGGTCGCCGCCAAAGAGGAAAGCTTCGACCAGAAAGCGCATCTGCCGCCGCTGCGCGGCGATGAAGGCATCGATCGCGGCGTGCCCCTGTGTGGTCTGGCGCAGCGCCACCTGCCGGAACGCCCTGGCCAGTTCCAGGTCTTCCGGATCGCTGTCAAGATAGGGGGACGCCACGGCATAGTCAGCCTGCCCGAACCAAAGCGCCGCACATTGCGCCGCCGGAAACAGCGCGGGGTCATCGGCAGCCAACACCTGCCCCGCAAGGCCCGCAGCAAGGGCAAGCCCCGCCGCGGCGCGGCCCTTCACTTCATCGCCATGCTTGCCGCACTTTCCGGCAGTTCTTCGGCAAAGCAGCGCTGGTAGAATTCGGCAACCGTCTGGCGTTCCAGCTCGTCGCATTTGTTCAGGAAGGTCAGGCGGAAGGCATAGCCGACGTTGCGGAAAATCTCGGCGTTCTGCGCCCAGGTGATCACGGTGCGCGGGCTCATGACGGTGGACAGATCGCCGTTCATGAAGGCGGTCCGCGTCAGGTCGGCGATGGTGACCATCTGGTTGATGGTCTTGCGGCCCTTTTCGGTGTTGTAATGCGGGCATTTCGCCAGAACGATGGCGGCTTCGGCATCATGGCTGAGGTAGTTCAGCGTGGCCACAAGGCTCCAGCGGTCCATCTGCGCCTGGTTGATCTGCTGCGTGCCATGGTAGAGGCCCGTGGTATCGCCCAGGCCCACCGTGTTCGAAGTGGCGAACAGCCGGAAATAGGGGTTCGGCGTGATGATCTCGTTCTGGTCCAGCAGGGTCAGCTTGCCGTCATGTTCCAGAACGCGCTGGATCACGAACATCACATCGGGCCGGCCTGCGTCATATTCATCGAACACGATGGCAACCGGGTTGCGCAGCGCCCAGGGAAGGATGCCTTCGTGAAATTCCGTCACCTGCTTGCCGTCGCGCAGCTTGATCGCATCCTTGCCGATCAGGTCGATCCGGCTGATGTGGCTGTCCAGGTTGACGCGCACGCAAGGCCAGTTAAGACGGGCGGCGGTCTGTTCGATATGGGTGGATTTCCCGGTGCCGTGATAGCCCTGGATCATGACACGGCGGTTGTACTGAAACCCCGCCAGAATCGCCAGCGTGGTGTCGGGATCGAATTTGTAGGTGGGGTCGATGTCGGGCACGCGCTCGGACCGCTCTGCGAACCCTTTGACATGCATGTCGCTGTCGATGCCGAAGACATCGCGGACCAGGATATCCTCGGTCGGTTTCATGTTTCTGTCCAAGACACCGTCTGCCATGTTTCGTCCCGCCCCGCGCTGATCCGCCGTTTGATGGAACATAACGCGCGGGGGTGCAAGGGGAAGGCGGGACGTCCCGGCACTGGCCGCTTGCGACAGGGCCGGGGTTTGGCCGGACGGCGGGGCACCCTTGCGCCTGTGCTTTGGTGTGACCGGGATCAGGGCAGGCATGACGCGGGGGGTCTTGCGTTCCATGGGCCGTGTCGCGGCGGCGGGCGCGTGGATCGGGGGGCATATGCCCGACAACGGGGCCAAAGCCTGGCCGCCGGACCCATCGCAGAACCGGGGTGCTGATGGCCATGGTCCCTACGGGCTGCAAAAGGGCGCAGGATCAGTCGCGGAAGAAGCGGCTTTCCTTGATCTGGTCCCAGGCCCAGACGACTTCCTGCAGGCGGTCCTCGTCGTCGCGGTTGCCGCCGTTCATGTCGGGGTGAAGGTCTTTGACAAGCGATTTGTACTGGCGGCGGATCTCGGTGCGGGTCCAGGTGTCGCGCGCATCCAGAATCTCCAGCGCCTTGCGTTCGGTCGATGGCAGCCTGCGGGTGGCAGTGCCGCTGGGCTTGCCGGGGTTCTGGGTGGCTTTTTCGCCCAGGATCGACAGCGGATCGCTGACGCCAAGCCGTGACCAGGCCCGGCCTTCGTCCGGGCGCTTGCCGAAGGGCTGGGTTTCCCGCCCCCAAAGCCGGTCCTTGTCCAGAAACTTCTGGAATTCATCATCGGTCGTGCCCTGGAAGAAATTCCACTTCAGATTGTATTCGCGCACGTGATCGCGGCAGAACCAGAAGAATTCATCCAGAAGGTCGGGCGACTTCGGGGCGCGGTACTGACCGGGCCGGGTGCAGCCCGCATGGTCGCAGCCCCGGTCAGACGTGTCAAAGGCCCCGGACATGCCGCGACGGCCGGTCTTGCGCCGTTTCTTGTCGGACGACACCCGGATGTCGAACTCGAAGGGGGGGCGGTCTGCCATCGGTGTTGCCTTTCTGACTCGGACGCAAGAGTTTAGGGTTTCCGCCGGGGGATAGAAGGGGTGAATGGCTGAAAATGCGGATAACGGATGAAATTCATGCGCGCCTGACTGCGGCCTTTGCGCCGACCGTGCTGCAGGTTGTCGATGAAAGCGACCAGCATCGCGGCCATGGCGGCTGGCGGGAAGAAGGCGAAAGCCATTTCCGCGTGGTCATCGTGTCGTCCGCCTTCGCGGCGATGGGCCGGATTGACCGCCACCGCGCGGTTCATGCCGCCCTGGGACCCGGCCTTGTCGGCCGCATTCACGCCCTGGCGCTGGAGATCAGCGCCCCCGCCTCAGCCTGACGCCGTCTCTTCGCTGCGCGCCGGGCCAAGGGGCGGGGCCTGCGGCGCAGCCTTGGGGTCCGCGACCAGCCTTGGTGCGGCACCCTCTGCTGCGGTTGCGGTCAGGACCGGCGCGGCAAGCTGCTGTGGCGCAACCGGTTCTGCGGCGCGATCCGCCTGCAGCGGCCGGCGGAACACCAGCATGTGCTGGAATGCGGTTGTCCTGCCGGTCAGGCCGGCCCGTTCCTCGCAAGGAAGGGTGTCGGCGCGCAGGTATTCCCAGCCGTCGCGGCCCAGGTCGTTCATCAGCCGTGTCAGGGCCACCGCAAACCGGTCTGCCGTGGTTTTGGCATCGCGCGCCTTTTCGCCCCGGCGCGGCGCAGGAACCACCTGATATTCGTACCGCTGCATGTCCGCCCCCTTGCAGATTTAAGGCACAGACTAGCGGGATTCGGGGGCCAGGGCCAAGGGAAGAAAGGCGTTCCGGGCCGGCGGGGGTTTTGCGCCACAGGGGCCATGGGTGGCGGGGACGGCTGCACGCGGCGCAACGCTTAAGCCGGGGGGTCAAAGGGCGGCGAGTTGTGCGAGCAGGTCGTCGCGCAGCCGGGTGGCCTTCGCGTGGTTGTGCGGCATATGGTCAGGGTCATAAACCGTCAGCGCCGCCATCACATGATCAAGGGCTGCGCGCAGATGCGGGGCGGGGTTTGTGCAGGTGTCATGCGCGGCGCGGGCCTGTTCCAGCAGCGCCATGTTTTCCTGTGTCATGGCCCAGTGCACCGGATGATCCGCGCGGGTGCGCACCTCCAGCGCCGCGCGGTAAGCATCCACTGCCTGCCCCAGCAGCGCCGCCCCCGCCGCGCCCCCGGTGCGGCTGCCTTGATTCTTCAGGGCAATGGCGAGGTTCTGCGTCGTCATGGCCCAGCGCACCGGATGATCCGCAGGGGTGGTGACCTCCAGCGCCGCGCGGTAGGCAGCCACCGCCTGCCCCAGCAGCGCGGCCCCTGCCGCCCCCCCGGTGCGGATGCCCTGTTCTTGCAGAGCATTGGCCATGTTCTGCGTCGTCATGGCCCAACGCACCGGATGATCCCCGAGGGTGGTGACCTCCAGCGCCGCGCGGTAGGCATCCACCGCCTGCCCCAGCAGCGCGGCCCCCGCCGCCCCCTCGGTGCGGCTGCCCTGTTCTTGCAGGGCAATGGCAAAGTTCTGCATCGAGTCGGCCCAGTCCTCCTGATGATCCGCGCGGGTCCGAACCTCCAGCGCCGCGCGATAGGCAACCACCGCCTGTCCCATCAGCGCCGCCCCCGCCGCCCCCTCGGTGCGCCTGCCCTGGTCTTTCAGGGCAAGGGCGAGGTTCTGCGTCGTCCCGGCCCAGTGCACCGGGTGATCCGCGCGGGTATAAACCCTCAGCGCCGCGCGGTAGGCATCCACTGCCTGCCCCAGCAGCGCGGCCCCCGCCGCCCCCTCTATGCGGCTGCCCTGTTCTTGTAGGGCAATGGCGAGGTTGTTCTGGAGGCTGGCCCAGAGCACGGGGTCGGTGGATTGCGGCAGATCTGCCAGCGCGTCGTGGATCATCCGGGCCGACAGCGCCATGCCGGGGCCGCCGTAGCGCAGACCGTGGGCAAAGAGCCGGTCTTCATAGCCATGCCGCCGCCGCGCCGGTTCCAGCGGGTCGATCCCTGCGAAACTGTCAGCAGCACCAGAGAGCAGGCGGTAGGCCTGTTCGACCTGGCCGCGCGGCAGGGCGTTGGCGGCGCGGGCCTCGGCGGTTTTGGCGGCGATGTCGGCCTCAACCTCGTGCACCCGACTGAGCAGCGCCTCGACCTCGTCGAAATCCGGCCGCTCGGCGGCATCTTGCGCCGCAGCCTTCAGGTTGCCCAGACCCGCGATGCGTTCATCCAGCGCGTCGATCTGGACGCGGTAGGTGCGATATTCCTCGGCCTTCTTGGTCAGGAAGCCGTGCAGATTGGAGTCCGAGAGGTCTTCGGGCGTCTCCTGACCGAAGGCGCGGGCAAGGGAGTAGAGTTCGCTGCGGGTGGCTTTCGCAATGTTATTCAGGATGTCGGCCATCGCGTACGGGTCGGGTGGCCTGGGACTGCGCAGCGCCGCAATCTGTTCAGGGGTTACGTCAAGCGCGTCGCACAGCGCCTTGATGGTCTTGGCTTGAGGTTTACTGACGGAACCCGCCTCCAACCGCTGAATCCGCGACTTGCCGCCTTCACCTGCAGGATCAGATGCGCGCCCAAAGGCTTTCACTGCAAGCTGCGAAAGACTCAAGCCAAGCGCATTCCGTTTCTCATGGACCAAGCGCCCGAATCTGACGCCGAAGCTCTCGGTATTCGTCAATTTCCGTCAACTCCAGCCAACTTCAGCAGTCGGGGCAAACCGTCACGCACCGGGTAATTCTGGAGTTACCCGAGGGGAAAAACAAGCCGGACGCGGCTCAATCTTCTGGATGGATGGAGACGACGATGATTGAGAAAGCAATGAACTGCGCCCGCCAAGCCTTCTGTTCCAAGGTCATCTACGCCGGGCTGGCGCTGGCCTATGGGGCGGCATGTTTCGGGGTGGACAAGGAGGCGGTGCAGATTGCCCTGACCGGGCTTTATGCCGCGCTGGTGATGGCGCGGCACTGACTGGGTGCCGAAAAACCGCCAGCCGCACGGGCCGATGGCCGCAGGACCGGACTTTCTTCCGCATGCGCCCTGCACGGTCTGGCCGGGGCGAAGGCCCCTGGCAGAGAATCCGGTCATCCCGGAATGCACAGGAACGCCCCATCGGGCGGGAACAGGAAACGCGACCCGCGTTTCCCCCGCCCGTGCGGGACGGTGCCCTGTAGACCGGCAGGTCCGGGACCAGCAGAGGCCAGCGCCCGACCCGCCGGTCGAGAAGCGCCCGCCGGTGGCGGGGCGGTCGCTGGCCGGGGGCTTCGGGCCCCCTGCCGGTCCTTATCCCTGCGCGGCGCTGTGGCA
>JADCEF010000057.1 GCA_020250445.1 Rhodobacter sp.
CGACCCGGCGGGTGCGAAGCGCCCGCCAGGGGCGGGGCGGGCGCTGGCCGGGGGCTTTGGGCCCCCGGCCGGTCCTGATCCCGGCGCAGCGCTGTGGCAGGGGCGATGGCCCCTGCCAATGCACCGGGGTCGGTGCCTTCGCCCGTTCGGGCGGGAACAGGAAACGCGACCCGCATTTCCCCCGCCCGCGCGGAACGGTCCCCTGTAGACCGGCAGGTCCGGGAGACACAGAGACCAGCGCCCGACCCGGCGGGTGAGAAGCGCCCGCCATGGGCGAGGCGGGCGCTGGCCGGGGGCTTTGGTCCACCGGCCGGTCTTGATCCCGGCGCGGCGCCGGGCCAAGGGCGATGGCCCCTGCCAGGAGGCGCAAGGCGCGCGCGGGCAAACCTCTTTCCCGCCTTGCGGTCAGGCCGCCCCTGCGGCCGGCGCCCCTTGAAAACACCGTTAACGACGGGAAGGTCAGGCTGGGCATGCGCCCGGGGGAAGGCACCGCGCACCCACAACCGGTGGCGGCCCGACCCGGTGACTGACCGGTCTGTGCCATTCGGCCCTGCCAATCCGTCGGCGATGACCTGTATGCACAGGCCCGCCGAACTGCACCTGAACGCCCCGGACAAGGCCGTACCGCAAGGGATCGGCAGCCCTCGCCCACCCGCGGGCCAACCCGTCTCTGTCTTCGTGCGGGTCGGCAAGCCCTGTCACACAGCCAGGATCAACGGCAAAGGGGCGCACCTTCGGCCTGCGACAAAGCGCGGGCCGACCCTTGCCTCGCGGGTCTGCACGTCACGCAATTGTCACGGCTTTGGCCCATTGCGATCCTGACCCATTGAGTTTTTTCAGATATGCGCGACCATCCGGTGCGAGGACAGGACGGATGATGTCGGAATTTCTGCCGAAAGAAGTACGCGACGGCATGGAGGCGGCCCGCAAACGCGACCGCGGCCGCAAGACACGCCTGCGTGTCCATGTGGGCGAGGCGGTGTTTCCCGTGCTGCGCCTGTGGGACGACGGCTTTGCGCTGGACGCCGACCGCGCGCCCAGACTGCGCGGCCTTGTCGATGTCTACGACGGGTCGCGCCACATCTGCCAGTGCCTGATCATCGCCTCCGGCATCGAAAACGGCGAGCTGGTCTGCGATTTCAAACGCGCGACCCTGGCCCAGGATCGCCCCGCGCTTGACTTCTGGCGGGACGAACATGCGCCGGTGGGGTATCTGACCCGCAGTTGACGGGCTATTGCAGATCGCCGAAGGCCTGCTGCAGGCGGCGGACCGCCTCGAGAATCTGCGCACGGGGCGCGCCGATGTTGAAGCGCAGACAGGTCTCGCCGCCCGCCCCGAAGGTATGGCCGTGGTTCGTGGCAATCCCGGCTGTCTTTTCCACCCGGCCGGTAAACTCCGCCCGTTCCATGCCGGTGCCCGAAAAATCCACCCAAGCGAGATAGGTTGCTTCCAGCGGCATCGAAGCAAGACCGGGAATGGCATTGACCCCGGCATCAAAGACCCGCCGGTTTTCATCCAGATAGACCATCAGCGCATCGACCCATTCGGCACCTTCCGGCGAATAGGCGGCCGTTGCCATCTGCATGCCAAAGGCATTGGGCGAAATACCCAGCGCCATCATGCGGTTGGCAAAGCGCTCCCGAAGGGCCGCATCGGGGATGATGACATTCCCGGTATGCGCGCCCGCGATGTTGAATGTCTTTGTCGTCGCGGTCATCATGATCAGCCGGTCGATGATCTGCGGGGCCACGACAGGCATCGGCAGATGCGTCCGACCGGGGAAGACCAGATCATGGTGGACCTCGTCCGAGATCAGCAGAAGGTCATGGCGCTGACAGAACGCGGCCACCCCCTGCAACTCGTCCGCGGTCCAGACCCGCCCGCCCGGATTGTGTGGTGAACACAGCACCAGCAGCCTTTCGCGCCCGGTCATCTGCCTGTCCCATTCGGCGAAATCCATTTCATGGCGCCCGGCCACGGTTTTCAGGCGGCATTCCACCACGGTGCGCCCGGCCGCCTTGATGACCCGCGCGAAGGCATGGTAAACCGGCGTCAGCAGAACAATCCCGTCGCCGGGGGCTGTAAAGGCATCCAGACAGATGCCGAACCCGTTCACCAGCCCATGCGTGGCAAAGATCGCCCCCGAATCCACCTCCCAGCCGTGACGGGTCCGCATCCACCAGCGGATCGCGTCCAGACAGGCGGTATCATCGCCGAAATAGCCGTAAACGCCGTGCGCGGCCATTTTCTCGACCGCCCGCTGCACGCAGGCCGGTGGGCGGAACTCCATATCGGCGACCCACATCGCAAGGCCGGTATCTGCCGGAATGCCGTAAATCTTTTCCATCATGTCCCATTTGAAGGAATGGCTTCCTTTGCGGTCGATCGGCTGGTCAAAGGTCATCTGGCAGATCCTGAACGGGGGTGTCTGTAACGGGGGTGTCTGGGCGGCAGGATGGGCAATCCGCCGCGCCGCCGTTCTGCTTAGGGGAATTGGCCGGGGGCGTCCAGTTCGACCGTGCGGGCCCCGCAGGCCCGGGCGGCCCGGGGGCATTGCGCGACCGGTCGCCTTCCCTTAAATCGGGGCCATGATACGCACGATCCTGATCCACCCCGACCCCCGCCTGAAAAAGGCGTGCGAGCCTGTCGCCACGGTCACGCCCGACATCGGCAAGCTGGCCGAGGATATGCTGGAAACCATGTATGATGCCCCCGGCGTCGGGCTTGCGGCACCGCAGGTGGGTGTGATGAAGCGGGTCCTGGTGATGGATTGCATCAAGGACCCGGCCCTTGACCCGCGCCCGATGGTGCTGATCAACCCTACGGTGACATGGCAGTCCGAAGACCTGGCCACCTATGAGGAAGGCTGCCTGTCGCTGCCCGATCAATATGCCGAAATCGAACGGCCCGCCGAGGTGCGCGTGCAATGGACCGGTCTGGACGGCACGCCGCAGGAGGAACAGTTTTCGGGGCTGTGGGCCACCTGTGTTCAGCACGAGATCGACCACCTTGATGGCAAGCTGTTCATCGATTACCTGCGGCCGCTGCGCCGCCAGATGATCACGCGCAAGATGGAAAAGCTGAAGCGCGACCGCGCGCGCGACGCAGAGGGGCGCGGCTGATGGCCGCTGTGCGCCCTGCAAAGCACGGCCTGGCCGCGTGACCGTCCGCCTGTGCCTGCCCTGGCCACACCGCAGCCTGCGAACGCCCGCCGCGCCGGTTGACGCGATTACCGGCGATATCCGCGCGATCTGGGCCGACATGGTCGAGACGATGGATGCAATGGCGGGCTACGGTCTTGCCGCCCCGCAGATCGGGGTGGGGCTGTGCCTTGCGGTTGTCGATTGCTCTGAGGTGCGGGGGCAGGCGATTCTTCTGGCCAATCCTTCGGTGCTGCACGCCTCGGGCCAGTTTCGCGACCATGACGAGGCCAGCCCGAACCTGCCCGGCGTGTCCGCCGTCATCCGCCGCCCGCGCGCCGTGACCGTGCGCTATATGGCTGCGGATGGTGCGATTGTGGAAAAGGAATTCCTGGATCTCTGGGCGACATCGGTTCAGCATCAGATCGACCACCTGGCGGGGCGGATGTATTTTGATCATCTGTCGCCGCTGAAACGCAGGATGCTGATCGCCCGGGCGGAAAAGCTTCGGTTGCGGACATGAAGATTGTCTTCATGGGGACGCCGGAGTTTTCCGTGCCCATCCTGCAGGCCCTGGCTGTGGCGCATGACATCGTCTGCGTCTATTGTCAGCCCCCGCGCCCTGCCGGACGCGGCAAGTCGCTGCGCCCGACCCCCGTGCAGCGTGCCGCCGAAGGTCTTGGCCTGCCGGTGCGCCACCCATCCAGCCTGCGGTCCGCCGCAGAACAGGCGGCCTTTGTCCGTCTGAAGGCCGATATCGCCGTGGTCGTGGCTTACGGCCTGATCCTGCCGCAACCGGTGCTGGATGCGCCGGCGCTGGGCTGCGTCAACATCCACGCCTCGCTGCTGCCGCGCTGGCGCGGCGCGGCCCCGATCCACCGGGCCATCCTGGCCGGTGACGCGGAAACCGGCGTCTGCCTGATGCAGATGGACGCGGGCCTTGATACCGGCCCGGTCCTGGCGCGCGCGGCCACGCCGATCCTGCCCGAAGAGACGACGGCAGATCTGCACGACCGCCTGTCACGGATGGGGGCAGAGCTTGTCCTGTCCGCCCTGCCGCGCCTGTCCTCGCTGGTGCCCGTGCCGCAACCGGCAGATGGCGTGACCTATGCCGCAAAGATCGACAAATCCGAAGCGCGGATCAACTGGCACGCCCCCGCCCCGGTGATCGACCGCCAGATCCGCGGCCTGTCGCCCTTTCCCGGTGCCTGGTGCGCGATTGCGGGCGAGCGGGTGAAGTTGCTGCGCTGCCGTCTGGCCGAAGGGCAAGGCGCGCCCGGACAGGTGCTGCACGGGCTGACCATCGCCTGCGGAACCGGGGCGGTCGAGATCACCCTGGCGCAGCGCGAAGGCAGGCGTCCCGCTGCGCCGCAGGATTTCCTGCGGGGCTTCACGCTGCCCCAAAGCCTCGCCTGACGGAAATCGCCGCCATGCCCGTTGCGGGCGGCCGGGCAAACTCCCATTCTCGTGATCAGAATCCGTTGGGGGGATACCTGGATGCGCTCGTTGATGAGACTGTTCGTCGAACTGCTTGACGCCTGGTGGAATGGCACCCCGCTGCAAGTGGATGTGATGATCGCCGGCATCATTGCGGTGCTTGCCGGAGGTTACGCAATGATGTCCCTGATGGCGGTGTTTGACCTGACGCCAGGGCAGGGAAAGGCTGTTGCCGGCGTTGCCGCGGTCGCGATGGCGCTCTGGCTCGCGCGGATCTACCTGCGCCGCTAGGCCAGATGCTTGACCACATCCTTGACCCGGATGCCCGGACCACCCGCCTTTTGCCACATCAGCTGCCCCTGCCATGCGGCAAACACCAGCGCGGCCGCCTCCTGCCCCTTGCTGCCCCCGCCCATGCGCGCGCCAACGGCGGTCAGCAGCGCCTGCCGCCACGCCAGCGCGGGCTCGCGCAGGGCCGGGTCGCGGAACTCTGACACCAGCAGGGCGATCTCTTCCGCATGGCCTGCACCCAGCGCCTTGAGGATCTGCGTTGCCCCCTTGGCCGTCGGGGGTGCCCCCTCAGCGGCGCGTTCGGTTGCCTTGGCCAGAACCTTCCATCCGTCCAGCAGCGCGGCCCGCACCATCGCCTCGCGCGTGCCATAGCGTTGCGCCAGCGTCGGGGCCGCAAGGCCGGTCGCCTGCGCGACGGACGAAAAGGCAACCGCCTTGTCTCCGCCCTGCACCAGCAGCCGGCGCAGGGCCGCAAAAACCTCGGTGTCCGGAAGGGTCTTGTGGCGTCCCATGGCAAATACCTAAACAAGTATTCGGAAAAATGCAACCGCGCGGGAAAATTCCTCAGCGTTTTGGGGCGCCGGGCCGGGGCGGCCTTGCCCGGTACACCGGAAGACGCCAGCCATAGCGCAGACTGCCCGCGCGCAGGGTCAGCGTCGCAACCCCACAGGCCAGCAGCGAAAGATCATCCCCCGCAACAAGGCTGCACAGCACCGCAGCCACCGCGCCGGCCAGCGCCGCCGTGACGTAAAGCTCGCCCTGTTTCAGCACAAGCGGCACCTCGTTGCAGACCACATCGCGCATCAGCCCGCCCATGCAGCCTGTCACCATGCCCGCCACCAGCACCACCGGCCAGGCCATGCCGACGGACTGCGCGGCGGCCACCCCCGCCGGTACCGCTACGGCCAGAGCACAGGCATCCAGCCAAAGAAGCGCGCGGTACCTGCTTTCCAGCAGGTGCGCCGTCAGAAACACCACCACTGCCGCAACGGCCGCCACCAGCAGCAAGACCGGATCGGCGATCCAGAACACCGGCCGGTCCAGCAGCACGTCGCGCAGCGTGCCGCCCCCCACGGCAGTCAGGCAGGCGATAAAGATGAAGCCGACGATATCCAGCTGCGACCGGCTTGCCACCAGGGCCCCCGTCAGCGCAAAGACCGCCACCGAGGCATAGTCAAGCGCGCGTGTCAGCGTGTCGCCCGTCAGCACCTCGCGGGCCAGATCGGCGACCGGTTCCGTCATTCCGCCGCGCGTCCGGTCTTGAACAGGGCCATCCCGGCACGGGCAAGCGCATCGGCGCGCTCGTTTTCGGCGTGTCCGGCATGGCCCTTGATCCACTGCCACGTCACGCTGTGGCGCGCCTGGGCGGCATCAAGCCGCTGCCACAGGTCCAGATTCTTGACCGCCGGTCCGGATGCCGTGCGCCAGTTCTTGCGCTTCCATGCGGTCATCCATTCGGTGATGCCGTTCTTGACATAGGCGCTGTCGGTGACGATGGTTATTCCGCTTGGACGCGCCAGCGTCTCCAGCGCCGAAATGGCCGCCATCAGCTCCATCCTGTTGTTGGTGGTCATGGCCTCGCCCCCCGACAGCTCGCGCTCTTTCACGACACTGCCCTGGTCGATGGCGCGCATCAGCACACCCCAGCCGCCGGGGCCGGGGTTGCCCGAACAGGCACCGTCGGTATAGGCATAAAGCTCTGGCATCGGTTCATCCTTTGCACCCCGTGCAGGCGGCGGGGCCAGCGGTTCCACCGCCGTTCCAAATCAGGCCCGGCCGGTCATGCCGGAAGGCGCAATACCCTTGGCACCTTGAACTCCACGTTCTCCCGCGCCGTTTCCACCAGTTCGGTGACCGCATCGAAACGGTCATGGAAGGCGTCCAGAACTTCTGTGATCAGAACCTCGGGCGCGCTGGCACCGGCGGTGATCCCCACACAGCGGCTTCCCTCCAGCGCGCGCCAGTCAATATCGGCGGCGCGCTGCACAAGCTGGGCATAGTCGCAGCCGGCAGCCCGCCCAACCTCGACCAGACGCCTGGAATTCGACGAGTTGGGGGCACCGATCACCAGCAGGGCATCAATCCTTGGCGCAATCGCCTTCACTGCGGCCTGGCGGTTGGTCGTGGCATAGCAGATGTCTTCCTTGTGCGGCCCGACGATGCCCGGAAACCGCGCCTTCAGGGCGGCAACGATGTCTGCCGTGTCATCCACCGACAGGGTGGTCTGGGTGATGAAGGCCAGCCGCAAGGGATCACGCACCTTCAGCCCGGCCACATCCGCCACGGTTTCCACAAGCAAGACCTCGCCCGGGGGCAACTGCCCCATGGTGCCGATGGTTTCAGGATGCCCGTCATGCCCGATCATCACCATCTGAAGCCCGTCCGCGTGATGCCGCTCGGCCTCGAGATGCACCTTGCTGACAAGGGGGCAGGTGGCATCGACAAACAGCATCTGCCGCCGGGCCGCTTCGGCGGGCACCGCCTTGGGCACGCCATGCGCCGAAAAGATCACCGGGCGATCCGCAGGAACCTCGTCCAGGTCTTCGACAAACACCGCACCCCTGTCGCGCAGACTGTCGACCACGAACCTGTTGTGGACAATCTCATGACGGACATAGACCGGGGCGCCCCATTTATCGATTGCCATTTCGACGATCTTGATCGCGCGGTCGACGCCCGCGCAGAACCCGCGCGGGGCGGCAAGAAGAAGCGTCATCGGCGGTTTGGTCATCTTGGCCTCTGGTCTGCGAAACCACAGGTAAGGCCAGTCAGGCCGCTCGTCCACCCCCCCTGCACAGGGGGGGCGGCTGCGGACGGCAGACCGGTCAGTGCGCAAATGGCAAAGGGCGGTGTCTGCCACCGCCCTGCGGACTATTTCATTTCCACCGGAATGTCTTCCCGGTCAGACATCGGGCGCGGCTCGCGCGGCGGCCTGCCGATGACATCACGCAGTTCATCAAGCTCGATGAAATTGTCCGCCTGCCTGCGCAATTCGTCGGCAATCATCGGCGGCTGGCTGCGGATGGTAGAGACGACCGAGACACGCACACCCTGCCGCTGAAGGCTTTCGACCAGCGGGCGGAAATCGCCGTCACCCGAGAACAGCACGATATGGTCCACACGGGGGGCAAGCTCCATCGCATCGACGGTCAGTTCGATGTCCATGTTGCCCTTCACCTTGCGGCGGCCCTGACTGTCGGTGTATTCCTTGGCCGGCTTGGTCACCATGGTGAAGCCGTTGTAGTGCAACCAGTCCACCAGCGGGCGAATCGGGGAATATTCGTCATTTTCCAGCAGCGCCGTGTAGTAGAACGCGCGCAGCAGCTTGCCCCGCCTCATGAATTCCTGACGCAACAGCTTGTAGTCTATGTCAAACCCCAGAGACTTTGCAGCCGCGTACAGGTTGGACCCATCGATGAACAGCGCCAGCCGGTCGTCCTTGTAGAACATTCCGAACCCTTTCAAAAGACCTTCGCAACGCCAATCGAACTTTCGAAAACAAACCGCTTCTGCTAGCAGAAGTGACGACGGCTGCATCTGCAGTATCTCGCATCGCGCATCGTCCGGCAAGTCGCATTACAAGAAAGATCAGCTTTGCCTGACGCCACGGAAATCCCCGCACTCATAGCGCTGGGCGCAAACCTGCCCGACGGTGAAAACCCGCCCGCCGCCACGCTGAAGTCCGCCCTCGAGGCCCTGGCCGGGCGGGGCCTGACCGTTCATTCCGTCAGCCGTTTTTTCGCAACGCCCTGTTTTCCGGCCGGATCGGGTCCGGATTATGTCAATGCTGCGGCGGCGGTTGCCGCAGCGGCAGGCACCACGGCAGATGACATCCTTGCGCATCTGATGGCCGCCGAAAGGGATTTCGGCCGCAAAAGGACACAGCGCTGGGGCATGCGCACGCTTGATCTGGACCTTCTGGCCTGGGGCGACCTTGTTGTTCCCGACAGGGCCGGTTTTGACCGATGGCACCGCCTTGATCCCGCCCTGCAGGCGCAGACAGCACCTGACAGGCTTGTTCTGCCGCACCCGCGTCTGCAGGACCGCGCCTTTGTCCTGGTGCCGCTGGCCGATATTGCGCCCAGGTGGCGTCACCCGGTGCTTGGCCTAACCGTTTCGCAGATGCTGAAGGCGCTTCCCGAAGCAGACCGCAGGGCGGTTGTTCCGCTTTGACCCCGCGCGGCGGATTCTTCGCTTGTCAAGGGTCTTTGCGCGCCTTACATAACCGCCTTCATGCCCCCCGTTCCGACTTAGGAGTTTGCCATGGCCCGCGTGACGGTCGAAGATTGCGTTGACAAGGTTCCGAACCGGTTCGAACTGGTGATGCTGGCAGCCCACCGTGCGCGCGAGATTCAGGCGGGCTCGCCCCTGACCATCGACCGCGACAACGACAAGAACCCGGTGGTGTCGCTGCGCGAGATCGCGGAAGAGACGCAAAGCGCCGAGGCGCTGCGGGAACGGATGATCGAAAGCCACCAGACCCAGATCGAGGTGGACGAGCCGGAAGAAGATTCGATGGCCCTTCTGATGGGCAGCGAAATCGACCGTCCTATGTCCGACGACATGTCGGAAGAGAAACTTCTGCGCGCCCTCATGGAAGCGCAGGGACAGGACTGATCCGGCGCGGCTCCGGCGGGATGGGCAAGGATGATCGACGTCGAAGACCTGATCGCCCTCGTCCGCAACTACAATCCGCGCACGAACGAAGACCTGATCCGGCGGGCCTATGCCTATGGCCTGAAGATGCACGAGGGTCAGTCGCGCCAATCCGGCGAGCCGTATTTCACGCATCCGGTCGCGGTGGCCGCCATCCTGACCGAACAGCGGCTGGATGATGCCACCATCGTGACGGCGCTGTTGCACGATACCATCGAGGACACGAAGTCGACCTATTCCGAGGTCGTCCGGCTGTTCGGGGCCGAAGTGGCCGAACTGGTCGACGGCGTCACCAAGCTGACCAACCTGCAACTGTCCTCGGCCCAGTCCAAACAGGCGGAAAACTTCCGCAAGCTGTTCATGGCCATGTCCAAGGATTTGCGGGTCATTCTGGTCAAGCTGGCGGACCGGCTGCACAACATGCGCACGATCAAGGGCATGAAGCCGGAAAAGCAGGCCCAGAAGGCCCGCGAAACCATGGAAATCTTCGCCCCGCTGGCGGGGCGCATGGGCATGCAGTGGATGCGCGAGGAGCTGGAGGATCTGGCCTTCCGCGTTCTGAACCCCGACGCGCGCAATTCCATCATCCGCCGCTTCATCACGCTGCAGCGCGAAACCGGCGATGTGGTGCACCGCATCACGGCAGACATCCGGGCGGAACTGGAAAAGGCGCAGATCGAGGCCGATGTCTATGGCCGTGCCAAGAAGCCCTATTCGATCTGGCGCAAGATGCAGGAAAAGGATCTGGCCTTCTCGCGCCTGTCGGACATCTACGGCTTTCGCGTGATCTGCACTTCGGAACAGGACTGTTACCGGATTCTGGGCGTCATCCATCAGCGCTGGCGGGCGGTGCCCGGGCGGTTCAAGGATTACATCAGCCAGCCGAAATCGAACGGCTACCGGTCAATCCACACCACCGTTTCGGGGCGCGACGGCAAGCGGGTCGAGGTGCAGATCCGCACCCGCCAGATGCACGAGGTGGCCGAAGCCGGCGTGGCCGCGCATTGGTCCTACCGCGACGGCGAGCGCGCCCGGAACCCCTTTGCCGTCGATCCGTCGAAATGGATCGCCTCGATGACCGAGCGGCTGGACGAAGAGGATCATAACGACTTTCTCGAAAACGTCAAACTCGAGATGTATTCGGATCAGGTGTTCTGCTTCACGCCCAAGGGGGATGTGATCCAGCTTCCCCGGGGGGCCACGCCGCTGGACTATGCCTATGCCATCCACACCCGGATCGGGAACTCCTGCGTGTCGGCCAAGGTTGACGGCATCCGCGTGCCGCTGTGGACGCGGCTGAAGAACGGCCAATCGGTGGAAATCATCACGGCCGAAGGCCAGATGCCGCAGTCAAGCTGGATCGACATTGTCACCACCGGGCGCGCCAAGGCCGCAATCCGCAAAAGCCTGCGCGAAGAAGACCGGGGCCGTTTCGTGAAGCTGGGGCAGGAACTGGCCCGGGCCGCCTTTGACCACATCGGCAAGAAGGCCACCGACAAGGCGCTGCGCACGGCGGCCAAGACCCTGGGCCTGGCCGACGAAAAGGACCTGCTGGCGCGCCTTGGCAGCGCCGAGCTGACAGGGCGGCGCGTTGTGGAGACACTTTACCCCGAACTGGTCCAGGCCACGGCGGATGAGGTGGACGCGCGGCGCCCCGTGGTCGGCCTTGGCGCCGACCAAAGCTTTCGCCGTGCGGGCTGCTGCCAGCCGGTACCGGGGGAACGGATCGTCGGCATCACCTATCGCGGCACCGGGGTGGTGATCCATGCCATCGACTGCCCCGCGCTGGAGGAGTTCGAGGAACAGCCCGCCCGCTGGGTTGACCTGCACTGGCACACCGGCCGCCACGCCGCCGCATATACCGTCAGCCTGGAGTTGACCATTTCCAACGATACCGGGGTGCTGGGCCGGATCTGCACCCTGATCGCCGAGCAGAAGGCGAACATATCCGATCTGCGGTTCACCGACCGCAAGCCGGATTACTACCGGGTGATCGTCGATGTCGATCTGCGCGATGTCGAACATCTGCACATGGTGATGACGGCGCTCGAGGCGGAAACCGATGTGGCCCAGATCGCGCGCCATCGCGACCTGAGCCGGAAGCCCTGACGGGCAGTCAAGGGGGCAGGCGTGGTCTTCAGGCGGCGGAACCGGCGGACAGTGGCGGAATGGGCGCGGGAATTCGTATATCCGCGCGGCGGGTTCCGGCGCGCGGCACAATACGTCACGCATCGGCTGCGCCGCCTGCCGGATGAACCGCACCGCATTGCGCGCGGCGTCTTTGCCGGCGTCTTCGTGTCCTTCACCCCGTTCTTCGGCTTTCATTTCCTTTCGGCGGCCCTGCTGGGCTGGGTGATGCGCGGCAATATCATAGCCGCCCTGCTGGCCACGTTTGTGGGCAATCCCCTGACCACGCCGGTCATCGCCATCACCTCGGTCGAACTTGGCCACCGCATCCTGGGCATCGACGCGCCGATGGATGTGAGGTCCATCATTGCCGCCTTCACCAATGCCGGGGCCGAGCTTTGGGACAATGCCCGGGCGCTGTTCACCTCGGACGTGACGCATTGGGAAAATCTGGGCACCTTTTTTGGCACCATCTTCTGGCCCTATCTTGTCGGCGGCCTGCTGCCTGGACTGGCGGTTGGCCTGGCCTTCTACTGGGCCGCGATTCCCATTGTGCGCGCCTATCAGAAAATCCGCGAAGGTCAGGCCAGGGCCCGGCAGGAGAAACGGCTGCGCCTGAAATCCCCGGCAAAGGCAGCAAAGCCTTCGTCCGGGGATGACGGCAGGCCTGCGGCACCCTAGACTGCGCCCGAGGAAACCGCAAACCGGCAGGACAGCGCAATGACAGACTTCGGCAGGCAGCGCCTTGGGGTGAACATCGATCATGTGGCCACGGTGCGCAACGCACGCGGATCGGCCTACCCGGACCCGCTGCGGGCCGCCCTGCTGGCCGAGGCCGCCGGGGCAGACGGGATCACCGCCCACCTGCGCGAAGACCGCCGCCATATCCGCGACAGCGATATCGAGGCGCTTGCGGCGGCGCTGGGCATCCCGCTGAACTTCGAATGCGCCGCAACACCGGAAATGCAGGCCATCGCCCTGCGCTATCGCCCCCATGCCGTCTGCCTGGTGCCGGAAAAGCGGCAGGAACGCACCACCGAAGGCGGGCTTGATGTGGTATCCGATCAAGACCGCCTGACCGATTACCTGTGGCCGCTGCGCGAGGCAGGCTGCCGTGTGTCCATGTTCATCGGTCACGATCCGCGCCAGATCGAGGCTTCGGCCCGCATCGGGGCCGCCGTGGTCGAACTTCACACCGGCCATTACTGCGACCTGCACGCCGAAGGCCGCTTTGCCGAACGCGACGCGGAACTGGAAGGGCTGCGCAAGGGGGCGGCCTTTGCCGCGTCGCTTGGGCTGGAAGTCCACGCAGGCCATGGACTGACCTATGACACCGTCGGCCCGGTTGCCGCCATTCCCGAAGTCAGGGAGTTGAACATCGGCCATTTCCTGATTGCCGAGGCGATTTTCACCGGGCTTGGTCCGGCCGTCGAAAAGATGCGCCACCTGATGGATGCCGCCCGGGACCGCAGCGCATGAGCCGCCCGGCCCGCCCACCTTCAAGGCGCTGCGGCGCAGCGCCCGGCCCGCGATGATTCTGGGCGTCGGCACCGACCTGTGCAACATCGAGCGGATCGAAGGCACGCTGGCCCGCTTTGGCGACCGGTTCCGCAACCGCGTCTTCACCGAACGCGAACAGCACAAGGCGGAAGGCCGCCCGCACGCCGTAGCCGCCACCTATGCCAAGCGCTGGGCGGCGAAAGAGGCCTGCGCCAAGGCCCTGGGCACCGGCCTGAGGATGGGCATCGCCTGGAAGGACATGTCCGTGACCAATCTGCGGACAGGGCAGCCCGTGATGCATGTCACCGGCTGGGCCGCAGACCGGCTGGCAGGAATGACACCGCCCGGACATGAGGCCGTCATCCATGTGACGCTGACCGACGATCACCCCTGGGCCCAGGCCTTTGTCGTGATCGAGGCCCGCCCCCGGTCGCAATCGCAGGCGGCGGTTGCGACCGGTTGATGTGCCGCGTTCCTGACAGGTGCCAAGACCGCGGGAAAACCTTTTGGGATCAGACGGGGTACCGCATGACGCAGGGTGGTCGCCGGTTTTCGGGGCGCTGCAAGGATGTCGGGGCGCGGCGGCGGGGCAAGCGGTGTTGGCCGGATGACGTCAAGGCACGGATTGTTGCTTCAGACTCACGATTCTGAGGGGCAGGACGTCTTCAGTCCCGGATCATGCCGGATCCGGGGGGCAGCCTGCCAGACGCCCCTGCACCCCGGCCGCGCCGTCTGGTCAACAATGAGGCGCCTCGGTGTCAGGCGGTTGGAACAGACCAAAGGACCGAATACGGGACCCCTTGGCGATGCAAGAGTGCAGGGAAATCAATCCGTCAAGGGGGTGCCGAAGGAAATCCGAAACCGGGTTGGATGGCGGCTGCAAAGGGTGATTTCGGCACGATGGGCGGTCAGCAGATTGCGCACCACGGCAAGACCCATGCCGGTGCCGCCAGTCTCGCGGCGTGTGGTGAAAAAGGGATCGAAAATCCGCGACTCGTTGCCCTTCGGGATGCCACAACCGTCGTCCGAGACCTCCAGGGTGGTACCGGCCCTGTCTTGATTGGCCTCCAGTCGTACCTGCGTCGCGCCGTGATCGACGGCGTTGCGCAGCATCTGCGCCAGCACAATCACCATCCCCTCGGCCGCAAGCGGCAGAAGCAAGGTTTCGCCGCTGGTCTCGATATCCAGGCCGGGGAAGTCCCGCCCGAGGGCCGGCAGAAGTGCGCTCAGTTGCGTTTGCCCCAGATGACGGACCTCGCGTGCCTGCGCGGCGCTCCGAAGTGCCGACAGTTGTCCCTCGATCTGGCGGCGCGCGCCGTCGATCTGTGCCAGCAGCCGCGCATCTTCGGGGGCAAGCGCGCCGCCGTCCTCCAGCAGCTCTGTCGCCGCCCGGATCGCTGCAACAGGGGTCTTCAGCTCATGCGTGACATGGTCGGTGAAGGCGCGGATCGTCGCCTCGCGGTCGCGCAGTGCCTCGGCCATGGCCATCACCCTCGTCGCGGTCGCCGCCGTTTCGGTCGTGCCGAAATGTGCAGGACGGGGGGCGGCCCCGCCGGTTTCCTGCGCCCGGGCATAGGCCTCGAGCGCCCGGATCGGGCGCAGCAAAAGCCGAAGCAACAGCCAGCCAAGCGCCGCTGTGGCAGCAGTGATCGCCAGCCCCAAGCCAATCGCTGCAGCCCTGAACCCGAGTGTCGGACCCAGATAGCGCAGCGCCACAAGGCCCGCGAGCGAAAGCGCCAGCGTGCCCGTCAGCGCGCCACCCAGCACGAAGGCAAGCGAGGGCCGCCAGCGTCGGGTCATGCGCAGGACCCGAGACGCATCCCCTGCCCATGCACCGTTTCGATCGCGCCCTCGCAGCCCGCCTCGGCAAGTTTGCGGCGCAGGTTGCGCAGATGGCTGTCAAAGGTACGGTCCGAGACCCGGCTCTGCGGCCCCCAGATTCCCGCGATCAGTGCGCGGCGCGCGGCCAGCCGGTCGGGTTCGGCCAGCAGCCGCGCGAGGATATCGAATTCGGTCGCGGTAAGTGCGATATCGGTGCCCGCCACCCGGCAGGACTGTGCCCGCAGATCAAGCGTGATCTTGCCGCGGGAAAGCATCTCGGGGGTTACCGCCCTCCCGGAACGCTTGAGGATCGCGTGTACCCGCGCCACCAACTCGCGCGGCGAAAACGGTTTCGTGACGTAATCATCCGCGCCGAGTTCAAGCCCGACGATCCGGTCGATCTCTTCGTCACGCGCGGTCAGGAACAGGATAGGCACTTCGGAAGCGGCTCGAAGGCGGCGGCAAACCTCGAAGCCGTCCATCTCGGGCAGGCCGACGTCGAGAACAATCAGATCAGGGGCCTCGCGCCGGGCATGGATCAGCGCAGTGGTACCATTGGCGGCGCTGAACGTTGTAAAGCCCGCCCGCTCCAGCGCGATCCGCAGCAGATCGCGCAGGCGCGGATCGTCATCGACGATCAGGATATTCATCGCAATGCCCGCTTTGGCTCCATCAGCTGACTGTAACGGGCGACGCGCCAGGAACGGAACCCCCATTCCCGCCAGCCCAGGTTTTCCGCAAGCAGCAAGAAAGAGCAGGGCGGCATTCTGGCCAGAAACTCCGGCCGGGCAAGGTCGGCGGCGCTCAGCGCGCCATGAGCCATTGGCCCCAGGGTGCACAGGTATTCGAAATCCGGAGAAGGGCGGGTGAGATTCTGCGCGGCGATGACATGGGCGAAATTGACAAAGGCGCAGACATAGAGCGTGCCAATGCCAAGCACCGCGCAGCGGGTCAGAAGCCACAGATTTGTGCGCCCCAGCACAACCTGAAGCGCGACAAGGCCGAGCCCTATGGCCACAAGACCCATCCAGATCAGGGCATAAAGCCGAAGATACGTCAGCCCGAAGGCATCGATGTAGTGCTCAAGCCGCACCATCGCCGCGCCGCAAAGCACCATGTTTTGCCCAAGCCATACGAGAAGCAGCGGCCGGACCGCCCGGTGTTCCCCCAGAAACGGCCGGGCTGCCAGCGCGAAGGCACCCGCCAGCAGTGCCGTGGCCAAAAGGGGATAGGCCCCGCGGTGGGCATATTCGGCAAGGCTCATCCCCTGGGGCAGGGCCACGCCAAAGACAAGGATACCAAGGTCTGTCAGCGTTTGCACCGCGATCAGTGCATTGAAAAGGACCAGTGCGCGCAGCACCGAGCGCGGGTTGATGCCGATCCGCCCCGGGGAGGGAAGAGAGATGGGACAGAGTTTGACGGGTTCGGGCAGGTCGGGAGCAAGCAGAGGGGCAACAAACAGCGCCACCGCGATCCAGAACAGCGTGCGATAAAGTGCCTGCCAGAGATCGAGGTCAAGCTCAAGGGCGCGAGCCACCACCGGGTTTGCCTGCATCAGCAATGCCAGAAACACAAGGCTTCCGGCCAGCGGAAAGGCCCAGTCGCGCAGGGCCCCGGGTACCGGCCGGGTCGCAAGATTGGCGCGCAACGCCTGCGCTGCCATGCCCCGGCGCGGCACAAGCGGTGCCAGCCAGCGCAATGGCAGACGTCGCAGCCAGGCTGTCGCCAATGCCACAAGCGCGGCAATTCCGATCCCGGGGCGGTGCAGCCAGACCAATGCCGATGTCAACCCGAGAGCGAGGAAGGACAGGGATAGCGCCTGCAGGTGCTCGACCATTGGTGCGGCCGCGACAAGAAGAAGTGTCAGTGGCCGCGCCAGCGACCGGCGGCACCCGAAGGCGGCAACTGCGAGGATCGCAATGGCAAAAAGCGCAAGCGACAGACCGGGGGTGTGGTTCCAGAACAGCAGATCCGCCAGCGCGACCAAAGCCGCAAGCCCGGCCCAATGCGGCCAGCGGGCGGAGCTGGCGCTGCCCTGTGGCCGATCAGGGACTGCGGGGGCCACATCGGCATCAAGCCACCAGCCGTCAAGCGCAAGCGATCTGGGAAGTCCGGGAATGAGAAGGGTCTGGGTCATGGCCTGTCTTCGCAATTTGTCTTGCGGCACAATGCACTTGGCCTTGTGCAGATGCCGCGCGCACTTCGTGCAGATTTTGCGCAGGCCAGCCCATTCGCGCATGCGCACGAACAGGGTGCTGAAAAAGTGCCGGTCGCATGGGCTGCCTGACCGCAAAGCGGGAAACACCTGTCTGCGCGCGCCTTGCGCATCCTGGAAGGGGCCATCGCCCCTGCCACAGCGCCACGCTGGGATCAGGATCAGCCGGGGGCCAAAGCCCCCGGCCAGTATCCGTGTTCGTCAAGGGTTTTGTACTGGCCTTGTGTCCTGCCAGTCCCGCCCTTCGCGCAGGAGTGTGTTGGCGAGGATGAGGAGTTTGCGCATTGCCGCGACAAGGGCAAGCTTGGGGGGTTTTCCGGCGGTGCGCAGGCGGGTGAAGAGGGCGGCCAGGTCACGGTTCCTGCGGATGGCGGTCAGGGTCGGC
>JADCEF010000058.1 GCA_020250445.1 Rhodobacter sp.
CGCGGACGCAGCAGATCATCCCGTTCCTCAGCGCGCGGGCGGTGCTTCATGGGCGGGACCAAAACTGCAGGGTTTCGCCCGAAATCATACAAAACCCTGCAGTCAGAGGCGAGAAAAACCGTCCCGTTTCAACATAAAATCAATGACATGGAGATTGTTCAGGGTGAACTATGTACTTCCAATCAGAAATGTTTCCGATATTGTCTTACCAACAGTGGGGTCATAGTACGAAACTATCGCGGTCTGCGGAGGATTCCAGTTTGCGATCCCACTTGGAGAGTTTATTGTGAGCTGAAAATTCGAAATATTTGGTCCTGACCCCCAGTTTGGAATACCTACGCTGAATCCAGTTAAGCTTCCCACAATATGATCAGTCATTTACTTCCCCAGACCACTCAGCAAATTGTCCAGACCACTCAACAAACGCGAGTGAAAAGCCGATGAAAAAAATTATAACTATTGCGATCCATTTTATGACCTTGTTTTTAACTCTTCTATGAAACCAGTCGACCAGTTCGCCTAGAACTATTTCCACGGTCATCTCTTCCTTGACGGTTTCGTTCTTTGCAGTATTTTACCGCACCATTCAGACGTTGCAATTATTAAGAACCGAGGTCGCTTAGGATCGGCTGCGTTTACTACCGTGCGTCGCACAGCATCGAGTTGTTTCTGGATCAGCCCCAATGGCTAGCGAGTCGGGTCTCTGCTAAACTATCGTGCAGTTGTTGTGCAGAGTACCGGTCATCGTCTCGTGGCGCACTTGTACTCGCCTCCGCCCCCCAGCGAACGCAGTGGCACACTCTAGCTCCAATATCTGTCTGTGGCCTGGTCTTCCGAAGACTTACCCGCCCTCCCAAAAACCGGCACACCGGAGCTAGTCCCGCACCCCCGCAGCATATGTTCTATTAGGTTATGCGCCCCCTCACAGTCGTGTCAACACGGAAAATTTACCATGTTTGATCCGGGATGAGGCCGGTCACCCGCAGGCCGTCAGACCACGGCCCGCCGCCTGCCCCAGCCCTGTCCGCCGCATCCCTGCCCCCTGCGGACCTGATCCGCCCGGCACCAGGGCAATGGCCTGCAGCCCGTTGTGGGGCCCGGGGCGGGATCTGCGCGGTTGATGGGCGCGCGCAGTGCCCAACCGGTCCCGCCTGTGCCGCGCGTCGTTCCCAGGCCCCTTTCCCGCCCCTGATGATCCGCGCCGACCGGGCAGGGGGCCAGGTGGCAGCGGCAACGACGGGGGCGGGCGGGGGGGGGTGAAAGTTTGAACGCAACGTAAACGCGCGCGGCCAACCCCTTGAGTCCAGACTTCCCGGATCCTGTCTCACGGGGGGGGCGTTTCTTGCCTGCCCCGGTCCCCCGGCATGTCACCGCCACCCTTGACGCACCCGGCCCCGATCCGCACAACTGCGGCCATGGGGGTGCCATGCAGATCAATCTTTCCGTCGAAGGCCCGTCTGACTCGCCCGACCGGGGTCCGGTCTCCGTCGGCTGGTTCCTGACGCAGGACAAGGGTGCCGTGCTGTTTGCGCCGCCCGAGCGGCTGGGCACCCGCCAGACCAACCGCACCCATGCCAAATCCGCCGCCCGCTGTCCGGCGGTGATCCAGATGGAAAGCCGCTATTTCGTCCTTCCCTGCCCCTATGACATCCGCCTGGGCTTTGCCCGCGATGACAAGGGCAAGGCGGTGCTGGTGAACCGCGCCGGCAGCGCCAGCCCGATCCGCGCCTCGAAGCTGGCCGAGGTGGTCACCCTGGTCAGCGAGGCGGAATGGCGCTTTCCCGACCGCCCGACCGTGCAGATGGTGCTGCCCTATTGTTTCGTCGCGGATGAGCCGGTCTGGCTGACGCAGATCGGCTGTTTTGCGCATTACCGCCCCGATCCGCTGCCCGGCACGCTGTTTGGCGGGCGCATGCCGATCCATGTCTGGCCGCGCCCGCTGATGTGGGCCTTTGAATGGCACGATCCCGCGCGCGACATCGTGCTGCAGCGGGGCGAGCCGCTCTTTTATGTGCAGTTCGAGGCCAATGGCCCCGACCGTCCGATCCAGCTGATCGCGGCTGAACGGACACCCGCGCTTGCCACCTATCTCGAAAGCCTGTCCGGCGTGGTCAATTACGTGTCGCAGACCTTCTCGCTGTTTCAGGCCGCCGAAAATCTCCGCCCGCCCAAACTGCTGACCCCGAAACGGCGCGGGGAAACTGGCGGACCGGATGCTGCGGGGCGCTGACGGGCCTCGTCTTGCCGGCCACCGGGTGCGCACGAAACGAAGGAGACCCCGCAGATCAGCCGGACGCAACCGAACCTGCGCTGGCACCTTCCGCCCCCGGCCCGTGCCGTTCCACAAAGCCGACCCACTTCGGCAGGCAGACCGACAGGTCATAGCGTTCCACCACCCGCGCGCGCGCCGCCTGTGCCAGGGGGTGCAGCGCCGCCGGATTGGCCAGTGCCTCGGTCAGCGCGGCGGACCAGCCGGGCACATCGAAGAAGTCCACCAGCCGGCC
>JADCEF010000059.1 GCA_020250445.1 Rhodobacter sp.
CCGCAGGGTGCAGCCGTTCGCACCGTCAGGACCCGACATTGAGGAGGCCATCATGGCAAAGGCAAAGTTTGAACGCACCAAACCGCATGTGAACATTGGCACGATCGGCCATGTTGACCACGGCAAGACCACCTTGACGGCCGCGATCACGAAGTATTTCGGCGAGTTCCGGCCCTATGACCAGATCGACGGCGCGCCGGAGGAGCGGGCGCGGGGGATCACGATTTCGACCGCGCATGTGGAATATGAATCGGCCTCGCGGCACTATGCCCATGTCGATTGCCCTGGTCATGCCGACTATGTGAAGAACATGATCACCGGTGCGGCGCAGATGGACGGGGCGATTTTGGTTGTGAACGCCGCCGACGGCCCGATGCCGCAGACGCGCGAGCATATCCTTCTGGGCCGTCAGGTGGGCATTCCCTATATGGTGGTGTATCTCAACAAGATCGACCAGGTGGATGACGAAGAGCTGATCGAACTGGTCGAGATGGAAATCCGCGAGCTTCTGTCGTCCTACGACTATCCCGGCGATGACATTCCGATCATCAAGGGGTCGGCGCTGCATGCGATGAACGGCACGATGCCGGAGATTGGCGAAGCCTCGATCCGGGCGCTGATCAAGGCGGTGGACGAGTATATCCCGACACCGGCGCGCGCCGTGGACCAGCCCTTCCTGATGCCGGTGGAAGACGTGTTCTCGATCTCGGGGCGGGGCACGGTGGCCACGGGCCGGATCGAGCGCGGCGTGGTCAAGGTTGGCGAGGAGATCGAGATTGTCGGCCTGCGGCCCAGCAAGAAGACCGTGTGCACGGGCGTCGAGATGTTCCGCAAGCTGCTGGATCAGGGCGAGGCGGGCGACAATGTGGGCCTTCTGCTGCGCGGTGTCGACCGCGACGGGGTCGAGCGCGGCCAGGTGCTGTGCAAGCCCTCGAGCGTGAAGCCGCACACCAAGTTCGAGGCCGAGGCCTATATCCTGACCAAGGAAGAGGGCGGCCGCCACACACCGTTCTTTGCCAACTACCGCCCGCAGTTCTACTTCCGCACCACCGATGTGACCGGCACGGTGCAGCTGCCCGAGGGGACGGAAATGGTGATGCCGGGCGATAACCTGAAGTTCAACGTCGAACTGATCGCCCCCATCGCCATGGAAGAGAAACTGCGCTTCGCCATCCGCGAAGGCGGCCGCACCGTCGGCGCCGGGGTCGTGTCCAAGATCATCGAGTAATCGGGCCCGAAAGGGTCGGATCAAGGGCGCTTCGGGCAACCGGAGCGCCCTTTTCCTGTTCAGGCAGGCAAGGTGGCCCGCGCGGCACGGTCCGGCGGCGGCAAAGTGATCGGGTTTTCGGTTTGTGATCGCGTGGCGTCTTGACGATTCGCCCGAATCGCGCAGTCTGGAGACGGGAGGACGACATGTGCCGGATTTTTGCTGGGCAATGCCCAAGAAGATACGAAAACGTGACCCGCCGTCTGCGCCTGAACGGTCAGTCCACAAGTATTCGCCTTGAGCGCGCCTTCTGGGGCATTCTGGATCAGATCGCCCGGGAAGAGGGCATCTCAACCCCTGCGTTCCTGTCAAAGCTGCATTCGGAGGTTCTGCAGCTGCACGGAGAAGTGCTGAACTTTTCTTCGCTGCTGCGGTGCGCCTGCACGCTGCGTCTGGGGGAGATGGACATGGTCGGTCATGCGCCCGCGCGAATCGCGGCGGAATGACAGGGAAAATGCGTCTGTAGTAATCTGCTACTACCACCGGCCCGAACTGGCTTGCTAACCTTACCAAAATCGACCGATTTCTGGGGGGCTTGAATGGCCAAGGCAATACACGCGATGATTCGCGTTCTTGATGAAGCGCGATCAATCGCCTTCTACCGGCAGGCTTTTGGCCTGACAGTGGCCGAGCGGCTGGATTTTGACAGCTTCACGCTGATCTATCTCAGCAATCCCGAAACCACCTTCGAACTGGAACTGACGGTCAACAAGGGCCGGACGCAGCCCTATGATCTGGGTGACGGCTATGGGCACCTTGCGGTGTCGGTTGCCGATGTCGCCGCCGAACATGCCCGGCTGACCGAAGCCGGGCTTTCGCCGCGAAAGATCGTCGATTTCGCACCGGCGGGACCGGTGATTGCGCGGTTCTTCTTCATCGCCGATCCCGACGGATACCAGATCGAAGTGCTGGAACGCGGGGGAAGGTACCTGTGACGCCGGCCTGGGCCGGGCCGGGCAAGACCATCAAGGGAGGAACCGAAATGACACTGCAGAACTCACGAAGCGGGCTCACCCGCAGGCAATTGCTGGCGCGGTCCGTTGCGGCAGGGGCCGCGCTGGTCGTGGGCCCGGGTTTCATCGCCGGAAACGATGCGGCCTGGGCGCTTGAAACCACGGCGCTGAAGCCGGAAACGATGGCGACCCTCGTGCAGATGGCGCGCGACATCTACCCGCACGACCATGTGCCGACCGAATTCTACGTCGTCGCGGTCAAGGGATACGACACGCCCGAAGCCGCCCCCGGAATAGAGGCAGGCATTGCCGCGCTGGACGCCGCCGCGCAGGGCAAGGGATTTTCCAGCTATATCGGCGCGGGCTGGGAACGTGACCGGGTCGATCTATTGCGCGCCATGGAAGACAGCGCCTTCTTCCAGAAGATCCGGGGCGGCCTTGTGACCGGGCTGTACAACCAGAAGGCCGTGTGGCCGCTGTTCGGCTATGAAGGCGAAAGCTTCAGTCAGGGCGGCTACATCGAGCGCGGCTTTGACGACATCAACTGGCTGTAAGGAAAGGACCGGACCATGGTTGCGAAATTCGATCAGACCGACAGCAGCGTTGTTGTCATCATCGGCACGGGTGCGGGCGGCGGCGTGCTGGCCAATGAACTGGCCCAGAAGGGTGTCAAGGTTGTGGCACTGGAGGCGGGCGGGCGGTACCTGCCCGAAGACTATGTGAACGACGAATGGGAAAGCTTTGGCCAGCTGGCCTGGCTTGATCCGCGCACGACCAGCGGCGACTGGCGGGTGGCAAGGGATTTTTCGGGCCTTCCCGCCTGGATCGTCAAGGCGGTGGGCGGCACGACCACGCACTGGGCCGGGGCATCGCTTCGCTTTCAGGATCATGAATGGAAGGCGCTGACAACCTATGGGCGCGTTGACGGTGCCAACCTGCTGGACTGGCCCATCGACGGGGCCGAAATGGCCCCATGGTACGACAAGGCGGAAACCAAACTTGGCGTGACCCGCACTGGTGACCGTCCGGGCCTGCCCGGGAACAACAACTACAAAGTCCTTGAAAAGGGGGCCTTGGCGCTTGGGTATAAAGAGGTGCACACCGGGCGCATGGCCATCAACTCTCTGGATTACGACAACCGGATGGCCTGCCAGCAGACCGGGTTCTGCTTTCAGGGCTGCAAATGGGGCGCAAAGTGGTCCGCCGCCTACACCGAGATTCCGGCGGGCGAGGCCACGGGCAACCTCGAGGTGCGCGAACGCTGCCATGCCGCCCGGATCGAACATGACGACAGCGGCAAGGTAACCGGCGTTGTCTACTTCGATGCCGAGGGCAAGGAACAGCGCCAGGCGGCAAGGGTCGTCTGCGTTGCGGGCAATACCATTGAATCGCCCCGCCTGTTGCTCAACTCTGCCTCGGCGATGTTCCCCGATGGTCTTGCCAATTCGTCCGGACAGGTTGGGCGCAACTACATGCGCCACGTGACCGGTTCGGTCTATGCCGTGTTCGACAAGCCGGTGCGGATGTGGCGCGGCACGACCATGGCCGGCATCATCCAGGACGAGGCCCGCAACGACCCGACGCGCGGTTTTGTCGGCGGCTACGAGCTTGAGACGCTCAGCCTTGGCCTGCCGTTCATGGCGGCTTTCCTTGATCCCGGCGGCTGGGGACGGGAGTTTACCACGGCGCTCGACAGCTACGAGAACATGGCGGGCATGTGGATTGTCGGCGAGGATATGCCGCAGGAAACGAACCGCGTCACGCTGAACAGCGAGGTCAAGGATCAGTTCGGTCTTCCGGCACCGAATGTGAACTTTTCGGATCACCCCAACGATATCGCGATGCGCAACCACGCCTACAAGCAGGGCATGGCGATCTATAATGCCGTCGGGGCGACGCGAACCTTCCCGACGCCGCCCTATCCCTCGACACACAACCTCGGGACCAACCGGATGTCGGAAAACCCGCGGGACGGTGTGGTGAACAAGTGGGGCCAGACCCATGACATTCCCAATCTGTTCATCTCGGACGGGTCGCAGTTCACCACCGGGGCGGCCGAAAACCCGACCCTGACCATCGTTGCGCTGGCGATCCGGCAGGCCGACCACATCGCGCGGGAAATGTCGGCCAACACGATTTGATCCGCAGGTTGGGCACGCCGCTGTGGCAGGGGCCGCCCGTTTCAGGGCGGCCCCTGCGCCATCCGGCCAGGCCGTGCCCGAAAGCCGGTCGTTTCCCCTTGATTTCCCCGCCCGCCTGCCGTACCCCCGCGCTGGCTGCAGGAGTTTAGCTCAGTTGGTAGAGCATCGGTCTCCAAAACCGAGGGTCGTGGGTTCGAGTCCCCCAACTCCTGCCAGCCTGCCTGGGTCAGCGTGTGATCATCCCGCAAACTTCAGGAAAAGCCTGGTTCTTGGGTTCTTGTTGCGGGTGGGAACAGATGGCGTGTCGCGCGGCGCCTTCCTTGCCCGCTTGAAGTCCCCCGCGACAGTGCGTATCTGACGCGGGACAGCGTGATGACAGGACCGATCATGGCCACAAGGGCAAATCCGTTACAGTTCCTTCAGCAGGTCCGGGCCGAGGTGGGCAAGGTCGTCTGGCCGGCCCGGCGCGAGGTTGTGGTGACCACGATCATGGTCTTCATCATGGCGGCGCTGACAGCGGCCTTCTTCTTTGTCGTCGATCTGATCATCCGCAGCGGGCTGACGCAGATCCTGACGATGTTCGGCTAGGGTCTTGGCCGTTTCTTCTTGAACTTGCGGCCCCCCGCCTGTAGGTGAGGCCGATCCACAGGAAACCGGCGCGCATCGATTCGGGTTGCGCGCTGTTTTGTGTTCAGGGCAATGCGGGAAAACCGCAGGAAAACAAAAGAACTTCCGGACGCATGGCCGGGCGGCAGAGGTGACTGAGGCATGGCGAAGCGGTGGTATTCGGTGAGCGTTCTGTCGAATTTCGAAAAGAAGATCGCCGAGCAGATCAAGACAGCCGTTGCCGAGGCCGGTCTGCAGGATGAGATCGACGAAGTTCTGGTGCCGACCGAAGAGGTGATCGAAGTGCGCCGCGGCAAGAAGGTGACGTCCGAGCGGCGTTTCATGCCGGGCTATGTTCTGGTGCGCATGGAAATGTCGAACCGGGGCTATCACCTGATTTCGTCGATCAACCGCGTGACCGGCTTTCTTGGCCCGCAGGGCAGGCCGATGCCGATGCGCGATGCCGAAGTCAACGCCATCCTGAACCGCGTTGAAGAGGGCGAGGTTGCGCCGCGCAACCTGATCCGCTTTGAGATCGGCGAGCAGGTGCAGGTCACCGACGGCCCCTTCGAGGGCTTTGCCGGCATGGTCGAAGAGGTGGACGAGCCGCACAACCGCCTGAAGGTCACCGTATCGATCTTTGGCCGCGCCACCCCGGTGGAACTGGAATTCACTCAGGTGTCGAAAAACACCTGAGAGATCGCGTGGAAGGCGAGCGCGCTGCACAGATGGCGTGACGGACCGTACCACTAAACCCCGCCCCGGCGCAGGCCGGGGCCTCTGCCCCCCGGCAGAGCAACGGTGAGAAAAGGAGAGGCCGCATGGCCAAGAAGATCATCGGGCAGCTCAAGCTGCAAGTGAAGGCGGGGCAAGCCAACCCGTCGCCGCCCGTCGGCCCGGCTTTGGGTCAGCGCGGCCTGAACATCATGGCTTTCGTCAAGGAATTCAACGCCAGGACCGCCGATCTGGAGCCTGGCGCCCCGACCCCGGTCATCATCACCTATTATCAGGACAAGTCCTTCAGCCTGGAGCTGAAGACGTCGCCTGCGTCGTTCTACCTCAAGAAGGCTGCCGGGCTGAAGCCGGTGGGCAAGCGCAACCGCGCCAAGGGGTCATCCAAGCCCGGTCGCGAGGTGGCGGGCAGCGTAACAGTGGCGCAGATCCGCCAGATCGCCGAAGCCAAGATGAAAGACCTGAACGCCAATTCGATCGAGGCGGCGATGCAGATCATCCTGGGCTCGGCCCGGTCCTGCGGCATCGAGGTTAAGGGGTAAGTCATGGCAAAGCCTGGAAAACGGATGCGCGCAGCGCGGGAAGCCTTTGACGCCAAGACCAACCTTTCGGTGGAAGAAGCTGTCAAGCTGATCAAGACCGCCGCCTCGGCGAAGTTCGACGAGACGCTGGAAATCGCGATGAACCTGGGGGTGGACCCCAAGCACGCCGATCAGATGGTGCGCGGTGTTGTCACGCTGCCCAACGGCACCGGCAAGACGGTGCGCGTGGCCGTGTTCGCGCGGGGCGCAAAGGCGGATGAGGCGAAAGCGGCCGGGGCTGACATCGTCGGAGCCGAAGACCTGATGGAATCGATCCAGGCAGGCAAGATCGACTTTGACCGCTGCATCGCAACGCCCGACATGATGCCGCTGGTCGGCCGTCTGGGCAAGATTCTGGGGCCGCGCAACCTGATGCCGAACCCCAAGGTCGGAACGGTGACGATGGATGTGGCGGCTGCCGTGGGCAATGCCAAGGGCGGCGAAGTGCAGTTCAAGGTCGAAAAGGCCGGAGTGATTCATGCCGGGGTCGGCAAGCTGAGCTTTGCCGAGGAAAAGCTGGCCGAAAACATCCGCGCCTTTGTCGGGGCGGTCAGCCGTGCCAAGCCGACGGGTGCCAAGGGGTCTTACCTGCGCAAGGTATCGCTGTCGTCCACCATGGGGCCGGGCGTGTCCGTTGATCTGGCGTCGGCAACCGGGAACTGAGGCAGGTTGCCTGACCGCACGCATCCCCTGAACGGGGTAACGCATTTTCCGCGCCGCAAGGCGCGGGGATACCGGGCGGAAACGCCCGGTTCTGTCCGAGACGGTGGGTGAGGCATCATCGCGTTGCGCTGATCCTCTTAATCTCCTGCCTGAGATGGGTGAACGGGACGGATTTCCGGGGGGTTCCTCGGGTGATCTTGGCCTCGGGACCTGTGATCGGACCCGACGTTGCGGGCCTTGTCCGCAACAAACATGAGCCGGGGGGAAACCCCCATACTTGGAGTGAACCTGTGGATAGAGCCCAGAAAGAGAAAGTGGTCGGGGAACTCGGCCAGATCTTCGAAAGCTCTGGCGTCGTGGTGGTTGCCCGCTACGAAGGCATGACAGTTGCTCAGATGCAGGACCTGCGCGCGGACATGCGTGCCGTCGGCGGGTCCGTACGCGTTGCCAAGAACAAGCTCGCCAAGATCGCTCTTGAAGGAAAGCCCGGCGCAAGCATGGGTGATCTTCTCAAGGGGATGACCGTGTTCGCCTATTCCGAGGATCCTGTCGCTGCGGCAAAGATCACGGACGCCTATGCCAGGAAGAACGAAAAGTTCGTGATTCTTGGCGGCGCAATGGGCAACACGGCCCTTGACCCGGCCGGTGTGAAAGCCGTGGCGCAGATGCCGTCGCGTGAAGAGCTGATCGCTCAGATCGTGTCGATCATCGGTGCCCCGGCATCCAGCATCGCCGGTGCGATCGGTGCGCCTGCGTCGAACATCGCGGGCATCCTCACCACCATTGAGGAGCGGCTTGCCGCCTGAGACCTGATGCCATCGTGGGGAAAGTACCCCGACGTTGGACCCCATCTTGATAGGAATGGAACGAAAAATGGCTGATCTGAACAAACTCGCCGAAGACATCGTGGGTCTTACCCTTCTTCAGGCGCAGGAACTGAAAACGATCCTCAAGGACAAATACGGGATCGAGCCGGCCGCCGGTGGCGCCGTCATGGTTGCCGGTCCTGCCGCGGCTGCTGCCCCGGTTGAAGAGGAAAAGACCGAATTCGACGTCGTCCTGACCGACGCCGGCCCGAACAAGATCAACGTGATCAAGGAAGTCCGCGCGATCACCGGTCTGGGCCTGAAAGAAGCCAAGGACCTGGTCGAAGCCGGCGGCAAGGTGAAGGAAGCCGCCACCAAGGGCGACGCCGAGACCATCAAGAAAAAGCTTGAAGAGGCCGGTGCCAAGGTAGAGCTGAAGTGATCCGGCGGATGCGCGCGGCATCCTGACGGAACAAGACCGGCTGGGTCCGAAGCATTTCGGGCCCGGCCTTCTGTGTCTGAAACCGCGTCTTGGCAGCGGCTTCCCCGTGAAGCCCCTTCCAGGTCGAGGTTCAAGGTTCGGGAGCAGACCGGTGGGACGGCCTGCAGGAATGGAACCTTACCCCTGTTTCGCAAGCGGCAGGTACCCGTGGCCCGACGGTGTGCCCGCCCGCGAAAGAAAACGAAAGGTGACGACAAGCATGGCGCAATCCTATGTCGGCCAAAAGCGCATCCGCCGCTATTTCGGCAAGATCCGTGAAGTTCTGGAGATGCCGAACCTGATCGAGGTTCAGAAATCTTCCTATGACCTGTTCCTGAAATCGGGCGATGGCCCGAAGCCCGCCGACGGCGAAGGCATTCAGGGCGTGTTCCAGTCGGTCTTCCCGATCAAGGACTTCAACGAGAATGCGGTGCTTGAATTCGTGAAATACGAATTGGAAAAGCCGAAGTACGACGTTGACGAATGCCAGAGCCGCGACATGACCTATGCCGCGCCGCTGAAGGTGACGCTGCGCCTGATCGTGTTCGATACCGACGTGGATACCGGCGCGCGGTCGGTCAAGGACATCAAGGAACAGGACGTCTACATGGGCGACATGCCCCTGATGACGTCGAACGGGACCTTCATCGTGAACGGCACCGAGCGGGTCATCGTTTCCCAGATGCACCGCAGCCCCGGCGTGTTCTTTGACCATGACAAGGGCAAGACCCATTCAAGCGGAAAGCTGCTGTTTGCCTGCCGGATCATTCCCTATCGCGGGTCCTGGCTTGATTTCGAATTCGACGCCAAGGACATCGTCTTTTCGCGCATCGACCGTCGCCGCAAGCTGCCGGTGACGACGCTGCTTTACGCCCTGGGCATGGACCAGGAAGGCATCATGAATGCCTATTACGAAACGGTGATGTTCAGGCATGTGAAGAACAAGGGCTGGGTCACCCGCTTCTTCCCGGAACGCCTGCGCGGCACGCGCCCCGGCTACGACATCGTCGATGCCGCCACCGGCGAAGTGATCTGCAAGGCGGGCGAAAAGATGACGCCCCGCATGGCGAACGAACTGATCAAGTCGGGCAAGGTGACCGAGCTTCTGGTCCCCTTCGACCAGATCATTGGCCGCTATGTGGCCAAAGACATCATCAACGAGGAAACCGGAGAGATCTGGGTCGAAGCCGGTGATGAGCTGACGATGGAATACGACCGCGACGGCGGCGTGAAGGGCGGATCACTCAAGCTGCTGCTGGATCAGGGCATCACCGACATCCCGGTGCTGGACATCGACAATGTCAATGTCGGCCCTTACATCCGCAACACCATGGCGGCGGACAAGAACATGGGCCGGGACACCGCGCTTATGGACATCTACCGCGTCATGCGCCCGGGCGAGCCGCCAACCGTCGAGGCGGCAAGCCAGCTTTTCGACACGCTGTTCTTTGACAGCGAGCGCTATGATCTGTCGGCCGTCGGCCGGGTGAAGATGAACATGCGCCTCGATCTGGGCAAGCCCGACACCCAGCGCACCCTGGACCGCGACGACATCATCGCCTGCATCAAGGCGCTGACCGAGTTGCGCGACGGCAAGGGCGAGATCGACGATATCGACCATCTGGGCAACCGCCGGGTGCGTTCGGTGGGCGAGCTGATGGAAAACCAGTACCGCGTTGGCCTGCTGCGCATGGAACGGGCGATCAAGGAACGCATGTCGTCGGTGGAAATCGACACGATCATGCCGCAGGACCTGATCAACGCGAAACCGGCTGCGGCGGCGGTGCGCGAATTCTTCGGCTCCAGCCAGCTGTCGCAGTTCATGGACCAGACCAACCCCCTGTCGGAAGTGACGCACAAGCGCCGCCTGTCGGCCCTTGGGCCGGGCGGTCTGACACGGGAACGCGCAGGGTTTGAGGTGCGCGACGTTCACCCGACCCACTATGGCCGGATGTGCCCGATCGAGACGCCCGAAGGCCAGAACATCGGCCTGATCAACAGCCTTGCCACCTATGCCCGGGTCAACAAATACGGATTCATCGAAACGCCGTACCGCAAGGTTATCGATGGCAAGGTCACCGACGAGGTGGTCTATATGTCGGCGACCGAGGAAATGCGCCACACCGTGGCGCAGGCCAACGCGGCGCAGGACGCCGAAGGGCGCTTTACCGATGACCTGATCTCCAGCCGGAAGGCGGGGGAATTCATGCTGAATCCGACCGAAGCGGTCGATCTGATCGACGTGTCGCCCAAGCAGCTGGTGTCGGTTGCGGCCTCGCTGATCCCGTTCCTAGAGAATGATGATGCGAACCGCGCCCTGATGGGATCGAACATGCAACGTCAGGCGGTGCCGCTGCTTCAGTCCGACGCGCCCTTCGTGGGCACCGGGATCGAGGCCGTGGTTGCGCGCGACTCGGGTGCGGCCATCATGGCGCGGCGGTCGGGCGTGATCGACCAGGTGGATGCGACCCGTATCGTCGTGCGTGCCACGGAAATGCTGGAACCGGGCGAACCGGGCGTCGATATCTACCGGCTGCGCAAGTTCAAGCGGTCCAACCAGTCATCCTGCATCAACCAGCGCCCGCTGGTGAAAGTGGGCGATGTGGTGACGCGGGGCGAAGTGGTGGCCGACGGCCCCTGCACGGATATGGGCGAACTGGCGCTGGGACGGAATGTCGTGGTCGCCTTCATGCCGTGGAACGGCTATAATTATGAAGATTCCATCCTGATTTCCGAACGCATCCTGCGCGATGACGTCTTCACCTCGATCCACATCGAGGAATATGAGGTTGCCGCCCGCGACACCAAGCTGGGTCCGGAAGAGATCACGCGCGATATCCCGAACGTCGGCGAGGAAGCCCTGCGCAACCTTGACGAAGCCGGGATCGTCTATATTGGCGCCGAAGTGCAGCCGGGCGACATCCTTGTGGGCAAGATCACCCCCAAGGGCGAAAGCCCGATGACGCCGGAAGAAAAGCTGCTGCGTGCTATCTTCGGCGAAAAGGCATCGGATGTGCGCGACACCTCGCTGCGTCTGCCGCCGGGGGCTTACGGCACCATCGTGGAGGTTCGCGTCTTCAACCGCCATGGTGTGGACAAGGACGAGCGCGCGCTGCAGATCGAGCGCGAAGAGGTTGAACGTCTGGCCCGTGACCGCGACGACGAACTGGCAATCCTGGAGCGCAACATCTATTCGCGCCTCAGGACGCTGATCACCGGCAAGGTTGCCGTGAAGGGGCCCAAGGGCATCCGGTCTGGATCGACCATCGACGAAGACCTGCTGGGCACGCTGTCGCGCGGCCAGTGGTGGCAGCTGGCGCTGGGCGAAGAGGCCGATGCCAAGGATGTGGAAGCCCTGCACGACCAGTACGAGTCGCAGAAACGCGCGCTCGACAACCGGTTTGAGGACAAGGTCGAAAAGGTCCGCCGCGGCGACGACCTGCCTCCGGGTGTGATGAAGATGGTCAAGGTCTTTGTCGCGGTGAAGCGCAAGCTGCAGCCGGGTGACAAGATGGCCGGCCGTCACGGCAACAAGGGCGTCATCTCAAAGGTCGTTCCGATCGAGGATATGCCCTTCCTTGCCGATGGCACCGCCGTTGACCTGGTGCTGAACCCCCTTGGCGTGCCAAGCCGGATGAACGTGGGCCAGATTCTGGAAACCCACATGGGCTGGGCGGCGCGCGGTCTGGGCCTGAAGATCGACGAGGCTTTGAAAGAGTACCGCCGGTCGGGCGACCTGACCCCGGTGCGCGAGGCGCTGCGCCTGGCTTACGGGGATGAGACCTATGAGGCAGCCTTTGCGGACCGGGACGAAGACGATGTGGTGGAGCTTGCGGACAATGTGACCAAGGGCGTGCCGATTGCGACCCCGGTGTTCGACGGGGCGAAAGAGGCGGATGTGAACGACGCGCTGCGGCGCGCGGGCTTTGACGAAAGCGGCCAGTCTGTCGTCTTCGACGGACGTACGGGCGAACAATTCGCCCGCAAGGTCACGGTGGGCGTCAAATACATGCTGAAGCTTCACCATCTGGTGGATGACAAGCTGCACGCCCGCTCGACCGGCCCCTATTCGCTTGTCACGCAACAGCCCCTGGGCGGCAAGGCCCAGTTCGGCGGCCAGCGCCTGGGCGAGATGGAGGTTTGGGCGCTGGAAGCTTACGGCGCCGCCTATACCTTGCAGGAAATGCTGACGGTGAAATCGGATGACGTGGCAGGCCGCACCAAGGTCTACGAATCCATCGTCAAGGGCGAGGACAACTTTGAGGCCGGCGTGCCGGAATCCTTCAACGTCCTTGTCAAAGAGGTCCGCGGCCTGGGCCTGAACATGGAACTCCTGGATGCGGAGGAGGAATGACGGACCAGCCGGTCATTCCCAAGGGCGGGCGTCTGGCCCGCCCTTCCAAGCCCGAGATCACAGGAGGACATGTATATGGACGACGAAACGCGCAAGGCATTCGCCGCGATAGATGCCAAGATCGATGAGAAGATGGACCTCGTCCTTCACCGTCTCGATGCCATCCCGATCCGTCTGGAAGAGGCGGATGCAAGCCATGACCGGCTGATGGGCAAGGTTGATCGCCTCGGCGTCCTCGCCCGGGCCGGGGAAGAGGCCATGACATCGCTCGACGCGCCCGCGAAGCGCGTCGCCAAGCTGGAAGCCGCCCGGCGCGGCGACAACTGATAGGACTGGATCATGAACCAGGAACTTTCGACCAACCCGTTCAACCCGGTTGCGCCCGTGAAGACCTTCGACGAGATCAAGATCAGCCTGGCCAGCCCGGAGCGGATCCTGTCGTGGTCCTATGGCGAGATCAAAAAGCCGGAGACCATCAACTACCGCACGTTCAAGCCGGAACGTGACGGGCTGTTCTGCGCGCGCATCTTTGGCCCGATCAAGGATTACGAATGCCTGTGCGGCAAATACAAGCGCATGAAGTATCGCGGCGTTGTCTGCGAAAAATGCGGCGTTGAAGTGACCCTGCAAAAGGTGCGGCGCGAACGGATGGGGCATATCGAACTGGCCGCCCCCGTCGCCCATATCTGGTTCCTGAAATCACTGCCCAGCCGCATCGGCCTGATGCTGGACATGACCCTGCGCGATCTGGAACGCATCCTTTATTTCGAAAACTATGTGGTGATCGAGCCGGGCCTGACCGACCTGACCTATGGCCAGTTGCTGACCGAAGAGGAATTCCTCGACGCGCAGGACCAGTACGGCGCAGATGCCTTCACCGCCAACATCGGGGCGGAAGCGATCCGCGAAATGCTGGCCGCCATTGATCTGGAAGCGACGGCAGAGCAGTTGCGCGAGGAGTTGAAGGAAGCCACGGGCGAACTGAAGCCGAAGAAGATCATCAAGCGCCTGAAGATCGTCGAATCCTTCCTTGACTCCGGCAACCGCCCGGAATGGATGATCCTGACCGTTCTGCCCGTGATCCCGCCGGAACTGCGCCCGCTGGTTCCGCTGGACGGCGGCCGCTTTGCCACGTCCGACCTGAACGACCTGTACCGTCGCGTCATCAACCGCAACAACCGCCTGAAGCGGCTGATCGAGTTGCGCGCCCCCGACATCATCGTGCGCAACGAAAAGCGGATGCTGCAAGAAGCGGTCGATGCGCTGTTCGACAACGGCCGTCGCGGCCGCGTGATCACGGGCACCAACAAGCGACCGCTGAAATCGCTGTCGGACATGCTCAAGGGCAAGCAGGGCCGGTTCCGCCAGAACCTTTTGGGCAAGCGGGTGGATTTCTCGGGCCGGTCTGTCATCGTGACCGGGCCGGAGCTGAAGCTGCACCAGTGCGGCCTGCCCAAGAAGATGGCGCTGGAGTTGTTCAAGCCCTTCATCTATTCGCGGCTGGAGGCGAAGGGGCTGTCCAGCACGGTCAAACAGGCCAAGAAACTGGTCGAAAAGGAACGCCCCGAGGTCTGGGATATCCTTGACGAAGTCATACGCGAACACCCCGTCCTCCTGAACCGTGCGCCCACGCTGCACCGCCTGGGCATCCAGGCGTTTGAGCCGATGCTGATCGAGGGCAAGGCAATTCAGCTGCACCCGCTGGTCTGTTCCGCTTTCAACGCCGATTTCGACGGCGACCAGATGGCCGTGCATGTGCCGCTGTCGCTGGAGGCGCAGCTGGAAGCGCGCGTTCTGATGATGTCCACCAACAACGTGCTGTCGCCCGCCAACGGCGCGCCGATCATCGTGCCGTCGCAGGACATGGTTCTGGGGCTTTACTACACCACCATGCAGCGCAAGGGGATGCCGGGCGAAGGCATGGCATTTGCCGATGTGGACGAGGTTGAACATGCGCTGGCCTCCGGCGCGGTGCACCTTCATGCCGCCATCAAGGCGCGCATCCGGCAGATCGACGAAGAAGGCAACGAGGTGTGGAAGCGCTATGACACCACGCCGGGCCGTCTGCGGCTGGGCAACCTGCTGCCGGTCAACGCCAAGGCCCCGTTCGATCTGGTGAACCGCCTGCTGCGCAAGAAGGACGTGCAGAACGTCATCGACACCGTCTACCGCTACTGCGGCCAAAAGGAATCAGTGATCTTCTGCGACCAGATCATGGGTCTGGGCTTCCGCGAGGCGTTCAAGGCCGGGATTTCCTTTGGCAAGGACGACATGCTGATCCCCGACACCAAGTGGAAGATCGTGAACGACGTGCGCGATCAGGTGAAGGAATTCGAACAGCAGTACATGGACGGCCTGATCACCCAGGGCGAAAAGTACAACAAGGTCGTCGATGCCTGGTCGAAGTGTTCCGACAAGGTCGCGGGCGAGATGATGGCCGAGATTTCTGCCGTGCGTCTGGACCGCAACGGTGCCGAGAAGGAGCCGAACTCGGTCTACATGATGTCGCACTCCGGTGCGCGGGGGTCGCCCGCGCAGATGAAGCAGCTTGGCGGGATGCGCGGCCTGATGGCCAAGCCGTCCGGCGAGATCATCGAGACGCCGATCATCTCGAACTTCAAGGAAGGCCTGACGGTGCTGGAGTATTTCAACTCCACCCACGGCGCGCGCAAGGGTCTGGCGGATACCGCGCTCAAGACGGCGAACTCGGGCTATCTGACCCGCCGTCTGGTCGACGTGGCGCAGGATTGCATTGTGCGGTCGAATGACTGCGGCACCGAAAACGCCATTACCGCCGTCTCGGCGGTGAATGACGGTGAAGTGGTGTCGTCGCTGGCCGAGCGTGTGCTGGGCCGGGTTGCGGCGGAAGACATCCTGGTTCCGGGAACGGACGAGGTCATCGTCAGGCGCAACGAGGTCATCGACGAACGCCGCGCGGACGCCATCATCAGTGCCGGCGTTGCCAGTGCGCGCATCCGCAGCCCGCTGACCTGCGAGGCGGAAGAGGGCGTCTGCGCCATGTGCTATGGCCGCGACCTTGCGCGCGGCACGATGGTGAACATCGGCGAAGCCGTCGGGATCATCGCGGCGCAGTCCATCGGCGAACCCGGCACGCAGCTGACGATGCGCACGTTCCACATCGGCGGCATCGCGCAGGGCGGGCAGCAATCCTTCCTGGAAGCATCGCAGGAAGGCCGGATCGAGTTCCGCAACGCCACCCTGCTTGCCAACGTGAACGGCGAGCAGATCGTGACGGGCCGCAACATGTCCATCGCCATCATCGACGAGAACGGGCAGGAACGCGCCGCCCACAAGGTAACCTACGGGGCCAAGGTTCACGTCAGGGACGGCCAGCTGGTCAAGCGCGGGGCCAAGCTGTTCGAATGGGATCCCTACACCCTGCCGATCATCGCCGAAAAGGGCGGCGTGGCGCGGTTCGTGGACCTGATTTCGGGCATCTCGGTGCGCGAAGACACCGATGATGCAACCGGAATGACGCAAAAGATCGTGTCCGACTGGCGCTCTGTGCCCAAGGGCAGCGACCTGAAGCCGGAAGTCATCATCGTGAACCCTGAAACCGGCGACCCCGTGCGCAGCGAGGCGGGCAACCCGATCACCTATCCGATGTCGGTGGATGCGATCCTGTCCGTCGAAGACGGCCAGGAAATCCGGCCCGGCGACGTTGTGGCACGGATCCCGCGCGAAGGCGCCAAGACCAAGGACATCACCGGGGGTCTGCCCCGCGTGGCGGAATTGTTCGAGGCGCGCCGTCCGAAGGACCATGCGATCATTGCCGAAAGCGATGGCTATGTGCGCTTCGGCAAGGACTACAAGAACAAGCGCCGCATCACGATCGAACCTGTCGATGATACCCTGGCACCGATGGAATACATGGTGCCCAAGGGCAAGCACATCCCGGTGCAGGAAGGCGACTTCGTGCAGAAGGGCGACTACATCATGGATGGCAACCCGGCCCCGCATGACATCCTGCGGATCCTGGGGGTCGAGGCGCTGGCCAATTACATGATCGACGAAGTGCAGGACGTGTACCGGCTGCAGGGCGTGAAGATCAACGCCAAGCACATCGAGGTCATCGTGCGCCAGATGCTGCAGAAGTGGGAAATCCTTGACAGCGGGGAAACCACGCTGCTGAAGGGCGAACACGTTGACAAGGCAGAGCTGGACGAGGTCAACGAAAAGGCGCTGAACCACAATCTGCGCCCGGCCTCGGGCGAGCCGATCCTGCTGGGCATCACCAAGGCGTCGCTGCAGACCCGCAGCTTCATCTCGGCCGCGTCCTTTCAGGAAACGACCCGGGTGCTGACCGAAGCCGCCGTTCAGGGCAAGCGCGACAAGCTGGTCGGACTGAAAGAGAACGTCATCGTCGGCCGTCTGATCCCGGCGGGGACGGGCGGTGCCACCGCGCGTGTCAAGAAGATCGCGGCCGAACGCGACATGATCGTGATCGATGCCCGCCGGTCCGAGGCGGCAATCGCAGCGGCCCTGGCGGCGCCGCCGGAAGACCCTGCGGACATGGCCGAAGATGTGGGTCTGGTCGACACCATCGAAGGCCGCGGCGCATGAGTATATCCCTGTCCCGCCCCTGACACCGGGGCGGGGCAGGGTTTTGTGCGGGCGGGCACGTGCCGTGCCCTGACCCGTCCTGATCTGGCCCAAGCCAGCCTGCCTGGCCCGGCAGCCGGAAAGCCGATGATGCCCCTGTCCGACAATCTGCGCGGCGCGCTTTACATGAACGTCGCAATGGCGGCCTTCACGCTGAATGATGCGGGCATGAAGGCCGCCACCCGGTCCCTTCCGCTGTTCGAGGCGATCACCCTGCGCGGGGCCATCACGTCGGTTCTGCTGATCTGCCTTGGCCTTGTCACCGGGGGCCTGCGTCACCGGCTGTCCCGGCGCGATGCAGGCATCACCGGGCTTCGGACAGTGGCCGAGGTGGGGGCCACGCTGCTGTTTCTGACGGCACTGATGCACATGCCGCTGGCCAATCTTTCGGCGATCATGCAGGCGCTTCCCCTTGCCGTGACCCTGGGGGCGGCCCTGGTCTTTGGTGATCGAATCGGCTGGCGGCGGATGCTGGCAATTCTTGCGGGCTTTTGCGGCGTGCTGATCATCATCCGCCCCGGGACAGCGGGCTTCGATGTCTGGTCGGTGGCCGGGCTGGGGTCGGTGGCCTGCGTGGTTCTGCGCGATCTTTCCACGCGGCGTCTGCCCTGTCAGGTGCCGACCGTGCTTGTCGCCCTGTGTTCCGGCCTTGGGGTCATGGCGATGGGCCTGTTCGGTACCCTGTTCACCGGCTGGCAGCCGGTGGACCTGACCGAAGCCCTTGTCGTGGCTGCGGCATCCTGTGCGCTGATCGCGGGTTATATGTTCGGGGTCATGGCCATGCGCGTGGGCGACATCGGCTTTGTTGCGCCATTCCGCTATACGTCGCTGATCTGGGCCATCGCGCTGGGCTGGCTGGTTTTTCAGGCGCTTCCGGATGCGATGACCCTGACCGGCGCGGGGATCGTCATTGCAACGGGTATCTACACGCTGTATCGGGAACGAAAGCTGGCCCCGGCGCATGTCGCCTCCGGATGACCGGACCCGCGCCAGTCCGGCAAGAGGCGGCACGCAGTCTGGCAGACATGTACTTTCTTTCGGTCGTCATCCCTGCCCGCAACGAGCATGAGAATATCCTCCTGCTGCTGGATGGCATTGAAACCGCCCTGCGTCCGATCGGCGATCACGAGGTGATCGTGGTTGATGACGGCTCTGTTGATGCCATGCCCCGTGTCCTGCGCGCCCGTATGGCCACCCAGCCCAATCTGCGCGTTCTGCGCCACGACCGGTCTGCCGGACAAAGCGCGGCCGTGCATTCCGGCGTTCTGGCCGCAACGGCGCCGCTTGTCTGCACCCTTGACGGCGACGGCCAGAATCCGCCCGAAGAACTGCCGCGCCTGGTCGCGCCGCTTCTGGCGGGTGATCCCGGCATCGGCCTGGTGGCCGGCCAGCGGGTGACGCGCAGCGATACCCTGTCCAAGCGCCTGGCATCGCGCGTGGCGAACGGCCTGCGCGGCTGGCTGCTGAAGGACGGCACCCGCGACACGGGCTGCGGTCTGAAGGCCTTCCGGCGGGATGCCTTCCTGCGCCTGCCCTATTTCAATCACATGCACCGCTATCTGCCGGCCCTGTTCGCCCGCGACGGCTGGGTGGTGGTGCATGTGGATGTCAGCCACCGGTCGCGCGGGGGCGGGCGGTCGAATTACAGCAATCTTCAGCGCGCCCTGGTGGGCAGCATTGATCTGCTTGGCGTCGCATGGCTGATCCGGCGCAGGAAGCAGGCAACGCCGCACGCGGTGCCGCGCATCGAAGGTCAGGGACCCTGATGCAGACACTGCAAAGCCTGTTTCACGTCGACAGCCGGTTTGAACTGTTGTGGGTGCTGTTCGGGCTGTTCGGCCAGCTGATGTTCACCGGGCGTTTTCTGGTCCAGTGGATCGCCTCGGAACGGGCCCGCCGATCTGTCGTGCCGATTGCCTTTTGGTACTTTTCCATCGTGGGCGGGCTTGTGCTGTTGGCCTATGCCATCTACCGCGCCGATCCCGTCTTCATTCTGGGCCAGACGATGGGTGTGGTGATCTACGCGCGCAACCTCTGGCTGATCCGTCACCCGCATGACCAGGTCTGACCCGGGCAGCTGGCTGGCTCCGGCCTTTGGGATCGTGGCCGCTGTCACGGCCCTGCGGCTGGCTTTGCTGGTGTTCAACCGCACCGACCTTTTCGTTGATGAAAGCCAGTACTGGCTGTGGGGGCAGGGTTTTGCCTTTGGCTATTATTCCAAGCCGCCGCTGATCGCCTGGGTGATCGGTGCGGTCACCGCCCTGTCGGGCAGCGATTCGCCCTTCTGGGTCCGCGCGCCGGGGGCGGTGTTTCACGGAGCGGCCGCGATGATCCTGGCGGCGATGGCGGCCCGGATGGGCGGGGCGCGGGCGGCAATCTGGACTGCGGCATGCTATGTCACCCTGCCCATGGCGACGATGGGCAGTCTGCTTGCCTCGACCGATACGATCATGGCGCCTTTCTTTGCGGCGGCGCTGTATTTCCATACCCGGCTTGTCGAAACCCGTGCCCCGCGCTTTGCCCTGCTGGCAGGGGCGATGGCCGGCCTTGCGGTTCTTGCGAAATATGTGGGTCTCTATTTCCTGCTTGGGGCCGCCCTTGGTGCCCTGCTGATCCCCGCACTGCGCCTTGGGGCGCTGAACTGGGTCGCGCTGCTTGCGGCCTTTGGCCTTGTCATCCTGCCGAACGTGCTTTGGAACCTGGACAACGGCATGGCCACCGCCTCGCATACGCTGGACAATGTCCGCTGGGTGCGGGACGCCAAGCCCCTGAACCCGGCAGGGATGGCGGCATTCTTCCTCAGCCAGTTCGCCGTTTTTGGTCCGGTGCTGTTTGCTGCGCTGATCTGGGCGGCGCTGCACCCGAGGGTGGCGGGGACGGGGCGGCTTCTGGTCTTTGCCGTGCCTGCGGTGCTGATCGTCTGCGTGCAGGCGCTTCTGGACCGGGCCTATGCCAACTGGGCCGCATCTGCCTATTTTGCGGGGACGATCCTGGCCGTGATGATCCTTCTGGACCGCCCGCGTCTGTTGAAGCTGTCGCTGGCCGTCAACGGGGGCATTGCCATCATCGTGCCGGTGCTGACGCTGTTTCCCGGGCTGACCCTGGGGCCGGAGGAACCGCTTCTGGCGCGCTACCTGGGTCAGGCCGCGCTCAGCCGCCAGATCATCGACCTTGCGCAGGCCGAGGGCGGCCTGCCCGTTGTTGCGGACCGGCGCGATGTTCTGGCCGACCTGTTCTATACGGGGCAGGGGGCGGGGATCGCGGTTTATGCGCCCCGCCCCGCCGGCCGTCCGGCAAACCATTATGAACAGGCCTATCCGCTGCCGGCAGATCTGACGGGGCCGATCCTGCTGGTCACCGAAAGACCGCCTGTCTGTCACGGTGCACCGGCCCGGATGATCGGCACCTTCGATCTTGCGGGCGGCACCTATGCAGGGCTGCCGCTGGCCGCCTACCGGATGGATGCGGGGTGCCTGGATGCGCCCTGACGTTGCAAGGCAGATCGGCCTGCTGGCGGCGCTGGCCGCACTTGTCTTTGGCATCTTCGGCCTTTGGCCGGGTCTGGATCTGTGGGTCAGCGGGTGGTTCTTTGATCCCGTGGCAGGCTTTGCCCCCTATGCGGAAGGCGGATGGAAGGTGCTGCGGCTGGCCGTGTGGCGCCTGTCCGAAGTGGTGCTGGTGGTTTCGGTCCTTGCCGTTCTGGCAGGTCTGATCGCCCCCTGGCCTGCCCTGCGCGCCTCGCGGCGTCTTTGGCTTTACATAGTGGCCCTCTATCTTCTGGCGCCGGGTCTTTTGGTGGACAGCATTCTCAAGCCTCTCTGGGGCCGGGCGCGTCCGGCGCAGGTGACGGAATTCGGGGGCACGCTGGCCTTCACGCCGCCGCATGTCCTGTCCCAGCAATGCACGAGGAACTGTTCTTTCGTGTCCGGCGAAGTGGCCGGCGCGGTGGCGCTTGCCGTGGCGCTGCTTGCGTTGCTCGATCATTTCGGTGACCGTTTTACTGGGCCGATGCGGGCCCTGATGCAGGCGATCATCCTTCTGCTGCCGCTTTTCGTCGCGGTTCAGCGCATTGCAGCAGGGCGGCATTTCCTGTCTGACGCGCTGCTGGCCACGATCTTCGTTCTGCTCTGCGCCGTGCTTCTTAAACCGCTGATCTTGCGGACCCCCTGGCGCTGAGGTTTTGCGGGGCAGGGGGGCTGTTGACAACCCCCGCGACTCCCCCTATACGGCCCCGACTTGCGCTGCGGTCCCGCACTTTGGTGATCTGCGGCGTGGTGTCTGAAGTCAGATGTGGTCATGATCCGGGCGCAGGCCCCGATCCTCTGGAATTCCACCGCGTCGTCCCCGCGAAGGGGACGCATGCGGTTTTGGCGTTTTGCGGTTCGCGCGGGACGCCGTCGACAAGCAGTGCGCCCGGGTCGGGTGCAAGTAGTGACAGCGCAACACGGGGTACGTGAATGCCGACGATCCAACAGCTCATCCGCAAACCGCGGGAGCCGAACGCAAGAAAGTCCAAGTCGCAGCACTTGGAAGGATGCCCGCAAAAGCGCGGCGTCTGCACGCGCGTCTACACCACGACACCGAAAAAGCCGAATTCGGCCATGCGGAAAGTCGCAAAGGTGCGTCTGACCAACAGCTTCGAAGTGATCTGCTACATCCCCGGCGAAAAGCACAACCTTCAGGAACACTCGGTCGTCCTGATCCGTGGCGGCCGGATCAAGGACCTTCCCGGTGTCCGTTACCACATCCTGCGCGGTGTGCTTGATACCCAGGGCGTCAAAGACCGTCGTCAGCGCCGTTCGAAGTATGGCGCAAAGCGTCCGAAGTGAGGATTTAGGAAATGTCCCGCCGTCACGCCGCTGAAAAGCGCGAAATCCTGCCTGATGCCAAATATGGCGACCGCATCCTGACCAAGTTCATGAACAACCTCATGATCGATGGCAAGAAGTCGGTTGCAGAAGGCATCGTCTATTCCGCGCTGGAACGGGTCCAGACCCGTCTGAAGCGCCCGCCCATCGAAGCCTTCCACGAGGCGCTCGACAACGTGAAGCCATCTGTCGAGGTGCGCTCGCGCCGCGTCGGCGGTGCCACCTACCAGGTTCCGGTCGAGGTTCGCCCGGAGCGGCGCGAAGCCCTTGCGATCCGCTGGCTGATCATCGCCGCCCGCAAGCGCAACGAGAGCACCATGGAAGAGCGTCTTGCAGCCGAGTTGTCGGATGCCGTCAACAACCGTGGCACCGCCGTGAAGAAGCGCGAAGACACCCACAAGATGGCCGATGCCAACAAGGCGTTCAGCCACTACCGCTGGTAAGGAAAGATGGTCGGCGAATCCGTAACAAGCGAGCTTCTCTACGAACTGCTCAAGGCCATCCGGGGCGACATTGCCCGCCTGGGGGAGCGTCTGGAGCGGGTCGAAGGTGAATTGCGTGTGCTTCGCGGGCATGTGGCCGCGCTGGTGCAAAGCGATCTGAACCGTGGATCGGAATTCGCTTCGCTGGTCATGCGCGTTGACCGGATTGAGCGCCGCCTCGAACTTCAAGACGGGAATTCCTGAGCTTCGGCTCAAGGTAATCAAGGATCGTAGCTATGGCACGCGAATACCCCCTGAACCGCTACCGTAACTTCGGGATCATTGCCCATATCGATGCGGGCAAGACCACGACGACAGAGCGGATTCTGTTCTACACAGGCAAGTCCCACAAGATCGGCGAGGTGCACGACGGTGCCGCGACGATGGACTGGATGGAGCAGGAGCAGGAACGCGGGATCACCATCACCTCTGCCGCCACCACCACTTTCTGGAAACGCACGGTGGATTCCGGCGTGCAGACGAAAGATGATCTGTACCGGTTCAACATCATCGACACACCCGGCCACGTCGATTTCACCATCGAGGTGGAACGGTCGCTGGCGGTGCTTGACGGTGCGGTTGTGCTGCTGGACGGCAATGCAGGGGTCGAGCCGCAGACCGAAACGGTCTGGCGTCAGGCCGACCGCTACAAGGTTCCCCGGATCGTCTTCGTCAACAAGATGGACAAGACCGGGGCCGATTTCTTCAACTGCGTGAAGATGATCGCCGAGCGCACCGGTGCCCGGCCGATGCCGGTCCAGTTGCCGATCGGGTCGGAAGACCGCTTTGAGGGCATCATCGATCTGCTGACCATGGAAGAGTGGGTTTATCAGGGCGAAGATCTGGGCGCGTCCTGGGTCCGCCAGCCGATCCGGGCCAGCCTGCTGGATCAGGCCAGGGAATGGCGCCACACGATGCTGGAACTTGCCGTGGAGCAGGACGACGCTGTGATGGAAGACTATCTTGAAGGCAACGAGCCTTCGGTCGATGTGCTGCGCGGCCTGATCCGCAAGGGCACGCTGTCGCTGTCTTTTGTTCCGGTGCTGGCCGGGTCTGCTTTCAAGAACAAGGGCGTGCAGCCCATGCTGAACGCGGTGATCGATTATCTGCCGAACCCGCTTGACGTGCCGCCCTATCTGGGCTTCGCCCCGGGCGACGAGACCGAAACGCGGAACATCGAACGCTCTGCCGATGATGCGCAGCCCTTCTCGGGGCTTGCGTTCAAGATCATGAACGACCCCTTCGTCGGCTCGCTGACATTCACGCGCATCTATTCCGGCCAGCTGCGCAAGGGTGACCAGATGCTGAACGCGACCAAGCAGCGCAAAGAGCGTGTCGGCCGCATGATGATGATGCACGCCATCAACCGCGAAGAAATCGAAGAAGCCTTTGCGGGCGACATCATCGCGCTGGCGGGCCTCAAGGAAACCACGACGGGTGACACGCTGTGTGATCCGGCGAAGCCCGTGGTGCTGGAAACCATGACCTTCCCGCAGCCCGTGATCGAGATCGCGGTCGAGCCGAAGTCGAAGGCCGATCAGGAAAAGATGGGCATCGCCCTGGCGCGCCTTGCCGCCGAAGACCCGTCCTTCCGGGTCGAGACCGATTTCGAATCCGGCCAGACCATCATGAAGGGCATGGGCGAACTTCATCTTGACATCCTTGTCGACCGCATGCGTCGCGAGTTCAAGGTCGAAGCGAACATCGGCGCGCCGCAGGTGGCCTACCGCGAGACGATCAGCCGCGAGGCCGAGATCGACTATACCCACAAGAAGCAGACCGGCGGCACAGGCCAGTTCGCCCGCATCAAGCTGGTGATCCAGCCGACCGAACCGGGCGAAGGCTATTCCTTTGAATCGAAGATCGTCGGCGGCGCGGTGCCGAAGGAATACATCCCCGGTGTCGAAAAGGGCATCAAATCGGTGATGGATTCGGGGCCCTTGGCCGGCTTCCCGGTGATCGACTTCAAGGTGGCGCTGGTTGATGGTGCGTTCCACGATGTTGACTCTTCGGTCCTTGCCTTTGAGATTGCGGCGCGGGCCGCAATGCGCGACGGCCTGAAGAAGGCCGGTGCGAAACTGCTGGAACCGATCATGAAGGTCGAGGTGGTGACGCCAGAGGAATATACCGGCTCCATCATCGGCGATCTGACCAGCCGCCGCGGCATGGTGCAGGGCCAGGACAGCCGCGGCAACGCCAATGTCATCAACGCCTTCGTGCCGCTGGCCAACATGTTCGGCTACATCAACAATCTGCGCTCGATGTCGTCGGGCCGCGCAGTGTTCACGATGCAGTTCGATCATTACGACGCGGTGCCGCAGAACATCTCGGACGAGATCCAGAAGAAATACGCATAAGACAAGCGGTGCGTGCGAAGGCACGCACCCGACCGCCGCAGGGTGCAGCCGTTCGCACCGTCAGGACCCGACATTGAGGAGGCCATCATGGCAAAGGCAAAGTTTGAACGCACCAAACCGCATGTGAACATTGGCACGATCGGCCATGTTGACCACGGCAAGACCACCTTGACGGC
>JADCEF010000006.1 GCA_020250445.1 Rhodobacter sp.
GAAAGGCGCTTCCCCTGCGGCGGTGCCGGTTGCGGTTCTGCCCGGCGGTCTTGCCGAAGCCGCTGGGGTCAAGGCGCGGGTGGTCCGGATGACGTCAGACTATGGCGACAAGTTCGAGGCCAGGAAACGCCGTGTGACGACCGGCACGCTGCTGATCCTGTCAGAGGCCCTGCAGACCGGGTCAGTGCTGATCGAGCGGCGCGCGGGCAGGACGGATATCTATGTCATGTCGGCAGGCAGCGAGCCGTGGGTCTTCGTCCTGAAGGTGATGGCCGAAACGGCGGAGATCTGGATCAGGACGATTTATCCGCTGAAGCCCGCCAGGCGCAAAGCGATACGGGCGATACCTGGTATCGAGGTGTTCAGGGATTGACGCCCGGATGGTCGGAACCCCATCGCGGCACATGACCGGCTTTCCGAATGGCTCGGGCGCTGCCGCTGTTTATGCCCTTGCCGGGCAAAGTTCAACGCCGAAGGTGCATCCGGGCGACCGGGGCCGATGGAATGGCCTGCAACCGCGCCGTTAAATACCATTTAAAGGGCCTTGTCGGTCCGGCATGGCCCGGCGTAGCCTGAAGGCGGGAAGGGCCTTCAGCGGCCCGCTGGCGCGATATCCCCCGGACCCGCCCGATGCGGGCATCTGCCCCCGAAAACATTCAAGGGTTACGGGCTGCGCCGATGCGGGCAATGTCCGCCCATGGTGACACATCCCCTTCCCTCGCTGCGCGGGCTTGCGCTCAACTTCGAAAGCGGTGCCGTGCCCGACTGGGTGCAGCTGACGCCGCCCGGTCCGGCCATTGTCGGGCGCGACGGGCGCGCCTGGACGCTGTCGGACCCGGCGGCGGTTGCCGCCGCCTTCGACCCTGCGAAAGAGCCGCAGATCGATCTTGAACATTCCTCCCAAATCGCCGCGCCGCTGGGCATGCCCGCCCCGGCAGTGGGTTGGATCAAGGAACTCAATGTCCGCGATGGTGCCCTGTGGGGCCGTGTCGAATGGACGGCGGAAGGCGAGGCGACCGTCACCTCGCGCGCCTACCGCTATCTGAGCCCGGTGATGGCGGTCGACAAGAAGACAGGGGAAATCCTGCGGATCGTCAGCGCCGGGCTTACCAATTCCCCGAACCTTGAAATGGCGGCCCTGAACCGCGCAACCACGGAGACAGACATGGACAAGGCGGTCCTTGACGCCCTGGGCCTGATGGCCACGGCCACTGCGGCGGATGCCGTGCTGGCGATCAACGCGCTGAAAAGCGATAAGGCACTGGCGCTGAACCGCGCCGAGGCCCCGGACCCCGAGCGGTTCGTGCCCAAAGCCGACCACGTTCTGGCGCTGAACCGGATCACCGCCTTCGAGACCGAAGCAAAGGCGCGGCGCGAGGCTGAGATCACGGCAGCCGTCGATGCCGCCGTCACGGCGGGCAAGGTAGCACCCGCATCAAAGGACTACCACCTCGCCGCCTGCCGCCAGGAGGGCGGGCTGGAGCGGTTCACGGCGATGGTCGGCGCAGCGCCGGTGATTGCGCCGCCGTCCACGCTGGACCGCCGCACCCCCGATGCCACGCCCGGCAAGCTGACCGGCGAAGAGCTGGCGATGTGCCGGATGATGGGCACCGATCCCGAGAAATTCGCGGCCGAGAAGGCCGTGCAGGCACAGCTGGCGACCGAGCGGGTTGCCCTGATGAAGCAGGAGTAACCCGACCATGGCGATCACATCCCCCGCATTGCTGACCAACCTCAATACCGCGCTGCAATCCTCGTTCAAGGACGCTTACGCCGCAATGCGTGCCATGGCGTTCTGGGACAAGGTGGCAACGCTTGTGCCATCGACGACCGCGTCGAACACCTACAGCTGGCTGGGCGATTTCCCCCGCCTGCGCGAATGGGTGGGCGACCGCGTGGTCAAGGACATGAAACTGTCCGGCTATCAGATCAGCAACCGGCTGTTCGAATCGACGCTGGGCGTGCAGCGCGTGCAGATCGAGGATGACCAGTTCGGCCATTTCTCGCCCATCGCCAGGTCGATGGGGCAAGAGGCGGCGCAGTGGCCCGACATTCTGGTGAACGATGCGATCACTGCCGGGGAAAGCTCGGTCTGTTATGACGGGCAGTTCTTCTTCGACACCGATCACCCGGTGTTCCCGAACGCCGACGGCACCGGCACGGCCACGACCTGGACGAACTTCACCACCGGGGCCGGCGCGCGCTGGTATCTGATCGACGATTCGAAGGTGCTGAAGCCCCTGATCTTCCAGGAGCGGACGAAGCCCGAGATGGAGATGAAGTTCGATCCCTCCACCTCGGACACGGCCTTTACCAAGGACCTGTACCAGTGGGGCATCCGCTATCGCTGCGCCGCAGGCTACGGCTTCCCGCAGCTGATCCATTGCGGCCGCACCGCGCTGAACGCCACCAACTTCGAGGCGACGCGCACGATCATGCGCAACCTCAAGGCCGACGGCGGCCGTCCGCTGGGCGTGGCACCCACCCTGATCATGGTCGGGGCCAGCAACGAGGCTGCAGCCAAGGCGCTGTTCGAGGCGCAGTTCCTGGCCGGCGGGGGGTCGAACCCCAACTACAACGCCGTCAAGGTGCTTGTGAACCCGTGGTTAGCCTGATCATGAGCGCGCTTCTGATCAGATCGATTGCCGCGGCCGAGTTCGAAGGCCACTACCGGCTGGGCCAGTTCTGGCCCCGCGCCGGGCGGGTGGTGGCACAGGATGCCTTCACCACAGACGAGTGGGCGGTGCTGACCGCCGATCCCCGCCTGCACATCGGCCCCGCCCCGGACGAGGCGCAGGTCGAGGCCGGGGCAAAGGTGGACAGCCTCAAGGCGCGGGTGCGCGCGGCGATCAGCCAGCTTGAGCCGGGGGACTTCGACGCCGACGGCCAGCCGAAGCTGGGCGCGGTGAAGGAACGCCTGCCGGACGAGGCAAGGAAGATCACGGCGAAACTTGTGGCCGAGGTCTGGGCAGAGATCGCCCGGCCCACCTGATGCCGGTGCGACAGGATCAAGGGCCGGGGCGGACAGGCAGCGGGCGACAGGCCCGCCCCCGGTGATCCAGGCGGCGCGCGCAGCGCCCTGCCCTGACGAGGGGGAAGACGGCCCCTGACAGCCGGGAAAGACCGGCACCAGAATCAAGGGAACGCCATGTACGCCACGCAATCCGACATCGTCACGCTTTACGGCCAGAATGCGCTGGTCGTGGCGGACCATAACCGGGACGGCGCGGCGGACAGCGCGGCGGTGACCCGCGCCCTGACTTCGGCCAGTGACGAGATCGATACCTATCTGCATGCGCGCTACACCCTGCCGCTGCCCGAGGTGCCGGGGTTCCTGAAGCAGCTGGCTGTGGACATTGCCCTGTACCGGCTGGCGCTGTCTGCCGATGTGCTGTCCGAAGAACACCGCAAGCGGTATGAAGACGCCTTGGGCCACCTGAAGCGGATTGCCAGAGGCGAGGCCGCGCTGGTGTTCACCCCGGTGCCCCCGGTGGAAGGCCAGCCCGATGTCAGCGCCGCGCAGCCGATTGTCTCGGGCGGCCCGGCCAAACTCTTTACCCGCGACCTGACGAGGGACCTCTGATGACCGGGGTCGCGATCACCGCCGAACTGGACCGCCACCTCTTGGCCGATGCGGTGGCGGTGCTGGACCGGCTTGGCTCCGGCTTCGTGCCGCAGCTGGCCCGCGACATCGGTGCGATGATCGAACGCCAGACCAAAGACCGCATCCGCACGGACAAGACCGCGCCGGACGGCACGCCCTGGGCCCCCTGGTCGGACCGGTACGCGCAGACCCGCAACACCGGCAACCGCCGCGCCAATTCGCTGCTGATCGACAGCGAGAACCTGCTGGTAAGCGTGCAGGATTATACCACCGGCACCACGGCGACCGTGGGGTCGCAAACGCCCTACAGCGCGATCCACCAGTTCGGCGGGCGCGGCATTCCGGAGCGTCCCTACCTTGGCCTGTCGGCTGCCGACCGCCGCGAGATCGAAGATCTGGTGATCGACCTGAGCGCGGAGTGGCTGCAATGACCGCGACCCGCCCCGACCTGCTGGCAGCCCTGCCCGGTCTGGTTGCCGCCCGGATCAAGCTGGTGCTGCCTGCCTTGCGCGAATGCCGGGGCATCGCCGGGCGCTTCAATCTGGACATGTTGAAGGCCAAGGGCGTGGCGGCACCGGCGGTGCTGGTCAGCCGTCTGCGCCTGCGCCAGGACCAGACCTATGCCGGGCCGCACCATACCTACAGCCTGCAGATGGGCGCGTTCATCGTCGCCAGGGACGAAATGGGCCTGGGCCGGGACGAGGCGGTGGCGAACATCGCCCAGGCCCTGCTGCAGATGATCCCCGACACGGTCTGGGGCCTGCCCGCCGATCTGGGCGCGGCGGCGGACGTGGCCGAGGAGCCGATCCTGTCCGTCAGCACCGAAAGCCGGGCGATTGCCCTGTCTGCCGTGACCTGGTCGCAGCCGGTGGCGCTGCGCGGCCTGCCCGAGGTTCTGGCGATCACGCCCGAACTGTACCTGGGCCAGGCCCCGCGCATCGGGCGCGCCTTTGAAGATGACTATGAGCTGATCGGGGGTGCGCCATGACGCGCGCTGCGGCCGAGGCCGACCGGATGATCGCCAATATCTGCCAGGTCGGCTATGTCACCGCCGTTGACAATGCCACGTCCCGCGTCCGCGTCCGGATCGGCGATCTGGACACGGCGTGGGTTCCGGTGCTGCAGATCCGGTCGGGCGCGATCCGGCTGCACGTGATGCCGTCGATCGGTGAACAGGTCGAGGTTACTGCGCCGGGCGGCGACATGGCGCGGGCCTATGTCGGCGGGTCGATTGCCATTGATGGCAATGCGGTGGCCCCGAACGCGGCCAGCCCGACGATTGACCTGGGCGGCGGCACGCTGCGCGTGATCGGCAAGCTTTACGTCGAGGGCGATGTCGAGGTCACCGGCAAGATCGACGTGACGGGGCCGGTCACCTGCGACGCGGATGTCGTCGCCTCGGGCAAAAGCCTGGTCGGCCATATCCACCCCGAGTCGATCGGCACCTTCACGGGGGGGCCGATCTGATGTCCGGCCTGTCCGCCACCACCGCCCGCGTCCTGCCAGAGGATCAGCACCTGGCGCAGTCGATCAACGACA
>JADCEF010000060.1 GCA_020250445.1 Rhodobacter sp.
TGATCGATGACGCCGATGAGGGCAACGACCGGCCTCTGCGGGGCGGTGCGCAGCCGGACCGGGCCCAATGGCTTGCAGCAATCGAAAAGATTGGCAGGGATGCCGGGTTTTTCCGGACCATGGGCAACCGGCACTGGGCAGTTTTCAGCGATACCGGTCCCGTTCTGCTGGTGACCTTTGAAACCGTCGCCGACATCCGGCAGCGGAAGGGCGGCCTGCCGATGGGCTATGCCCTGGCCCGTGACCGCGGCTGGTCCGCCCTGTGCCTGATCGCCGATGGCCAGACCTGGTACCGCGACCCCGCTGTCTATGACTTTTTCGACGGGCTGGTGGACACTGGCTTTTTTGAGGGGTTCGACCGGGTCGTGTTCTACGGGGCGGGGATGGGGGCCTATGCCGCCTGCGCCTTTGCCGTGTCAGCGCCCGGTGCCACGGTGCTGGCACTGGCCCCGGTGGCCACGCTGGACCCCGCCCAGGCCGGATGGGACACCCGGTACGCCCGGCAGCGCCGCCTGACCTTCACCGACCGCTACGGATATGCGCCCGACATGACCGAGGGCGCGGGCGACGTCTTTGTGGTCTTTGACCCGACCGAGCCGCTGGATGCGATGCATGCGGCGCTGTTTGCCCGGCCCCATGTCACTGCGCTGCGCACCCGAAGGATCGGGGCGCAGGTGGAACAGGCGCTGGAGGGGATGCAGCTTCTGACGCCGCTGATCACCGCCGCCTGCGAGGGCAGTCTGGACGCCCCCCTGTTCTACCAGCTGTTCCGCAAGCGGCGCAGCTATGGTCCCTATATCGACAGGCTCACGGACCATCTGGAGACGACCGGCCGCCTTAACCTTGCGGCTGTGGCCTTGGGGAACGTCCTGTCACGCAGGACAGAGCCGAACCCGGCACTATTTGACGATGCCGGCTGAGACAGGCGTGCGACACGGCCGGAAGGTGATCACGCCAGGGTGCGGAAAGACCGTGCCTTCGACAGGGTCAGATTGACAGGAAAGGGTCAATCGGAAACCGCACAATGGCCAAAGCTGCCCTGAAGCTTGCCGGACTGTGCACCCCCCCCGGATTGTCGATTGCCGCAGGGTCACTTCGGCAGGGGCGGGGGTGGGCTTTTCCTTCGCCCCGGCACCGTCCGTGGCACCGGTGCCAATCCTGGGCGGTACGGCGTGTTTGCGGCAGCCGATGCAGCGACGTCCCCCTGTTTGCCGCCGGTCTGCATGCTGCGGAAGACCGGTTCGACGGTCTGCCATACCTCGCAACCGGTTGCCGCAACGCGGCTGTGATCAAGGGGCAGCCCCTGACCAGGGTCGATGATCCCACGGTTTTCGCATCCACCGCATTGAACCTCAATTCCGTTCTGATCGTTTCCGGTGCGGTTTCCTCCGAAACGGTGACAGATGCCACGACACTGACCAACCCGTTCGGCAGCATTCTTTCAATCATTGCCTCCATTTACGGTCAGTATTTGACCATGGCAGCGCGGTCGGACAATGCCCCAGGCTTGTGCCTGCGCTTGATTGGCGAAGAGGGGTTCAGCGCCTCAGCCACCAGTTCCACCGGAACCGGAACCGGAACCGCAGTGCCTTATGGGCAGACAGCCGATGCCGTATCCAATTCCGTCATCCCCATCAGGATGAACGTCCGGATGCTGGACCCTGCTCAGGCGGGGTAGCGTGCAACTGCGGTTCTGCGGCCCATGGCATAACCGGAATGAACGGCACGCCGACAGCACCGCGCCGCACCGTGTTTGGTTCTTGCGGTTGATTCCTTACGCTTTCTCTGACGCCGGTGAAGCGCCGCAGCCGCGCCGCCCGCCGCTTTTCCCGCCCTACAGCCCCCCGTCCCGCCGCAGGAAGGCCACCACCTCTGCCACCCCCTGTCCCGACTTCAGACTGGCCATGACCAAGGGGCGCGCCCCGCGGGCGGCTTTGGCATCGCTTTCCAAGAGGGCGGGGTCAACACCGACGTAAGGGGCCAGGTCGATCTTGTTGATCACCAGCAGGTCCGACCGCGTCACCCCCGGCCCGCGCTTGCGCGGAATGTCCTGCCCTGCGGCGGTGTCGATGACATAGATCGACAGGTCCGCCAATTCCGGGCTGAAGGTTGCGGCCAGATTGTCACCGCCGCTTTCGATCAGGATCACGTCCAGATCGGGGAAGGCGCGGTTCAGATCGGCCACCGCAGCCAGATTGATGCTGGCGTCTTCGCGGATCGCGGTATGCGGACAGCCGCCGGTCTCCACGCCCCGGATACGCTCCAAAGGCAGGGCCTGCACGCGCATCAGATAATCGGCATCCTCGCGCGTGTAGATGTCATTGGTGATCACCGCGACGGAAAAGTCGTCGCGCAGCGCGCGGCACAGCTGTTCGGTCAGGGTGGTCTTGCCGGCCCCCACCGGGCCGCCGATGCCCACGCGCAGCGGGCCGTTGACAGAGCTCATGTGCGGAAAATCCTGACATTCATGGTTTCGTGGCGCATCGCGGCCAGATCGCTGCGCACCGCGCCCGATCCGATCCGGTCGATCCCGGCGCAGGCCGCGTCTTGGGCCACCTGCAGGATCACGGGGTGCAGCGCCGCCAGCACCGCCTGCCCTTCGGTCTGCCCCAGCGGCACAAAGCGGACCCCCGCCTGAACCAGGGCCGAGGCGAAGGCATGCAGATACAGTGCGGCAACGCGCGCCGCAGGCAGGCCAAGATCCCGCGCCGCCGCCCCCAGCGCCACCGGATAGGGCATCGCCTTTTCCGCCCGCCCGGTCAGCGCCGCGATGGTCTGGCCCAGCGCGCGCCCCTGATCCAGCGTTTCCACCAGACGCTCGCCCGAGGCGGCAAGCGCCTGCGCCAGGGCGGCGAGATCTGCAAGGTCGGTCTCTGGCCGCAGGGCCTGCGCCAGCAGGATGGCATCGGTCCGCCCTGCCCCTTCGGTCAGCACCGCAGCGATCCAGCACTGAAGCTGCGCGGCCGTCGTCACGTCGCCGTCAGAGATCGCCCATTCCAGCCCGTGCGAATAAGCGTAGCTGCCCGCCGGAAAGGCAGGCGACAGCCATTGTGTCAGACACAGAAGGGCAGCGTCCGTCATTCGGGGTCCGGAACCGTGTCCGGTTCCTCGGGGTGGCTGTGCCCGCCGTGGTGATGGACATGGCCGCGCCCCCGGGCATGACCGTGATCCCCGGCATCGCCGTGGTCATGGCCCAGGGTCCGGCCATGCCCATAGGCCCCGCCTTCGGGGATAAAGGGCTCCTGCGCCTCGGTCACGCCCGCGCCCAGCTGGCGCAGCATCGCCTCCAGCACATGATCGCGGCGGATCAGCAGGCGCCCGCCTTCGATCTGGCAGGGCGTGTGGCGGTTGCCGATGTGCCAGGCGATGCGCGGCAGGTCCCCCGTGACGATTAGGACCGGCTCTGCCGCCGCCTCAATCGCAACAAGACGGCCGTCAGACAACTCCAGCGCATCGCCATGGTCCAGGCTGGTGGTTTCGGGCAGATCGACAAGCACCGCCATGCCCCCCGCCGTCACCAGGCGGCGGCGGCGCAGGAAGCGCTCGTCATAGCCCAGGGTCACGCGGTCGGCCGCATCGGTCCAGTGCCCCTTGCGGTGGATGTCATGGGCAATCGGAAGGTTGGTCATGGCCACTCCTCAGCGCGCGAACAGGTCCGGGAAAGCGTAGCGTGCCAGGCGGTCGCGCGACAGCCCCATTGGCGTCAGTTTTCCATTATGGGTCGGGCTTTTCCTGATCTGGCCATCTCTGGCTGTCATTGTAACCCGCCACTTTAGCCGCTTGCGCGCAGTCGCCGGGGCACGGTCGGTTGATCCCGGAAAAGTATCTGGCAAGAATCACATCTCAACATGCGTTACCCTGGGAAGACATGTCTTTCCTGTCGGATGTATCGGCGTCCGGCGCGGGACTGGCCCTTGCCTGCGGGCTTGATCCCTTCGGCAATCGGACGACCCTGCGCCCCCTCCCCCCCGAGGTTCACTGTCCGGGTCCTCTGGCAGCGCCAGCCGGTCTGATCGCGCCATGGCGGCAAAACTCCCGCATCATGGGCATCGCAGCCTTTCCCTCCCGCCTCAGAACAGAAAGTACCGCTGTGCCAGCGGCAGTTCCCGCGCGGGTTCGCAGGTCAGCAGTTCGCCATCGGCGCGCACCTCGTAGGTCTCAGAGTTCACCTCGATCTGCGGGGTGGCGCTGTTGTGGATCATGTCGGATTTGCCGATGCCGCGCGTGCCGCTGACGGCCAGGGTTTCCTTGGCCAGCCCGTACTTGCCCCGCACCCCGTCGGCCTGGGCGGCGGCACTGACAAAGACCACGGCGGATCGTTCCACCGACCGCCCGAATGCCCCGAACATGGGGCGCGTGTAGACCGGCTGCGGCGTGGGGATGCTGGCGTTGGGGTCACCCATCTGCGCGCACACAATGGTGCCGCCGATCAGCACCATATCGGGTTTGGCCCCGAAAAAGGCGGGCGACCACAGCACAAGGTCGGCGCGTTTGCCCTCGGTCACACTGCCGATATGGGCCGACAGGCCATGCGCGATGGCCGGGTTGATGGTGTATTTCGCGACATAACGCTTCACGCGGACATTGTCGTTCGCCCCGGTTTCCCCGGCCAGCCGCCCGCGCTGGACCTTCATCTTGTGCGCGGTCTGCCAGGTGCGGGTGATGACCTCGCCCACCCGTCCCATGGCCTGACTGTCCGACGACAGGATCGAAAACGCCCCCATGTCATGCAGGATGTCTTCGGCCGCGATGGTTTCGCGCCGGATGCGGCTTTCGGCAAAGGCGACATCTTCGGGGATCGATCTGTCCAGGTGATGGCAGACCATCAGCATATCGAGGTGTTCCTCGATGGTATTGACCGTATAGGGCATCGTCGGGTTGGTCGAACTGGGGATCACGTTCTGCGATGCCACCACCTTGATGATGTCCGGCGCATGGCCCCCGCCCGCCCCTTCGGTGTGAAAGGCGTGGATGGTGCGACCCGCAATCGCGGCCAGAGTGTTTTCCACGAAACCGGATTCATTGAGCGTGTCGGTGTGGATCATCACCTGCACGTCCATCGCATCAGCCACCGTCAGGCAGCAGTCGATGGCGCCGGGCGTGGTGCCCCAATCCTCGTGCAGTTTCAGCGCACAGGCCCCGGCGCGCACCTGTTCCTCCAGCCCCGCAGGAAGGCTGGCGTTGCCCTTGCCCGCAAAGGCCAGGTTCATCGGAAAGGCATCTGCCGCCTGCATCATCCGCATGATGTGCCAGGGCCCCGGCGTGCAGGTGGTGGCCAGCGTGCCATGCGCAGGCCCGGTGCCGCCGCCCAGCATGGTGGTAAGGCCGGAATGCAGGGCATCCTCGATCTGCTGGGGGCAGATGAAATGGATATGCGCATCCATGCCCCCGGCAGTGAGTATCCGCCCCTCGCCCGCGATGATCTCGGTCCCCGGGCCGATGATGATGGTGACATTGGGCTGGGTGTCGGGATTGCCCGCCTTGCCGATCTTGCAGATGCGCCCGTCGCGCAGGCCGACATCGGCCTTGTAGATGCCCGAATGGTCCAGGATCAGCGCATTGGTGATCACCGTATCCGCCGCCCCGCCCGCGCGCGGAACCTGGCTTTGCCCCATGCCGTCGCGGATCACCTTGCCGCCACCGAACTTCACCTCTTCGCCATAGGTCGTGAGGTCTTTCTCGACCTCGATGATCAGGTCGGTATCGCCCAGCCGCACCCGGTCGCCCGTGGTCGGGCCGTACATGTCGGCATAGGTGGCGCGGGATATACGGGCGGGCATGTTAAACTCCTGTTTTGATAACAGAAAATAGTGCCCCGATCGCTGCGCCTCTTGGCTTGAATCGGGCGTGCATTTGAGGGCGCAAGAACGTGTGAAAAATGGCGTGCGCACTGCGGACCGCGTCCGCGCCATTTTGGGAGCGCAAGAATGATGATCTCCGATTTGCTGCAACTCGCATTATGTTGCTTCCTTATCTACCGCGCCAAGTCTCGTGACGACCGCGTGGAAGCTATAGCTACGGCAGCCGTTATCATGGTTCGTTTCTGCGGACTGTGACCTGATCGGGCAGGCATCGGTTTCTCCCTGGTCTGGCTATCGCAACGCCTGGCATCATGTGCCCGGACCGATAAGGTCACGCTCCGGTGGAGCGTGGCCCGGTCCGTTGCCCGAAGGCGCAAGCCGCAGGGCAAGGGGGGTTGGGCCGGGGATACGGCCCGTAAATCAGGCCGCGCCTGCCTGGGCGGGCGCGGAACGCGCCTGCCAAGGGGGTGATGAGCGATCAGAAATCGTCCGGTGGACGATTTCCGCGAAGAACGCCGCGCCCGTGGCGCGGCCGGGTGGCAGGCGCGGCCTGATTTGTCGACGGACAAATCAGGCAAGACGCAGATTGCACCCGGACGCGCCAAGTGCATTAAGAGCATTTTGACACGCCGGCAACTTCCTGACTGCTGACACGGTGCAGTACAGCGGGAGCAATCGACGGCTATTTGAGATGCATGGCCGTGTGGAACCGTCACGCTGCCACGTTCATCAGGTTCAGAACACCGGCGTGCCTTCGGGCAGGAAGCCATCACACCCGGAACCTCTCATCCACCTCCACCCCCAGGGCGGTCGCCAGCGCGTTGGTCTGGCTGGCCATCGCGATCACCGCCAGCGCCTCGGCGTGCTGCGCGTCGGTCAGGCCCCTGGCGCGGGCGGCGGCGGTGTGGGAATGGATGCAATAGCCGCAGCCATTGGTCACAGACACGGCGATGTAGATCAGCTCCTTGGTCAGCGGGTCCAGCGTGCCCGGCCCCATCACCTGCTGCAACCTGTCCCAGGTGGCGCGCAGCAGGGCGGGGTCAGCGGCCAGTGCGCGCCAGAAATGATTAATGTAGTCAGTCCCCCGTGCCGCCCGTATCTCTGCAAAAACGGCAAGGGCCTCTGCCCCCGCCGCCTCGTCCGGCAGGATCGGAACAACCGCCATCAGATCACCGCCAGCACGCGTGCCGGTCCACCCGTTCCGCCCCGGTGCTTTGGCGCGCCCACAAACACCGTGGCCCCGGCGGCAGGCAAGCCGTCCAGCCCGGCAAGGTTTTCAATCCCGTACCGGCCCGAGGGCAGCCAGGATGTATGCACCGCGAAATCCGCCGAATTGCCGGGGTCAAGCGACAGCGTATCGGTGCCGATCGCGGCAACGCCCGCTTCGGCCAGCAGATCGGTCGCGGCTTTGGAGAAGCCCGGAAAGGCGAATGCGCCGTCCGGCGTGTTGCGGTAGGATGGATCGCCCACCTTTGCCGCCCAGCCCGAATTGAACGCCACCAGCGCGCCTGCCGGAATGGCGCCGTTGGCGCTGATCCATTTTTCGATGTCGTCAGGGTCCAGCACGGCATTGGCATCCTGCGCCGCCTTGTCCTTGATGTCGATCAGCACCAGGGGCAGGACCAGGTTCTGCGGGTCCAGCTCATCCACCGAGGTGCCGTCGGCGGTGAAATGCAGCGGCGTGTCGATATGGGTTCCGGTGTGTTCAAGGATCGTCAGCTTGAACAGCTGATAGCCCGAGTCGGCAAACTTCACCGCCGGTTCATAGATGATGCCGGGCGTGCCGCCGAAGGTGGGAAAACTGCCGTCATAGGTATGGGTCAGATCAGCCACCTTACCGGTGGACTGCGCCATGGCCGGGCGCGCGGCGGTCAGACCAGCCGCAACGCTGACGACCCCCGCAGCGGCGGCACCCCGGAACAGGGACCGCCGCGACAGCATCGTGGCTTTGACAGTCTCGATCACACAGGCATGGCACATGGCAAAGTCCTTCCGGATTGGTGGCCGCCCTTGCGGCAGCGAAAAGGATCAGATCAAGCGCACCCGAGGCGCCGGGACAAGCGTTGCAAGCGGCCCGGGTTCCGTCAAGGATGTTAAGCGCGGCGCAGCCGCTGACTACGGTCCTTTCCTGTCAAGATCGCCCATCACCGCCTTGTTGAAGCCGAAGACCCGCCGCAGCCCGCGGTAGGGCACCAGCCGCACCTCGCGCATCTGACCCGGTTCAAACCGCATGGCGGTGCCCGCGGGCAGATCCAGCCGCATGCCGTCGGCTGCGGCCCGGTCAAAGGCCAGTCCGGGATTGCATTCGGCGAAATGGTAGTGGCTGCCTACCTGAATTGGCCGGTCGCCCGTATTGGCCACCAGAAGCGTCACAGCTTCCGCACCTGCGTTCAATTCAATGACGCCTTCTGCGGGAAAAACCTCTCCAGGGATCATGGCGCGCCCTTTCAGCGGATCGGATGATGGACGGTCACCAGCTTGGTCCCGTCGGGAAAGGTCGCTTCCACCTGAACATCACGGATCATCCCGGCAATCCCGGACATGCACTGATCGGCCGAAACCACATGCGCGCCCGCCTCCATCAGGTCGGCCACCGAGCGGCCGTCGCGCGCGCCTTCCACCACAAAGTCGGTGATCAGCGCGATGGCTTCGGGATGATTGAGCTTCACGCCGCGCGCCAGGCGCCCGCGCGCCACCATCGCCGCCAGGCTGATCAGCAGCTTGTCCTTTTCACGGGGGGTCAGGTTCATTGCATCCTCACACTTGCCAGACACGGGGCAAGGCGATGCCCCGCAACGCGTTCAAAACCCGCGCCACCCCCCGCCTGACCGGCAACAGATCCGGCCCGATCAGCCGCACGACCAGCTTGCCGTCCCAGCCCGAGGCGGCAGCTTCCATCCCCTCAGGCAGGCAGGCGCGCACCGCCGCCAGCGCATCTTCGGCACCAGGCGCCACAAGGGCCACCGTGGCCAGTGCCCGCGCGCCGTTCAAGGCGGCCGGACCTGCCGCCAGGGTGGCTGCCGTGATCCGCAAGGGCTCGACCAGCAGCGGGCGGCCTTGCCCGCGCACCTCGCGCCAGTCGGAAAATGCGAGGTCCCGCACCGTCTCGCCCATGGCGGCGCGGCCCAGAACCACGGTTTCGGCCAGAAGCAGCCGCGCGCCGGGGCCAAGATCGGCCCGCGTCCGGCGCGCCAGGGTCGAGCGATCGAAAAGGATGGTTTCCTGCGGCAGCCAATCCAGCCGTGCCCCCGCCCCCAGCGACAGCACCACATCCATCACCGCCCGCCCGCCGGAACTGGCATAGGCGCGCTCGGCCGTCTGGGTGGTGGCCACCGCCTGCGCGCCGTCGCCAAGGGCCAGGGAAAACATCAGCCTGTCCCCGCCGGTCAGGCCGCCCGAGGTGTTGAGAAACACCACTTCCGGAACCGGTCCATGCACCTTTGGCAAAAAGGCCTTGGCCGATCCCGACTGATGCAGGTCGGTCAGGCAGGTCAGTTCACCGCGCGCGCCAAGTCCGACATGCGCACGCCCGCTTGCCCGTTGCAGCCCGGTTTGCGCCGTGTCCATGACCAGGCCGTCGTCCGGCATCGCATCCTCCCCATCCGCACAAAGCCTAGGCGGCGCGCCGCGCCCCCACAACCGCGCCGGACCGGCCTTTGCCGGCATCATCGGGCGGATTTGGCTGGCGCCCGTTTTCCGGGCAATGCAGCACAATAAACAGGCGCGGAATAAAGCCGCGCCATCGCGGCGCGCGCTGTTTGGCCTCTGGAAAACCTGTGCCCGATGGTCTACGCCGCGATCATGACCCAGCGTTTGACCCTTCTGCGCCCCGATGACTGGCACCTGCATCTGCGCGACGGTGCCCTGCTGCAGGCGGTTCTGCCGGAATCGGCGCGGCATTTCGCGCGCGCCCTGATCATGCCGAACCTGGTGCCGCCGGTCGTGACCGCGGCTCAGGCGGCCGCCTACCGGGACCGCATCCTGGCGACCCTGCCGACGGGGGCCGCCTTTCTGCCGATGATGACGCTGTATCTGACGGAAACGACCGATCCGGCCGATGTCGCCGCAGCCCATGCAGGCGGTGTGGTGACGGCAGTCAAGCTTTACCCCGCCGGGGCCACCACCAATTCGCAATCCGGCGTCACCGATTTCGGCCGGGTCCGCCCGGTGCTGGAAAAGATGGCCGAAATCGGCCTGCCGCTGTGCGTGCATGGCGAGGTCACCGATCCTGCCGTCGATATCTTTGACCGCGAGGCGGTCTTCATCGACCGGGTGCTGGACCCGATCCGGCGCGCGACCCCGGGTCTGCGCGTGGTGATGGAGCATATCACCACCGCCGAGGGGGTGGCCTATGTCCGCTCCGGCGGCAGGGACCTTGGGGCAACGATCACGACGCACCATCTGTTCCTGAACCGCAACCACATCCTCGCGGGCGGCATCCGCCCGCATTACTACTGCCTGCCCGTGGCCAAGCGCGAATCGCACCGGCAGGCCCTGCGCGAAGCGGCCACCAGTGGTGAGGCGCGGTTCTTTCTTGGCACCGATTCGGCCCCGCACCCCGACCATCTGAAGGAACAGGCCTGCGGCTGTGCAGGCTGCTTCACCGCCACCAACACGATGCCGCTTCTTGCGCATGTGTTTGAAGAGTGCGGTGCCCTCAACCGGCTGGAGGCCTTTACCAGCCGGAACGGTGCCGCCTTTTACGGCAAGGCACCGAACGACGGAACCCTGACCCTGGTCAGGGGCGATGCCGTCACCTGGCCCGCAAAGATCGAAACCGCCGCCGGCCCCGTGACCGTCTTTGACCCCGGCTGCGCCGTGCATTGGCGCGTTGAACCCTGACGCCCGCAAGAAAGACCCCGCCATGATCCCCGCCACCTTTCCCGCCAAGGACGACATCGCCCGGCTGACGGCGCAGATGCTGCTGGAGATCAGGGCGGTGCATTTCAATGCCGACACCCCGTTCACGCTGGCCTCGGGTCTGCCGTCACCGGCCTATATCGATTGCCGCAAGCTGATCAGCTATCCGCGCATCCGCTCTGCCCTGATGGACTTCCTGACCCTGACAGTGCTGCGTGATGCCGGGTTCGAGGCATTCGATACCGTCGCGGGGGGGGAAACCGCCGGCATCCCCTTTGCGGCCCTGGTCGCGGAACGTCTTTCCCTGCCGATGACCTATGTGCGCAAGAAACCCAAAGGGTACGGGCGCAATGCCCGCATCGAAGGCGTGATGGCGGAAGGCGACCGCGTGCTGCTGGTGGAAGACCTGGCAACAGACGGCGGATCAAAGATCAGCTTCGTCGATGCGATCCGCGAAACGGGGGCAACCTGCGCGCATACCGCCGTGATCTTCTGCTATGGCATCTTCCCGGAAACGACACAGCGGCTGGCCGACCACGGCGTCCGCCTTCATCATCTGTGTACCTGGTGGGATGTCCTGGCCGAAGCGCGGCGCACAGCGGCCTTCGATGCGGCGACGCTGAGCGAAGCCGAGGCCTTCCTGAACAACCCGCGCGCTTGGCAGGCGGCCCGCGCCAGGGCGTGAAACCGCCGATGACCGGAAAAGGCCTGCGGCGGGGACTATGGCCTGCCGCACATATAGCCCGGCGATTCGCGGCATAACTTGCGTAATGCGGGTTAAGCCGCCGCAACATCTGGTGGCATCGGGCCGTATTCCGGGTTATGTTCCGCTTTCAGGGCGGGTTATCCCCGGACTTATCCAGATTGCCAAAGCGAACCGGACCGCGCATCAAGCCTTGGGTCAGACCCGGGTGCAACCGGGCGCAACAGGGGGACAGCAGCGATGAAGGAAGTGGCGTCGATCCGTCCGGGCTTGCCGGTGATGACCGAGCCCGACATCCTTCCCCACAACATCGAGGCCGAGCAGCAGTTGCTGGGCGTGATCCTGACCAACAACGATGTCTATGACCGTATCGCAGCACTGGTGCGGGCCGAGCATTTCTTCGACCCGGTCCATGCCCGCATCTTCGAGATTGCCGCCGCGCGCATCCAGAAGAACACGCTTGCCTCTCCGGTCACGCTGAAAGCCTTTCTTGAAGATGACCCGGGGCTGCGCGAGCTGGGCGGTCCGTCCTATCTGGCGCGTCTGGCGGGGGCTGCGATTTCGGCCTTTGCGGCACGCGATTATGCCCAGATGATCTATGATCTGGCCGTGCGGCGCGAACTGATCGCGCTGGGGCGCGACATTTCCGCCCGTGCCGCCAAGGTCGATGTTGAAAGCGACCCGCGCGAGCAGATCACCGAGGCGGAACAGCGGCTGTACAGGCTGGGCGAACAGGGCGTTGCAGAACGTGGATTTCAAAGCTTTCTCAAGGCTGTAACAGATGCGGTGAATGTGGCGAATGCCGCCTATCAGCGCGACGGGGGCCTGGCGGGCATGTCCACGGGCCTGATCGACCTGGACAAGAAGCTGGGCGGCCTGCATCCGTCGGACCTGCTGATCCTGGCGGGGCGGCCATCGATGGGAAAGACATCGCTTGCCACCAACATCGCTTTCAACATCGCCAGGACCTACCGCCGCGGCCGCTTGCCCGACGGTTCCGAAGGGGCGGTCCAGGGTGGGGTCGTCGGGTTCTTTTCGCTGGAAATGAGCGCCGAGCAACTGGCGGCACGGATCCTGTCGGAAGCCTCCGAGGTGCCGTCGGATCAGATCCGGCGCGGCGACATGACCGAGGCCGAGTTCCGCCGTTTTGTCGAAGCTGCCAAGGCGCTGGAAGCCTGCCCGCTCTATATCGATGATACGCCCGCGCTGCCGATCAGCCATGTTGCCGCCCGCGCCCGGCGCCTGAAGCGGACCCATGGCCTTGACGTGCTGATCGTCGATTATCTGCAACTTCTCAAGGGCACCTCAAAGGAAAACCGGGTGCTGGAGGTTTCCGAGATCACGCAGGGCCTGAAGGCCATAGCAAAGGAACTCGATATCCCGGTGATCGCACTCAGCCAGTTGTCGCGGGCGGTGGAGAACCGCGAAGACAAACGCCCCCAGCTGGCCGACCTGCGGGAATCGGGGTCGATCGAGCAGGATGCCGATGTGGTGATGTTCGTATACCGCGACGAATACTACAAAGAGCGCGAGAAGCCCGGCGACCACGAGTTGGAAAAGATGGTGCAGTGGCAGCAGCTTATGGAACAGGTGCACGGCAAGGCCGAGGTCATCATCGGCAAACAGCGCCACGGCCCCATCGGCACGGTGGAGCTCAGTTTCGAAGGGCGCTTCACCCGCTTTGGCAATCTAGCAAAACCCTGGCAGCATGGCGGTGCCGACGGTTTCTGACCCCCCTTTGCCACGACCGCGCCCGAAGGGTGCGGGCAAAGCTGACAGGTGCGGTGCTGCGTTGGGGCACGCCGTCCGGCAGTACGCCGGACGCATTTCTTGCCCGGCCCGACCAGCTTTCCACTTGACGTCTTCGGCCCACCTGTCAAAACACCGTGCAACATGGCATCTGCAACCCTTTCCATCGATCTTGACGCCGTCGCCGCAAACTGGCGCGCGCTTGACCGGATGTCCGATTCCGCCACGCAGACGGCCGCCGTGATCAAGGCCGATGCCTATGGGCTGGGCACGCGCCGGGTCGGGCGCGCGCTGGCCACGGCAGGGGCGCGGCGGTTTTTCGTGGCCATCGCCGAAGAAGGGGCCCTGCTGCGCCAGGCGCTGGGGCCGGGGCCGCAGATCTGCGTGCTGTCGGGCCATATGCCCGGCGATACCGAAATGGTGCAGGATCTTGATCTGACACCGGTCCTGAATTCGATTGACCAGTTCACGCGGCATTTCGAAGCCCTGCCCGATCATCCCTTTGCCGTGCATATCGACACAGGGATGAACCGCCTGGGCCTTGAGGCGGCAGAGTGGGAAGCGGCCTCGGGCATCCTGCTGCAGGCGCGCCCGGAATTCCTGATGTCGCACCTGGCCTGTGCCGACGACCCCGACCATCCGATGAATGCCGCCCAGCTGGCCGAGTTTCATGCCCTGACCGACGGCACCGGTGTGCCGCGATCGCTTTCGGCGACCGGGGGCATCCTGCTGGGGTCCGACTATCACTTTGAACTGACACGCCCCGGCATCGGCCTGTACGGATGCCGCCCCTTTGACGCGGGCCAGCCCGTGCTGGGCCTGTCTTTGCCGGTGATCCAGGTCCGCGAAGTGGCACCTGGGGAAACGGTGGGATACGGCGGCACCTGGATGGCCGAGACGTTCACCAGCCTGGCCACGGTGAACGCGGGCTATGCCGACGGCTTGATGCGCACGCTGTCGGACGCGGCCGTGCTGTGGTACGCCGATATCCCCTGCCCCGTCGTGGGCCGCGTGTCGATGGATCTGATCACGGCGGACATCACCCACCTGCCCGAAGTTCCGGATCGGCTGGAAATCATCGGCCCGCACCAGTCGGTCGATGATCTTGCCGAAACCGCAGGGACGATCGGATACGAAATTCTGACCGGTCTGTCCCGGCGCTATGGCAGGCGCTACACCGGAACCGGCGGGTGAGCCTGCTGGCACCGGTCGCAGGACTGGGTCGCGCGACACTGGGGCTGCTTGCCGCCCTGGGGCGTGTCGCGTTTTTCGCCGGGCAGGTGCTGTCGCATATGCTGCGCCCGCCGTTCTATCTGCGCGAATTCCTGCATGCGGTGATGCAGATCGGCTGGTTCAGCCTGCCGGTCGTGGGGATGACGGCGGTCTTCACCGGCGGTGCCCTTGCCTTGCAGATCTATTCGGGCGGGGCGCGCTTCAACGCGGAACTGGTGGTGCCGAACATCGTCGCCATCGGCATGGTGCGCGAGTTGGGCCCTGTTCTGGGCGGGCTGATGGTGGCCGCGCGGGTGGCAAGCTCGATCGCGGCCGAGATCGGCACCATGAAGGTGACGGAACAGATTGATGCCCTTGTCACCCTGTCGACCAACCCGATCAAATACCTGGCCGTGCCGCGCGTGGCTGCGGCCACGCTGACCGTTCCGGTGCTGGTCGCGGTGGGCGATGCCATCGGGATTGTCGGCGGCTGGCTTGTGAGCGTCAACCGTCTTGGCTTCAACTCGGCCACCTATCTGCAAAGCACGGTGAATTTCCTGGAAGGCTGGGATATCACCTCGGGGCTGATCAAGGGCGCGGTCTTTGGCTTTATCGTGGCGCTGATGGGCTGCTATCACGGGATGACCTCGGGGCGCGGGGCACAAGGGGTGGGGCAGGCCACGAAATCGGCGGTGGTCGCGGCCTCGGTGATGATCCTTGCCACGAACTACCTTCTGACCGGACTGTTCTTCACCTCATGATCGCACTTCGGCAGGTTACAAGAAGCTTCGGCCGCAACGCGGTTCTGCGCGGTGTCTCGCTGGACATCCCGTCGGGGCAAAGCATGGTGATCATCGGGGGGTCGGGCACCGGCAAGTCGGTGCTGCTGAAATGCATTCTGGGGCTTGTCCGCCCGGACGGCGGTACGATCACCCTGGATGGTCAGGATGTGACAAAGGTCGAACGCGATGCCTTCCTGGCCCGCTTTGGCATGCTGTTTCAGGGCGGCGCGCTGTTTGATTCGATGCGGGTCTGGGAAAATGTCGCGTTCCGCCTGCTGCGCGGCGGCGCAAAGCAATCAAAGGCAGAGGCGCGCGACAGGGCGATCGAAAAGCTGCGCCGCGTCGGCCTGACGCCCGATGTGGCCGATCTTTATCCGGCCGAGCTTTCGGGGGGCATGCAAAAGCGCGTCGGTCTTGCCCGCGCCATCGCGGCGGAGCCCGAAATCATCTTCTTTGACGAACCGACGACCGGCCTTGATCCGATCATGGCCGGGGTGATCAACGCGCTGATCCGGGAAATCGTGACCGAGATGGGGGCAACGGCCATCACCATCACCCATGACATGTCCTCGGTCCGGGCGATTGCCGACAAGGTCGCCATGCTGCACGCCGGCGTCATCCAATGGACAGGCTCGGTGGGCGAATTGGATACAACGCCCGACCCTTACGTGCAGCAGTTCATTCACGGCCGGGCCGAAGGGCCGATCGCGGCGATCCGCTAGGCCGGGGAACCGGCACGCTGCATCGCGGCACCTTGGCTTTGGGCCCGCGCGGCGGTCCTTTTCCTGCGTTCGCCTTGCGGCATTGGGTCCCGTGCCCTGTGCGCCGCTGCCGAAGCTGACGGGAATTCTGCTGCACCGGCAGGGTTTGTCACGGCGCGGGCGCGGCCCCCGGTTCAGGCCGGATGCGCCCGGTATGCCGCCCCCCGGCCTTCGGCGCGACTGTCCGCCGTTTCGCCCGCAGCGCAAGGACCGGCTCTGCGGCACTGCGGCAAGCATCGCGGCTGTTCGGCCGTATGGCCCTGCTGCCGCCCCTGCCTGCCGTCCCGGCATGCGCTTTGCCGCTGTGCCGCTTTTGCACCGCCGGAACACAAGGCGTTCCGGCCCCCCGGCAACCGGGGGCGGATAAATGCCCAGAGGCATGCAGGCACTGGGCGCGCGGGCCTGCCTGGGCTATGCGGGGGGACATGCTGCGATACGCCAATCTTGCCCTGCTGATCCTGTTCCCGCTGGCCTGGTTTGCGCCCCTGCTGCGGGCGGGCGTGTTGCCGCTGTTCGGCCTGTCGGAAATCTCGGTCATCACCGGCCTGCAGGCGCTGTGGCGGACGGATGTCGTCCTTGCCCTGCTGGTGACCGTGCTGGCCGTCTTTGCGCCCTGGCTGAAAACCATCGGTCTGGCCCTGCTGCACTTCGGCCTGCTGTCGCCGCGCGCCCTGCCCGCCCTGCACCTGCTGGGAAAGCTGGCGATGGCGGATGTCTTCCTTGTTGCGCTTTACATCGTGGTGGTCAAAGGCGTGGGTCTGGCCACGGTCGAAGTGGCCTGGGGGCTGTATCTTTTCTCCGGCTGCATCCTGGCATCGCTGGTCATCGGCTGGCAGAGCAGGCCCGCGCCCTGCTGACGGCTTGCCGCCTGCCCCCGGATCGGGCAGGAAGGGCGCATGGCAAAATCATCCCCCGCCTACACCTGCACGGCCTGCGGTGCGGCCCATGCGAAATGGGCGGGCCGCTGCGATGCCTGCGGTGCCTGGAATTCGATCATCGAAGAAGCGCCGCTGTCAACCGCGCCAAAATCCCTGGGGGCCAGGGGCCGCACGATTGCGCTGAGCGATCTGTCCGCAGAAGATGCCCCGCCACCGCGCGCGCCGTCAGGGATGGAGGAGCTGGACCGTGTTCTGGGCGGCGGCCTGGTGCCCGCCTCGGCCATTCTGGTGGGTGGCGATCCGGGCATCGGCAAATCCACCCTTCTGCTGCAGGCCGCCGCCAGCTTTGCCCGCGCCGGCCGCAAGAGCCTGTATATCTCCGGCGAAGAGGCCGCGTCCCAGATCCGGATGCGGGCGCAGCGGCTTGGCCTGTCGGATGCCCCAGTGATCCTGGGTGCGGAAACCAACCTGCGCGACATCCTGACCACGCTGGATGCCGAACGCCCCGCGCTGGCGGTGATCGATTCGATCCAGACGATGTGGCTTGACAGCGTGGAAAGCGCCCCGGGATCGGTCAGCCAGGTGCGCGCGGCCGCGCATGAGCTGGTCACCTTTGCCAAGCGGCGCGGGGTGGCGGTGATCCTGGTGGGCCATGTGACCAAGGACGGCCAGATCGCCGGCCCCCGCGTGGTCGAACACATGGTTGATACCGTGCTTTACTTTGAGGGAGAGCGCGGCCACCAGTTCCGCATCCTGCGCGCGGTCAAGAACCGCTTCGGACCGGCGGACGAGATCGGCGTTTTCGAAATGACGGGCGACGGCCTGGCCCAGGTGACGAACCCCTCTGCCCTTTTCCTGTCCGACCGCGACCGGCCCGCCCCCGGATCGGTGGTGTTTGCCGGCATGGAAGGCTCGCGCCCGGTGCTGACCGAGATTCAGGCGCTGGTCGCGCCCTCGACCCTGGGTACGCCGCGCCGGACCGTCGTGGGGGTGGATTCGGGACGCCTGTCCACGATTCTGGCGGTGCTCGAGGCGCGCTGCGGCATTCCCTTTGCCGGGCAGGACGTTTTTCTCAACGTCGCCGGCGGCATGCGCATCGGCGAACCGGCGGCGGATCTGGCCATTGCGGGGGCGCTGCTTTCCGCAAGAGAGGATGTGGCAATTCCGCCAGACATGGTGCTTTTCGGCGAAATCAGCCTGTCGGGTGCCCTGCGTCCGGCAAGCCAGACCGAAAACCGGTTGAAAGAGGCGTCGAAACTTGGTTTTTCACAGGCGACCTTGCCGTCGCGGTCCAAACCGGGGCCGGCAGAAGGAATGCGGATCCGCCAGATGCCCGACCTTACGGCATTCGTCGGTGAAATGTTCGGGGCCGGATAGGCCCCGCGGGAGTTGGGAATGGAAGGCTTCACCTACATTGACGGCATCGTGGCCGCCGTCATAGTGCTGTCGGCAATCCTTGCCTATTCCCGCGGTCTTGTCCGGGAATCCCTGGCGATTGCCGGTTGGGTCGGGGCGGCCGTTCTGGCTTATGTCTTCGCCCCAAGGGCCGAACCCTTGGTCAGGGAACTGCCCGTCGTCGGCCCCTTCCTGTCAGAAAGCTGCGAATTGTCGATCATCGCCGCCTTTGCTGCGGTCTTTGCGCTTGGGCTTGTGGTGATGGCGCTGTTCACACCGCTGCTTTCCTTGGCGGTGCAGCGCTCGGTGCTGGGCGGGCTGGATCAGGCGTTCGGGTTTCTGTTCGGGGTCGTGCGCGGCGTGCTGCTGGTGGCGGTGGCCTTCATCGTCTATGACCGCGCCGTGGCCGCCGAAACGGTGCCTGCGGTTGACAATTCGCGCTCGGCCAAGGTTTTTGCCTCGTTCCAGGACAGCCTGAACAAGGCGGTGCCCGAAGATGCGCCCGGCTGGATCGTCGAGCGCTATGAGGAACTGACCGGAACCTGCGGCGCGCCCCCCGAGCCTGTCGATCCGGCCGCGCCGCCCGCGCCCGAGGCGGCCCCTGCCCCGGCCGCACCGGTAGAACCGGCGGAACCGGCAGCGCCCGCAAACTGACCGGCATCCCCATTTTGGCACAGGCGCGGCACGACCCCCCGTGACTCTGCGGTCGGCTGCCCCTAAACGGTGGCTGACACGCCCCCGGAATCGGAAAGTCCGCCCGATGCGCCCCTTCCTGCCCCACCCCTTTGACGACGACAGGCTGAAAGAGGAATGCGGGGTCTTCGGCGTGATCGGCGTTGCCGATGCCGCGAACTTCGTGGCGCTTGGCATGCACGCCCTGCAGCACCGCGGCCAGGAGGCGGGCGGCATCGTGTCTTACGATCCCGCCACCGGGTTCAACTCGGCCCGCCGCTTTGGCTATGTGCGCGACAGTTTCACCACCCCTTCGGTGATGGACACGCTGCCGGGCGCGCTGGCGATCGGCCATGTGCGCTATTCCACCGCCGGGTCCAAGGGGGCCACGGCGATCCGGGACGTGCAGCCCTTTTTCGGCGAATTCTCGATGGGCGGGGCCGCCATTGCCCATAACGGCAACCTGACCAATGCGGCGGCGCTCCGCCGCGAGCTGATCGAACGCGGCTCGATCTTTCAATCCTCGTCGGACAGTGAATGCATCATCCACCTGATGGCCCGCTCGATCCAGAAGAACATCTCGGAACGGATCAAGGATGCGCTGCGCCGTGTCGAAGGCGCGTTCAGCATCGTGGCGATGACCCGCACCAAGCTGATCGGGGTGCGCGATGCGCTTGGCGTGCGCCCGCTGGTTCTGGGCCGCGTCGGCGATGACGCCTGGGTCCTGTCGTCCGAAACCTGCGGGCTGGACATCATCGGGGCCGAGTTCATCCGCGAAATCGCCCCCGGCGAAATGGTGGTGGTCGAGAACGGCAGGGTCGAAAGCATGTTTCCCTTCGAACGCAGGTCCCCCCGCTTCTGCATTTTCGAACATGTCTATTTCTCGCGTCCCGACAGCATCCTGGGCGGGCGGTCGGTCTACGAGACCCGCCGCCAGATCGGGGTGGAACTGGCCCGCGAGGCACCGGTGGACGCCGATCTGGTCTGCCCGGTTCCCGACAGCGGCACGCCCGCCGCCATCGGCTTCAGCCAGGAATCCGCCATTCCCTATGCCATGGGCATCATCCGCAACCAGTATATGGGCCGCACCTTCATCGAACCGACCGAAAGCATCCGCAACATGGGGGTGCGCCTGAAGCTGAACGTCAACCGCGCGCTCATCAAGGGCAAGCGGGTCATCCTGGTCGACGATTCGGTCGTGCGCGGCACCACCAGCCGCAAGATCAAGGACATGATCCTGGACGCCGGCGCAGCCGAGGTTCATTTCCGCATCGCCTCGCCCCCCACCGCCTGGCCGTGTTTCTACGGTGTCGACACCCCGGAACGCGCCAAGCTGCTGGCCGCCAACATGTCAGAGGACGAGATGCGCGACTGGATCGGGGTCACCAGCCTGAAATTCATCACACTGAATGGCCTGTACCGCGCGGTCGGCCAGGCCGGGGGCCGCAACCCGGATGCGCCGCAATACTGCGATGCCTGCTTCTCGGGTGAATATCCGGTGGCACCATCGGACAAGATCGAAGAGGGCTTTCAGATGAAGGCCGCCGGATAGCCCCCAGCCGCTGATCATCTTCTGTTCACACATATCCTCGGGGGGTCCGGGGGGCAGACAGCCCCCGGCGCGCCCCGCAAAGCGCCAAGGTCCGCCTGTCATGTCCCAGAAGATCGCCCTCATCACCGGTGCCTCGCGCGGGCTGGGTGCCGCCATGGCAGAAGAGCTTGCCGCGCGCGGCTGGCATGTGGTGGCCGTGGCCCGCACCGTGGGGGCCCTGGAAGAGCTGGATGACCGCATCAAGGCAAACCGCCAGCCGGGCGGCGGCGCGGTGACACTGGCCCCGATGGATGTGACCCGGGACGATGCCATGCGCCATCTGTGCCTGTCGGTGCATGACCGCTGGGGCCGCGCCGACCTGTGGGTACACAGCGCCGTGCATGCCGCCCCCCTGTCCCCGGCGGCGCATCTTGACGCCAGGGACTGGGAGAAGTCGATTACAATCAATCTTGCCGCCACCGGCCTGCTGATTCCGATGGTGGAACCGCTGCTGCGGGCCGCCGAAAAGGGAACGGCGCTGTTTCTGGACGATCCGCGCGGCGGACAGCCGTTTTTCGGTGCCTACGGTGCCACCAAGGCGGCCCAGATCGCGCTGGCCCGCAGCTGGCAGGCCGAAACCGTCAGGACCGGCCCGCGCGTGCTGATCGAAACCCCTGCCCCCATGCCCACGGCAACCCGCGCCCGTTTCTACCCCGGCGAAGACCGAACCAGGCTTGCCGATCCCCGTGCCGAAGCGGCGCGTCTGGTGGCGCTGATCTGAGGTGCCTGTGGCACCGCTTGCGGCGGAAGACCGGCTTGCAAAGGCGGGCTTTGCGGCGCATGGAAGGGCAGCGCAAGGCGCAATCACCGCCTGCCGCACAAGTGCATTTCACCCCGTTGCAGGAAAGGCGGCCCGATGACTGAAACGAAACCCTATGTTCCGCCGCGGGTCTGGACCTGGGACAAGACGAATGGCGGCGCTTTTGCCAAAACCAACCGGCCCGTCGCGGGAGCGACGCATGACAGGGCGCTTCCCCTGGGGCAGCATCCGTTCCAGCTGTATTCGCTGGCCACGCCGAACGGCGTCAAGGTGACGATCCTGCTGGAAGAGCTGCTGGCGGCAGGTCATGCCGGGGCCGAATATGACGCCTGGCTGATCGAGATCGGCAAGGGCGATCAGTTCGGCAGCGGCTTTGTCGCCGTCAATCCCAACTCGAAGATTCCGGCGCTGCTCGACACCACCGTGACACCGCATCGCCGCGTGTTCGAATCCGGGGCGATCCTTTTGTATCTGGCCCGCAAGTTCGGAGCCTTTCTGGGCAAGGACCCGGCAGAGGAAACCGAATGCCTCAACTGGCTGTTCTGGCAGATGGGATCAGCGCCGTTCCTGGGCGGCGGCTTCGGGCATTTCTTTACCTATGCGCCGGAGAAGCTCGAATACCCGATCAACCGCTTCGCCATGGAAGTGAAACGCCAGCTTGATGTGCTGGACCGTCATCTGGCGGGCAACCGCTTCATGGCGGGCGACAGCTATACTATCGCCGATATCGCGATCTGGCCCTGGTATGGTGCGCTGGTGCGCGACGACAGCTATCCCAACGCCGCCGAATTCCTGGATGCCGCCAGCTACACCCATGTGCAGCGCTGGGCCGCCGAGATTGCCGCCCGCCCGGCGGTGCAGCGCGGCCGCCGCGTGAACCGCACCTGGGGGCCTGCGGAAGACCAGCTGCGTGAGAGGCATTCGGCGGGTGATTTCGACACAGCCAGCGGATCGACACCAGACTGACCTGCCGGGATCGGGCGGCAGCAACCGGTTCCACCGCGCAGGGACCGGCGGCATGTGCCGCTTCCTGCCCGGCGGGTCGGGCCGCGTGACCGGCTGTTCCCCGGCCTTGCGGCGTCAACTGCCGGATGCGCCCATTATTCCAGCCGTGCGGGGAACCCTTCCGCCCGCAGATCGACCCCCAGCACATCCTCCAGCAGTTTGACCACCTGCGTCGATTGCGCGCTGCCGCCATAGGCCGCCTTCGCCTTGACAAAGGTCTGTTCTGTCAGTCCCGCCAGCTCCAGCGGCACGCCGAATTCCCGCCCGAACCCAAGGGCAAAACCCAGGTCCTTCAGCGCCAGATCATTGGTAAAGGCAATGTCATAACTGCCGTTCAGGATCAGCTGGCCTTCGGTTTCATGCACAAAGGATGTCCCCGAGGATGCCGTGATCGCCTCCCACGCCGTTTTCAGGTCCAGCCCCCCGCGCTTGGCCAGCATCAGCGCCTCGCCATCCGCGACCAGATGGATGAAGGCCAGCATATTGGTGATCACCTTGATCACCGCCGCCGACCCCAGCGGCCCCATGTGGAAAATGCGGTTGCCGATGGCCTGCAATGCGGGCAGGTGCAGGTCATACAGCGCCCGGTCGCCACCCGCCAGCACGGTGATTTCGCCCCGCGCCGCCAGATGCACGCCGCCGGTCACCGGGGCCTCCATCAGCGGCACGCCATGCTCTGCCGCCAGCGCCCCCAGCCGCAGGATGTCGTCGCGCCCAAGGGTCGAGTTTTCCACCCAGGTGGCACCGGGCCGCATCCGGGGCAGCATTTCGCGCAGAACCGTCTCGGACACGGCAGGCGACGGCAGACAGGTGACGACATGATCCACCTCTGCCGCCAGATCCCCGGCACTGGCGGCCCAGGTGGCCCCCAGTGCCAGGTGCCTGTCGGCCAGCGCCCGGTCCCGGTCATGCACCGTCACCGGGAAACCCGCCTTCAGCAGACTGGCCGCCAGATGCCCGCCCAGGTTGCCCAGGCCCACATAGCCGTAGTGCATCATGCGCCCCAGCCCACGATGCCCTTGACCTCGCAGAAGTCATGGATGCCCCAGTCCGCATATTCGCGCCCGTTGCCCGACTGCTTGTAGCCGCCGAAGGGGGCGAAGGTATCCCAGGCCGGGTAGTTGAGGTTGACCGTGCCCGCGCGCAGCCGCCGCGCGACGGGTTGCGCATCTTCCACCGGCCCGGCGATATAGGCGGCAAGGCCGTAGGGCGTGTCGTTCGCCTGGGCCACCGCATCATCAATGCTGTCATAGGACAGGATCGACAGAACCGGGCCAAAGATTTCTTCCCGCGCGATGGTCATGTCATTGGTCACATGGCCAAAGACCGTGGGCTTCACGAAATGGCCCCGGTTCAGCCCGGCGGGCCGTCCGACACCGCCGGTGACAAGCGTGGCCCCTTCGTCGATCCCCTTCTGGATCAGGCCCTGGATCTTGTCGAAATGCACGCGGCTGACCACCGGCCCCAGCGTGGTTGCCGCATCGCGCGGATCGCCGGTCACGAATTCCTCCGCCTTGGCCTTGGCAATGGCCAGCGCCTCGTCATGGCGGGCGCGCGGGACGAACATGCGGGTCGGCGCATCGCAGCTTTGCCCCGAATTGCCAAAGCAGCCCTCGACCCCGCCTGCGACGGCGGCGGCAAGATCGGCCGTCGGCAGGATGATGTTGGGTGACTTGCCGCCCAGTTCCTGCGCCACGCGCTTGACCGTGGGGGCGGCTGCCTGCGCCACCAGAATGCCCGCGCGGGTCGATCCGGTGAAGGACACCATATCCACCTCGGGGTGCGAAGACATGCGCGCGCCCACCTCTGCCCCGGTTCCGTTCACCAGGTTGAACACACCCGCAGGCACGCCCGCCTCATGCATCACCTCGGCGAACAGGGCACCCGACAGCGGGGCGATTTCCGATGGTTTCAGCACCATGGTGCAGCCTGCCACAATCGCCGGGGCCACCTTGCAGGCGATCTGGTTCATCGGCCAGTTCCAGGGCGTGATCAGCGCACAAACCCCAATGCCTTCGCGGACGATCCGGGTCGATCCGCGCATCTCTTCCCAGTGGAACCTCTCGGCGGCGGTGATGGTGCTTTCGATATGCACCTGCCCGGCCCAGAACTGTGCCCCCCGCGCCCAGGACAGGGGTGCCCCCATCTCGACGCTCATCGCGTCGACGAAATCATCCTCGCGGCTGTTGTAAACCTCAAGAATGCGCCTGAGCAGCGCGATCCGGTCGGCCACCGGCGTGGTGGTCCAGGACAGGAACGCGGCCCGTGCCGCCGCAATTGCGCGGTCCGCATCTGCCGCAGACCCCAGCGCAACCTGCGCCACGATGTCCTCATTGGCCGGATTCTCAACCCCCATGGCCGTGCCGCCCAGCGGCGCAACCCATTCGCCATTGATATAGAAGTGGGAAAGATGATTCGATATCATGATGTTCTCACTTGAAGTGGATGTTGTAGGCGGCGCGGATGGCCGCATCGATGTCCGGGTCAATCTGGCTGCCCGCTTTGGCCAGGATACTGTTCTTGCGCGCAATCGCCCTGTCAAGCAGCAGCGGCTTGCCCGCCTCGGCCCATTCCTTGGGGCTCATGCGGTTGCCGACGACGGGATAGATGTATTCCGTCTGCATCAGCGCCAGCGTCTGGTCGCTGCCCAGGTAATGCCCAGGCCCGCCCAGGCAGACCTGTTTCATCGCCTCGATGCTTGTGCTGTCCTCGGTCACGTCGATGCCGCGCACGCAGCGCAGCACCTGGCCCAGAATGTCATCACCCAGAACCAGGCTTTCCAGGCAGAAGCCCAGCAGCGAGGCATGCATCCCCACCGCCTCGTAGCACATATTCAGCCCCGACAGGCCGGCCAGTACATTGGTAATCCCCTGTTCCCAGCCCGCCTGCATATCGGGAAGCTTGCTGTCGGAAATGCCCGAGGCCGCCCCGCCGGGAAGGTTGTAGAAATGGTGCATCTGCGCACATCCGGCCGTCAGCAGCGCCTGTTCCGCCGATCCGCCCGACATGGCCCCCGTGCGCAGGTCGGACACGAAGGGCCAGGTGCCGAAGATGGCCGGTGCCCCGGGCCGGATCGCGTTGACATAGACCACCCCCGCCAGGCATTCCGCCACCGCCTGCACGATGGCCAGGGCAATCGGGGCCGGGGCCGTGGCCCCGGCCTGTCCCGCGCTCAAAAGCAGCATCGGCATGCCCTTGCGGATGCATTTTTCCATCGTGATGCAGCTTTCTTCCGCAAACTTCATCGGCGGCACCACAAAGCAGTTGGAATTGCTGACAAAGGGGCGCGCGCGCCAGGCCAGTTCGCCCCCTGCCACCATGTGGAGAAGCTCAAAGCACCCCTCCACATGCGACGGATCGCTGAACGAGGTGCCGACATGCTTCGTGGTCCCTGCCAGACAGGCGTAGAGCGTGTTCACGTCCATGTCGTAGTTGTCGGTCACGTCGCGGCAGACCATCGCGCGCTGGAAAAAGTGGACATTGTCCAGATGATGGGTGATCCGCGCCGCGTCATACAGGTCCTGCGCGGTTGACTCGCGGTACTCGTTGCGCTCGAGGTCAACGATATGCACCGCAGCACCTGCGGTGCCGAAATGCACATTGGTCCCGGTCAGATGCAGGTCATGCTTCGGATCGCGCCCATGCAGGGTGATGTCGCGCGCCGCCACCGCCAGCATATCCTCGACCAGCGCGCGGGGAAAGCGGATGCGCCCGTCATCGCCCAGGATCGCCCCGGCCCCGGTCAGCAGCTCCACCCCCGAAGGCGGGGCCTGGCTCAGCCCGATCTGTTCCAAAGCATCGAGTGCCGAGGCATGAATCCTGGCCATGCCCGCCTCGGTCAGGGGGCGGTATTGCCCGCCCGGCAGGCCGGGCCGCACCGGGCGCAGGTTTTCCGCCAGCGGGGCTGACCGTTCGGCCACCCGCGATGCCCGCCCGCCGGACCGACGTGCCCGTGCCGGTTCGCACACCTCACCGATATCGCTCATTTGTCATCTCCCGCATCCTTCATGGTTCTTTTCGGCTCAAATACCCCGGGGGGCCGGGGGCTGGCCCCCGGTCCGTCCTCAGGGGCCGGCGCCACGCCTCAACAGCGCGTCGATCTCGTCTTCGCTGGCCGCCTGCATCAGCGGAAGGAAGGATCCTGCCCCCAGCATCGCCGTCATCGCATCACGGATCGCCGCATGGGTGATGCGCGCGATCTGAGAGCCCGTCGAGATACGGCGCACGCCCATCGCGGCCAGGTCGGCCACCGTCAGCGCGCGCAGCGGCCCTGCCGCCAGGGCATTCACCGGTTTGGTGACGGCAGAGAGCACCGCCCGCAACTCGGTTCGCCCGGGCGGGACCGGCAGGTACAGCACATCCGCGCCCGCCGCCTCGAAGGCCTGCAGGCGGCGGATGCCTTCGGCCAGGTCATAGGTGCCGTTCATCACGCCATCGGCCCGCGCGCAGAGCATGAAAGGCCGCTTCAGCGCCCGCGCCGCCGCCACGGCAGCGCGGATGCGCTCTACCGCCAGGTCTGTGGCATAGGCGGGCGTTGCCCCGGTCATCTGCGTATCCTCGATGGAACAGCCCGACAGGCCTGCCTCGCCCGCCAGACGCACGGTTTCCGCCACCCCGTCCGGGTCATCGGCAAAGCCATTCTCGAAATCGCCCGACACCGGCAGCGGCGTGGCCGCCACAATCGCCTCTGCATGGGCAAGCGCCTCATCCCGGCTGACCCCGCCGACATCCGGGCGTCCCAGGGCAAAGGCGTGGGCGGCGGAACTTGTGGCCAGCGCCTTGGCCCCCAAAGCCGCCATCATGCGGGCCGATCCTGCATCCCACGGGTTGGGCAGCACGAAGCAGCCCGCCGCATGCAGGTCGGCGAAAACGTCATGCCGTCTTGCAAGTGTCATGCCAGCCCCCAGTTTCCGCATCGCCCGTTCCTTCTTCTGTTCACAAATATCCCCGGGTGGGTCCGGGAGGGCAGGCAGCCCTTCCGGCGCCGGTCACGCGCGCACCCGTTCCGATTTCGGATCATACATCGCCGTCAGCGAGGCGACCGCTTCGTGCCGTTTGCCCGCGATCTCGATCTCGTAGCGCGACCCCAGAAGGTCCACGTCGCTTTGCCCCGCGCTGGGCACATAGCCCAGCCCGATGGCCGCCCCCAGGAAATGCCCGTAATTGCCGCTGGTGACCGGCCCCACGATCTGGCCATCGCGAAGGATCGCCTCATTGTGGAACATCAGCGGGCCGGGGTCTTTCAGGCGGAACTGCATCATGCGCCGGTCCAGCCCGGACTGCTCCTTGCGCAGCACCGCCTCGCGCCCGATAAACCCGCCCTTGGCGGTCTTCACGGCAAAGCCAAGGCCCGCCTCCAGCACATGATCCTCGTCGGTGATGTCATGGCCGAAGTGGCGGTAGGCCTTTTCGATCCGGCAAGAGTCCAGCGTGTGCAGCCCGCACAGCACCATCCCCCTGTCCGCCGCCTCCAGCGCCTCAAACACATGGGCAGCCTGATCGGTGGAAACATACAGCTCCCACCCCAGTTCGCCCACGTACGTGACCCGGTGCGCGCGGGCCAGGCCCAGGCCGATCTCGATCTCGCGCGCGGTGCCGAAGGGGTGGGCGGCATTGCTGAAATCATTCGGGCTGACCGCCTGCAACAGCGCGCGGCTTTCAGGGCCCATCACACAAAGCACGGCTTCCGCAGCGGTGACATCGGTGATCACCGCAAAGGCATCGCCCAGATGACGGCGCAGCCAGGCCAGATCGCGTTGCAGCGTGGCCCCCGGCACCACCAGCAGGAACGCCGTCTCGGAAAGGCGGGTCACCGTCAGGTCGCTTTCAATGCCGCCCCGGTCATTCAGCATCTGAGTATAGACGATTCGCCCCACCGCCACGTCGACATCATTGGCGCAGATCTTCTGCAGGAAGGCGCAGGCATCGCGCCCTTCGACCCTGATCTTGCCGAAGGATGTCATGTCAAACAGGCCCACCCCGGTGCGGACCGCCATGTGTTCCGCTTTCTGGTTGTCGAACCAGTTCTGCCGGCCCCAGGAATAGCGGTACTGCCGTTCCTGCCCCGCCTTCGCGAACCAGTTGGCCCGTTCCCAGCCCGCCACCTCGCCAAAGACCGCGCCGCGTGCCTTGAGGTGTTCGTGCAGCGGCGTGCGCCGTACGCCACGCGCGGTTTCCACCTGGCGGTAGGGGAAGTGGTCGGCGTAAAGCAGGCCCAGGGTTTCGGTCACCCGTTCCTTCAGGTAACGGCGGTTCTTCTGGAACGGCTGGGCGCGGCGGATGTCCACTTCCCACAGGTCGAACGGGGCCTCGCCTTCGGTGATCCAATGCGCCAGCGCCATGCCCGCCCCGCCGGAGGACACGATTCCGATGGAATTGTATCCGGCGGCAATCCAGTAGCCGCCCAGTTCCGGCGCCTCGCCCAGATAGTAGCGGTCATCGGGGGTAAAGCTTTCGGGGCCGTTGAAAAAGGTGTGAATGCCTGCCGTCTGAAACAGCGGCATGCGGTGCATCGCCGCCTCCAGGATCGGCTGGAAATGGTCGAAATCCTCGGGCAGGGTGTCAAAGCAGAAGTCTTCGCGGATCCCGTCCATTCCCCAGGGTTTCGCCTTGGGTTCAAACGCGCCCAGCATCATCTTGCCCGCGTCCTGCTTGTAATAGGCGCATTCGTCGGGCACGCGCAGCACCGGCAGATGGCCCAGCCCTTCGATCGGCTCGGTCACCAGGTAGAAATGCTCGCAGGCGTGCAGCGGCAGCGTGACACCGTTCTGGTTGGCCAGATCGCGGCCCCACATGCCGCCGCAGTTGATGACGACATCGGCGGCAATGTGGCCCGGCACATCATCCTGCACATAGTCGACGCCGGTCACCCGCCGCCCGGCTTCGGTGACCCCCGTGACCTTGACGCCTTCGAAAATCTGGGCGCCGCGCATCCGCGCGCCTTTGGCCAGCGCCATGGCGATGTTTGCGGGGTCACATTGCCCGTCCAGCGGCAGGGCCACGGCGCCCACCACATCAGAGACATTCAGATGCGGATAGCGCGCCTTGACCTCGGCGGGCGAAATCTCGTGGACTTCCACATCGAAAATCCGGGCCACCGTTGCCTGGCGCAGCAGTTCCTCGTGCCGCGCCGCCGTCAGCGCCACCGAGATGCTGCCCACCTGGCGCATCCCCGTGGCAACGCCCGTTTCCGCCTCGAGCCTGACGTAAAGATCGGCGGAATACTTGGCCAGCCGCGTCATGTTGGCCGAGCCGCGCAACTGGCCGATCAGGCCCGCCGCATGCCAGGTGGTGCCGCAGGTCAGCTGCCTGCGTTCCAGCAGCACGATGTCGCTCCAGCCCGCCTTTGCCAGATGATAGGCCACCGAGCAGCCGGAAATGCCGCCCCCGATGATGACGGCCCGCGCCTGTGCCGGAACGCCGCTCACCGCTGTTCTCCCAAAAGACCCAAACCGATTTTTCTGCGAAAAATCAGAATTTTCGCAGAAAATTCGTGCGCCGAAGCCGCGACGGCGGTCTTCATCCCCCATTGCCCGGTCATGTCAGTGCATATCCCCTGTCTGTCAGCCGCCGCGCGATGGCGGCAATATGGGCGGGTGTGGTTTCGCAGCAGCCGCCGATGATCGTGGCCCCCTGACGCACCCAGTGTTCGGCGAAATCCGCGTAAAGCTCCGGTACCATCTCTGGCCGGGCGGACAGGGCATCGACAGTGGGCCTGTCTTTCAGAAAATCGTCGGTGATCTGCTGAAAGCCGTTGGCATAGCAGCCATAGGGCAGGTTTGCCGCCGAAAGCGCCTCCAGCGCCGCCGTCATCGCCTCGGGGGCCGAACAATTGGCCAGCACCGCCGCCGCCCCGTCGCGCGCAATCGCGGCAAGCCCGGCCACCGGCTCGCCCGAGCGCAGGCGCGTGCCGTCGCGGTCATCGACCGTGACCGAAAGCCAGACCGGGCGCCCCATGGGCAGGGCCGCTTCGAGGAGCGCGCGCGCCTGTGCCAGGGTGGCAATGGTTTCGCCCAGAATGACATCGACCTGCGGGGCAAGGATTGCGGCAATCTCGGCGTAAAGGCGGGTGGCCGTCTCATGCGCGGGGCCCACATCGGCGCGGTAGGACGCGCCCAAAGGCCCGATCGATCCGGCCAGGCGGCCTTTTCCGGCCCCATCGCGGGCGGCCCGCGCCTCGGCCAGGGCCTGGGCGTGCAGGGCGGCAAACTGTGCGGCGGCGGGGGTTCCGGCCAGCCGGTCGCGGTGCAGCGCATAGGTGTTGGTCGTGGCCATGCTGGCCCCGGCGGCGAAGTAATCGGCATGGATCGCCTGCACCAGGCCCGGATGGTCGATCATCACCTGCGTCGCCCAAAGCGGCGTTGGCGCATCGCCCGAGCGTGCGATCAGCTCTTGCCCCATGCCGCCGTCCAGCAGCGTGATCATGTCTCTGCCCCCTGTGGCAGCAGCACCAGTTTGCCCGGATAACGCCCCGCCGCCAGGTCGGCCTGGGCCTGCGCGATGTCGCGCAGCGCATAGGTCTGCGACACGACCGGGCGGATGCGCGCGGCGTTGATCAGGCTGACAAGCCCCGCAAACACCTCGCGCGGCTGGTGGGTGGCCCCGAACACCGTCAGGTCATTCAGGTAGACTGTCCGCAGATCGCCCTGCACGACCGGCCCTGCCACCGCCCCCGATGTGGCATAGCGCCCGCCCGGGCGCAGCGCCTCCAGCCGCTGCTGCCAGCCTGCCCCCCCCACGACATCGATTACCACGTCAAAGCTGCGGGGTGCCAATGTGGCGTCCCGGTCCAGCACGGCCGCCCCTGCGGCGCGCAGCACGCCCGCCTTTTCCGGTCTGGCCTGCCCCGTCACCTCTGCGTCCCGCAGGAGCGCAAGCTGCACCGCCGCCAGCCCGACACCGCCCGAGGCCCCGGTGACCAGCACCCGTTCCCCGGCCCCGACCCCGGCCCGCGCCAGAAGGTTGGCCGCCGTGCCATAGGCGCAGGGCATGGCCCCGATTTCGACATCCGACAGGGCCGAAGGGGTCACATCGTGCAGATGACGCGCGGGCACCAGGCAATACTGGGCAAAGGCCCCGTCATATTCCGAACCGATCGCGACGAAGTGCAGCGGGTTTTGCGCCGTCGGCTCGGGCTGGTTGGTCGGGCAGATCACGCGGGCACCGGGCGCAAGGCCATTCACCCCCGCCCCAAGCGCCACGACCCGCCCGCACAGGTCAGACCCCTGGATGCGCGGAAAGCCAAGCGCCCCCGCCCAGCCCGCCGCCCCATCGCCGCCGTACCAGCCGGTCCGCGTGTTGATGTCAGTGGCATTCACGCCCGCCGCCAGCACGCGCACCAGCACCTCGCCCGGACCCGGATGCGGAACCGGCAGGTCATCGCGCCACACCAGCGCCTCCGGTCCGCCATGGCGGACCAGCTGCACGCCGGACATGGTGGCAGGCAGCGTCATGCCGCGACCCGTCCGGCGGCGGTGCCCGGCATCGGCGGCGCGGCGGAGGCATCACAGCCCCGCACCCCTGCGGGATCGCCGCGCAGATCGGATGCAGGCCGGGTCACGCGCGGATCCGTTGGTTGCCGGGGTCCCAGACCGGGCCGTCGCCCTGCACCCGCGCGGGATAGCGCCTGCCGAAAACCTCGATTTCCACGGCGGTGCCCGCCTGCGCCAGATCGGCGCGCAGCATGCCAAGGGCAATGCAGCCGCCCGTCCGGTGGCCCCAAGAGGCGCTTGTCGTCTCGCCCACAACCGCGCCGTTGTGCCAGAGGGTGGACATGTAGGGCGGGTCACAGTCGCCCACCTCGGCCGTCAGGGTGACAAAGCGCTTTGCCACCCCGCGCTGCTTTTCCGCCTCCAGCGCCGCCTTGCCGCGGAATTCGGGTTTCGTCCAGTCGACGAACCGCTCCAGCCCGCCCTGCAGCACGGTGTAATCGGTTGACAGATCGCCCTTCCAGGCGCGGTAGCCCTTTTCGATGCGCAGCGAATTCAGCGCGAACATGCCAAAGGGGCGCAGGCCGTGGCCCGCGCCCGCCCGCATCACAGCTTCCCAGACGATGCCGGTGTCTTCGGTGCGGGAATGGATTTCCCAGCCCAGTTCGCCGGCAAAGGACACGCGCATCAGCAGAACCGGCACACCGCCGAGCGACGCCTCTTGCCAGGTCAGCCAGGGTTTTGTCAGGTCGGCCCCGGTCACCTCTGCCAGAATGGCGCGGCTTTTCGGCCCGGTCAGGATCTGGCACGACCAAAGATCGGTTTCCTCTTGGAAGGTCAGGCCCGAGTCCAGGTGCCTGCGCAGCCAGTCGCGGTCATGGGACTGGGCGGTGGCGGCGGTGATCAGCAGCACCTCGTCCTGCGTGATGCGGGTGATCGACATCTCGGTAACGATGCGCCCCCTGTCATCGGCAAAATACCCCAGGCCCAGCCGCCCGACGGCGGGCACCCTGCCGGTGATCTGGCGGGCCAGCCAGGCCACCGTTCCGGCACCCGAAATGCGAAAGCGCGAAAAGCCCGGCAGATCAAGGATTCCGGCGGCATCGCGCACGGCAAGGCATTCTTCCCGCACAGCGCCGAACCAGGGGCCTTCGCGCCGCCAGGTCTGGGTGCCCTCTTCGGATGTATCGTCGCCCGGGCGCGCATACCACAGGGCGCGTTCCCAGCCGTTGTAGGCCCCATAGACCGCATGCAGCGCCTTGGTCCGCGCGTGCACGACCGAAAGCTTTCTGTCGCGCCCCGCCGGCCAGGCATGGTGCGGGAAATGGATGGCATATTCGTGGCCATAAACCTCCATCCCCTTTTTCACGCAGTAATCCTGATCCTCGAACCCGGTAAAGCGGCGCGGGTCGCAGGACCACATATCCCATTCCGTGGCCCCTTCGGTGACCCATTCGGCCAGAACCTTGCCCGCCCCGCCCGCCTGGCAGATGCCAAAGGTAAAGACGCAGGCCTCAAACGCGTTGGGAACACCCGGCATCGGCCCGATCAGCGGATTGCCGTCGGGCGTGTAGGGGATCGGCCCGTTGATCACCTTGGCGAGGGATGCCTTCTCCAGCAGCGGCACCCGGGCCATGGCATCGGCGATGTACCATTCCAGCCGCTCCAGATCATCCGGGAAAAGCTGAAAGCTGAAGTCCTGGGGAAAGGGATCGTCCGGGGTCACCCAATGGGCGCGGCAGTTGCGCTCATAGGGACCAAGGTTGAATCCGGACTTTTCCTGCCGCAGATAGTAACTGCTGTCCACATCGCGCAAGAGCGGCAGCTTGTGGCCCACCGCGGCGGTCCATTGCGCCAGTTCGGGAATGGTGTCGAACAGCATGTACTGATGGCTCATCACCATCATCGGCACGTCGCGGCCGAACCATTTTCCGACCTCGCGCGCATAATAGCCTGCGGCATTGACAACGATCTCGCAGCGGATTGCGCCCTTGGGGGTCTGCACCACCCATTCGTCACCCTCGCGGCGCACGCCGGTCGCGGGGCAGAACCGCTCGATCCGCGCCCCCATCGCCCGCGCGCCCTTGGCCAGGGCCTGGGTCAGTTGCGCCGGATCGATATCCCCGTCACAGGGATCATAAAGCGCCCCGCTCAGATCATGGGTTTCCACAAAGGGGTAGCGTGAGCGCACCTCGTCCGGCCCCAGGATGTCCAGGTCCATCCCCTGATAGCGCCCCATGCCCACAACGCGGCGGAACTCGCGCAGCCGTTCGGCGCTGTGCCCCAGCCGGACAGACCCGGTGACATGGTAGTTCATCGGATAGTCGACGGCCTCGCCCAGACCCCGGTAGAGCTGCGCCGAATAGCGCTGCATGTTCATGATCGACCAACTGGAGGAAAAGGTTGGCACATTGCCCGCCGCATGCCAGGTGGACCCGGCGGTCAGTTCGTTCTTTTCCAGCAGGACGGCATCGGTCCATCCGGCCCTGGCCAGATGATACAGCGCCGATGCGCCCACCGCCCCGCCGCCGATGATCACGACCCGCGCGCTTGTCGGAAATTCCGCCACGCCCCATCCCCCTGTTCCGATGCTGCAGTATCGACTGCGCGCGAAGGGCTTTCAATTCGCCGTCTCCGGTCTTATTGATCGGAAATTCCGATCAGGAAACCCGATGCAGCCCGAACTTCTTGAAACCTTCCTGGATTTGGTCGACACGCGCAGTTTCAACCGCACGGCCGACAGGCTGGGGCTGACCCAATCCACCGTGTCTGCCCGCGTGCAGGCGCTGGAGGCCGCCCTGGGCGCGCGTCTGTTCACCCGGTCGCGCGCGGGCACCGACCTGACGACAGAGGGGCTGAAGTTCGAGCCGCACGCCCGCGGCCTGCGCCATGCCTGGGGCGAGGCGCAGCGCAGTGTCGGCCCCTCGGGGACGGCGGCCTTTACCCTGCGGGTCGGCATCCAGCATGATCTGGCGGCGGGGCGCATCGGCGACTGGATTTCCGAGTTCCGCCGCGCGCTGCCGGAAACCGCCTTTTACGTCGAACCCGATTATTCGGCACAGATGTGCGCCGACCTTGCCACGGGCACGCTGGATTTCGCGGTGCTTTACAGCCCGCGCCCCCTGCCCGACCTGCACTTTACCTCGATCGGCGGGGTCACTTACCGGCTGATCTCGTCCGATACCGACCGGCGCGCGGGTCTGGCACCCGACCGCTACATCCGGGCCAATTATGCGCCCGCCTTTGATGCGACCCACCGCCTGCTTCTGCCCGATCTGACCGAAGCCGCCCCGCTGGCATCGGGGCAGAACGCGACCGTCGCGGGCATGCTGACGGCCCTGGGCGGGGCCGCCTTTGTGCAGGAGGATACGGTGGCGGCACTGGCGGGCGCAGGGTTTCGCCGCGTTGCCGACGTGCCGCCGATCACGCAGCCGGTCTTTGCCGCCACGCATCTGCGGCACCGCACCTCGGCCCTGCACCGCCGCCTTCTGAAGATCGTGGAGCGGCAGTTGAACCGGCGCTGACCCCTGATCCATTTTCTGTTCACAAATATCCCCGGGGGTGAATTGGCCGCAGGCCAAGAGGGGGCAGACAGCCCCCTGCCCTTGCCCGGCCCTACAGGGTCATGCGCAGCCGGTATCCGGGCATATAGGCCAGCCGCACAAAGGTGATCGCTGTATCCGCTGTCCAGGTCGTCCGTTCGACAATGAACAGCGGCGTGCCGGGGTCAATGCCAAAGGCAGCGGCATCATCCGCACCGGCACCGGCGGCAGAAAAGGCAATGTCGCCAGCGGTATAGGGCATATTGGCCACCAGCCATTCATTGGCGCTTTGTGCCGCGAAATCGGGCTGTTGCCCGCCCAGGGCTGCCGGGTTCAGCCAGCGGTCCTCGCAGATAAAGGGCCGGCCATCGGCGGAATGCAGACAGGTCAGGTGCCGCAGCACCGCTCCGGCCGGCAGGCGCAGGCGCAAGGCAACGGGCAGTGGCGGCGGTTCAGGCGCATCGGCCAGCAGACGATAGGCATAAGTCTGTCCGCGCCGCTCCACCTCTTGCCGGATCACCGGAATTTCCAGCGTTGCCCGGCGCACGGGGCGCATTGCCACCCGCGTGCCCGCCTTGCGGCGGCGTTCCAGCACGCCGGTTGCCGCCAGGTCCCGCAGGGCGCGGCCGACGGTGGCGCGGGCACAGCCGAATTCCCGGGACAGGGCTTCTTCCGTGGGAATCGCCGCACCCGGCCCCCATTCGCGCGTCTGGATGCGGCGCAGCACATCGGCGCGGATCGCCTCCCAGCCGTGGCTCACAGCGCAACCCTCAGCCGGGCCATGACGCTGCGGTAGCGCGCCGTGATCGCGTCACGCGCACGGTGGCGCCCGCCGCTGACCAGATGCCGCCCGGCGGACCAGACATCGGTCACCATCCGGTCATCGCCTGCGAAAATCCAGGCATCCAGAATGGCATCGCCCTGAACGCCGTCCAGATCGGTTGCGGTCATGTCCAGCGCCAGCAGATCGGCCCATCCGCCAAGGGCGATCCCCCCGGCCCCGCGCCCGGCGGCCTGCGCCCCGCCCCGCACCGCGCTGTCCAGCAGGACACGCCCGGTGGACTGGTCCGGCGTGGCCAGCAGCGCCCGCCCCCGGTGCTGCAGCCGCTGGGAATATTCCAGCAGGCGCAACTCCTCGACCAGCGAGGTGCGCAGGTTGCTGTCCGATCCCACGCCCCAGCGCCCCCCCGCCGCGGCAAAGCGCAGCGCGTCAAAGGTGCCGTCCCCCAGATTGGCCTCGGTGATCGGGCACAGGCCCGCCACCGCCCCGGTCGCGGCCAGGCCAAGCGTTTCAGCGGGCACCATCTGGGTCGCATGGATCAGGCACCAGCGCGCATCCACCGCATGATTGGCCAGCAGCCAGTTCACCGGACGCGCGCCATAGGCCGCCTGCACTTCCGTCACTTCCGCCACCTGTTCGGCGATATGCAGGTGCAGCGGGTCTTGCGGTGCCAGACCCCGGGCAAAGATCAGCCCGTCACGGCTGACGGCGCGCAGCGAATGCGGGGCCACGCCCAGGCGCGTATCGGCGGGAAGACCGGCCAGCGCCCGGCCTGCCCCCTGCCACAGCGCGCCGAACCCGTCCGGATCATTGCCAAAGCGCAGCTGGCCCGGCCCCAGCGCCCGCCCATCGCAGCCGCCCTGCTGATAAAGCACCGCAAGCAGCGTCAGACCCAGACCGCTGTCCGCAGCCGCCGCCGCAATCCGGGCGGACATCTCGGCCCGGTCGGCATAGGCCACGCCACCCGGGGCATGGTGCAGATAGTGGAATTCGGCAACGGCAGCATAGCCTGCCTCGGCCATTTCCATCTGCACGAAGGCCGCGATGGCCTGCACATCGTCCGGCGTCAGACGGTCCAGAAAGCGGTACATCAACTGCCGCCAGGTCCAGAAGCTGTCCTGCCCCGCGCTGCGCCGTTCCGTCAGCCCGGCCATGGCACGCTGGAAGGCGTGCGAATGCAGGTTGACCGGGGCGGGCAGCAGGCAGCCCAGCGCGCCTGGGCCGGGCCGCCCGGTGGCAAGGGCGGCAATCCGCCCCCCGCTGATCGTGACCTCGACATCGCTGGCCCAGCCATCAGCCAGAAGGGCGGTCTTCGCGCGCAGGACAGTCATCGGACACCTTGCTTGACAGGCGGGATTATGTGCAGACATATTTGTGTAAAGCACAGACATAAGGCAAGCCGCAATGGCGATGATCCTGACCAACGCAACCCTTGCCACGATGACGGGCGGCTATGGCCTGATCACGGACGGGGCGCTGGTGATGGACCGGGGCGGCATCCTCTGGGCGGGACCTGCAGCGGATCTGCCGCGCGCCGACCTGCCGGTTCATGATCTGGGCGGTCGGCTGGTGACCCCGGCCCTGATCGATTGCCACACCCATCTGGTCTTTGCCGGCGACAGGGCGCAGGAATTCGAGATGCGGCTGAACGGGGCCAGCTACGCAGAGGTGGCGCGTGCCGGCGGCGGCATCGTCTCGACCGTGCGCGCCACCCGCGCGGCGCAGGAGGACGATCTTTTCACCCTGTCCCTGCCCCGGCTGGACGCGATGCTGGCCGAAGGCACCGGCACGGTCGAAATCAAGTCAGGCTATGGCCTGGATGTGGAAACAGAGCTTCGCCTGCTTCGCGTCGCCCGCCGTCTGGGCCGGGTGCGGGATGTGGCTGTCAGGACCACCTTTCTGGGGGCCCATGCGGTACCGCCCGAATTCGCGGGCCGCGCCGACGATTATCTGACCGAAGCCGCCCTGCCCGCCCTGCGCACCGCCCATGCCGAAGGGCTGGTCGATGCGGTGGACGCCTTTTGCGAAGGCATCGCCTTTTCCCCCGCACAGGTCGCGCGGGTTTTTGACGAGGCCCGCGCCTTGGGCCTGCCGGTCAAGCTGCATGCCGAACAACTGTCCAACCTGGGCGGGGCGGCGCTGGCGGCCCGTCATGGCGCGCTGTCGGCGGATCATCTGGAATATCTCGACGAAGACGGCGTGCGCGCCATGGCGGCGGCGGGCACGGTGGCGGTGATTCTGCCCGGGGCCTTTTACACCTTGCGCGAAACCCAGGTCCCGCCGATCGGCCTGTTGCGCCGCTACGGCGTGCCGATGGCGGTGGCGACCGACTGCAACCCCGGATCATCGCCGATGACATCGCTGACCCTGGCCATGAACATGGCCTGCACGCTGTTTCGCATGACACCGCAAGAGGCGTTGCTGGGCACCACCGCCCATGCCGCCCGCGCCCTTGGCCTGTCCGACCGGGGCCGGATTGCCGCCGGGCAGCGTGCCGATCTGGCGGTCTGGGATGCTGCCCACCCGGCCGAACTGAGCTATCGCATCGGTGCCACCCGGCTTCATTCCCGCATCACCGGAGGCCGCATTGACGCCTGAACTTCTGACCCCCGGCCAGGTGCCGCTGGCGCAGCTGGAGCGGATTTACCGCACCGGGGCCCCGGCGCGCCTTGCCGCGCAGACGCGCCCTGCCGTTGAGGCAGCCGCAGCCCGCATTGCCACAGCCGCTGCAGGCAAAGAGGCGGTCTATGGCGTGAACACCGGCTTCGGCAAGCTTGCCTCGCTGAAAATTGCCGCCGCCGATACCGCCACGCTGCAACGCAACCTGATCCTGTCGCATTGCTGCGGCGTGGGGGAGGCGATGCCACGCGATGTGGCGCGGCTGATGATGGTGCTGAAGCTTCTGTCGCTGGGGCGCGGCGCATCTGGCGTGCGGTGGGATGTGATCGCACTGCTGGAAGCGATGCTTGAGCGGGGCGTCACCCCGGTGATCCCGGCGCAGGGATCGGTCGGTGCCTCGGGCGATCTGGCACCGCTGGCGCATATGGCCGCCGTGATGATCGGCGACGGCGCGGCAGAGTTTGGCGGTGCCACCCTGCCCGGCGGCGCAGCCCTGCAGGCCGCCGGGCTTTCCCCCGTGGTGGCGGGACCAAAGGAAGGGCTGGCGCTGATCAACGGGACGCAGTTTTCCACGGCCTATGCGCTGGCCGGACTGTTCGGCGGCTGGCGGGCGGCGCAGACGGCGCTGGTCACCTCGGCGCTGTCCACCGATGCCATCATGGGGTCCACCACGCCGCTCGATGCGGAAATCCACAAGCTGCGCGGCCATGCCGGCCAGATCGAGGCGGCGGCCACGATGCGCGCCCTGCTGGACGGATCGGCCATCCGCGACAGCCATGTCACCGGCGACAGCCGCGTGCAGGACCCCTATTGCATCCGCTGCCAGCCGCAGGTGACGGGGGCGGCGATGGATGTGCTGCGCATGGCCGCCGCCACTCTGGCGGTCGAGGCGAACGCCGCCACCGACAATCCGCTGGTCCTGTCCGACGGCCAGATCGTTTCGGGCGGCAATTTCCATGCCGAACCCGTGGGTTTTGCCGCCGACATGATCGCGATTGCCCTGTCGGAAATCGGGGCCATCGCCCAGCGCCGGGTGGCGCTGATGGTGGACCCTGCGCTGAGCTATGATCTGCCGCCCTTCCTGACGCCGAACCCCGGCCTCAACTCGGGCCTGATGATCGCCGAAGTGACGGCAGCGGCGCTGATGAGCGAGAACAAGCACCTCGCCCATCCGACCGTGACCGACAGCACCCCCACCAGCGCCAATCAGGAAGACCATGTCAGCATGGCCGCCCATGGGGCACGCCGGCTTGGCCGGATGGTGGCGAACCTCAACGTCATCCTGGGGGTCGAGGCGATGTGCGCCGCCCAGGGCATCGAATTCCGCGCGCCGCTGGCCACATCCGCGCCCCTGGCCCGCGTGGTGGCCCGGCTGCGCCGGGATGTGGCGACGCTGGGCGAAGACCGCTATCTGGCCCCCGATATTGCCGGTGCCGCAGCCCTGGTGGCCAGCGGTGCGCTGGCAGAAGCCGCGGGCACCGACCTGCCCCTTCTTCTGTCCTGAAACATCCTGCGGGGGCGGCCATCGGGTCGCCACCGGTTCAAGACCCGATGGCTGCGGGGTGCAAACCCCCGGCCCTGCCCGCCAAAACAGGAGCTTGCCGATGACGAACCCCCGCCACAACCTTCGCGATGTCTTTCCCGCCACCGGCCCCGAGATCACCGCGAAAAGCTGGCTGACCGAGGCACCCATGCGGATGCTGATGAACAACCTGCATCCCGATGTCGCCGAAAACCCGCATGACCTGGTGGTGTACGGCGGCATCGGCCGCGCGGCCCGGACATGGCAGGATTTCGACCGCATCATCGCCACGCTGAAGACGCTGAACGACGATGAAACCCTGTTGGTGCAATCGGGCAAGCCGGTGGGCGTGTTCCGCACCCACAAGGATGCGCCGCGTGTCCTGATCGCCAATTCCAATCTGGTGCCGCACTGGGCGACCTGGGACCATTTCAACGAGCTGGACAGGAAGGGTCTGGCCATGTACGGCCAGATGACCGCCGGGTCGTGGATTTACATCGGCACGCAGGGCATCGTTCAGGGCACCTATGAAACCTTTGCCGAGGCCGGCCGTCAGCATTATGGCGGCAGCCTGAAGGGGCGCTGGATTCTGACCGGCGGCCTGGGCGGCATGGGCGGGGCGCAGCCGCTTGCCGCAGTGATGGCCGGGGCCTGCTGCCTGGCGGTGGAATGCGACGAGACGCGGATCGATTTTCGCATGCGCACCAGATATCTGGATGCCAAAGCGCAGACACTGGATGAAGCGCTGGCACTGATCGCAGACTGGACGGCCAAGGGCGAGGCGAAATCGGTGGGCCTTCTGGGCAATGCCGCCGATATCTTCGCCGAACTGGCCGCCCGCATGAAACAGGGCGGCCCCCGGCCTGATATCGTGACCGACCAGACCAGCGCCCATGACCCGCTGCACGGCTATCTGCCCCAGGGCTGGACCCTGGCCGACTGGCGCGCCCGGCAGGAAACCGACCCCAAAGCCGTGGAACGCGCTGCGCGTGCCTCGATGCGCACCCATGTCGCGGCGATGGTGGAGTTCTGGACTGCAGGCGTGCCCACGCTGGATTACGGCAACAACATCCGCCAGGTGGCACAGGACGAGGGGCTGGAAAACGCTTTTGCCTTTCCGGGCTTCGTTCCGGCCTATATCCGCCCGCTGTTCTGCCGGGGCATCGGCCCGTTCCGCTGGGTCGCGCTGTCGGGCGATCCGGCGGATATCCATGCCACGGATGCCGCGATGAAGCGGCTGTTTCCCGACAACCGGCACCTGCACCGCTGGCTGGACATGGCGCAGGAGCGGATTGCCTTTCAGGGCCTGCCCGCGCGTATCTGCTGGATCGGCCTGGGCGACCGGCACCGCGCCGGGCTGATGTTCAACGACATGGTGGCCTCGGGCGAGTTGAAAGCCCCCATCGTCATCGGGCGCGACCATCTCGATTCGGGCTCGGTCGCCTCGCCCAACCGGGAAACGGAAAGCATGAAGGACGGCTCCGATGCCGTGTCGGACTGGCCCTTGCTGAATGCGCTGCTGAACACCGCCAGCGGGGCGACCTGGGTCAGCCTGCATCACGGCGGCGGGGTCGGCATGGGGTACAGCCAGCATTCGGGCATGGTCGTGGTCGCCGATGGCACGGCAGACGCCGCGCGGCGGCTGTCGAATGTGCTGTGGAATGACCCCGCCACGGGTGTCATGCGCCATGCCGACGCAGGCTATGACATCGCGCTGGACTGCGCGCGCGACCAGGGCCTGCGCCTGCCGGGCATTCTGGGGAACTGACCGCAGGACGCAGGGGCGGTCAGCGCGCGATCATCACCGCTGTTGCCGGGGCCATGGCTGCGGCTGCCGCGCGCCCTTCGACCGACTATGGCACCGGGGCAGCCACGGTGGCGGGCGTGGCTTCGACCGCCACGGCGACCCGCCGCCTTGAAGGACGCTCGGTCCAGCACAGGCCGGATGTCGCCCGCCGCCTGGCCCTTGGGGTCGGTGCGCCACAAGATCGCCCCCCTGCGCATCCCTTCGCGCCGGGCAATCGGATCGGCTGCAGTCAGGCCCGCATCATGGGTCCGAAGCGCGCGCCCCTGCCCCGTGATGATCGCGATGACGCGGGAGGCTAGTTGGCCTTTGTCCTGAAATCTGCCGCCGCATCCTTTGCGGTGGCCATGGCCGGCACCGCCACCTGTCTTGACCGGCGGCGATGGCGGGCACTGCCAGCCGCGTGACACCGGGCAGGACCGCGTCCTGGACAAAGGTCACCGCAAAGGGAAGGGCCGCCAGCGCGCCGCGGTCAAGGCCGGGGGCGGGACGGCCCGCAGCCCCGCCTGCATCGCCTGAATCCAGGTTCCCTTCGGAACCGGGTTGCGGCCAGACCGGTTTTGACAGCGGTGCCAGCGGCGGTGCTACGGTCTGCGGGTCTGTCGGCACCTCTGATCAGGGGGGTGTCGCCGCATCGACAATTGCCTGTTCTTCGGGCGTCAAGGGCGGCGGCGGCGGCAGATCGACCGGGGCCAGCCCGGGTTCGATCATCGGGGTGTCAGGTGGTGGCAGGGGCGATTGCGGCGCAAGTCCGTCTTGCCGGTCCGGCAGCGCAACCTGTGCCTCCGGCGCGTCCGGCGGGGCCCCGGCGGCGGGCGCAAGCAGGACGGGCGCAGGCACGCCCCCCGGCCCCCCGGTGGTCTCGGGCAAAGACCCGCCCCGGCCTGGCGCGTCAAGCGACGGGGGCACCAATCCGGCGGGCACGGCGGTGACGCCGGGAAGCGTGGGCATCCGGTCCGGCAGGACGCGGTTGAATTCCGATCCCGGCGGCACCTGAACGGCCTGCGGCACCTCTGCCGCCGTCCGGCCTGCCCCCGGCTGCGGGGGGCTGGCGGGCTGCTCCGGCGTTTCGTCCTGCGCCGGTTGCAGCGAAAGCGGGGCAGCAACCCCGCCGACCGGCCCGGAAAGACTTGCCCCCGGCGACAGCAATTGTCCTGGCGTGCCGCCGGATGGCAACAGGGTCATCTGGGAGATGAAGCCAAGTCCGATGGCGCTGAAGACGCTGCCCCACAGCAGTCCGGAAAAGAACCCCTTCAACCCTGCTCCCAACACAGCCCCCAACACTGCCCCCCTGTCGCCGCCCCGGCACCGTCATGCCGGGGGGATGGCATCTTTACCTTGACGCCCCGATGCGCCTCGTCCCATGTATAGCGCGGCCCCGTCCGGGGATCACGCCGAAACAACCATCGCGCGGTCAGGTATGCTGCTTCTCATCGACAACTACGACAGCTTTACCTACAACCTGGTGCATTACCTGGGCGAATTGGGGGCCGATGTCGTGGTGCACCGCAATGATGCCCTGGACGTGCAGTCTGCGCTGGCGCTGCACCCCGATGCGATCGTTCTGTCACCCGGCCCCTGCGATCCGGCGCAGGCCGGCATCTGCCTTGCCCTGACAGCGGCGGCGGCCGAAACACAGACCCCCCTGCTGGGGGTCTGTCTGGGTCATCAGACCATCGGTCAGGCCTTTGGCGGCAAGGTCGTGCGCTGCCACGAGATCGTTCACGGCAAGATGGGCGTGATGCACCATGCCGGCAAGGGCGTGTTTGCCGGGCTGCCCTCGCCGTTCAGGGCGACGCGCTATCATTCCCTTGTGGTGGAACGGCAGACGCTGCCCGCTTGCCTTGAGGTGACCGCCTGGCTGGAGGATGGCACGATCATGGGCCTGCGCCACCGCGAGCGTCCGATCGAAGGGGTGCAGTTCCACCCCGAAAGCATCGCTTCGGAACATGGCCACCAGATCCTGCGCAATTTCCTTGATCTGACGCGGGTTCCGGCATGAGCGACCGTCTGCGCCCGCTGATCGGGCTTGCCGCCGACCGCGCCCTGACCCGGGCCGAGGCGGAAACGGCCTTTGAGTGCCTGTTCGCGGGCGAGGCGACGCCCGCACAGATGGGCGGCTTTCTGATGGCGCTGCGCGCGCGCGGCGAGGTGGTGGACGAATTTGCCGCCGCAGCCAGCGTGATGCGCGCCCGCTGCAACGCGGTGCGCGCGCCGCACGGTGCGATGGACATCGTCGGCACCGGCGGCGACGGCAAGGGCACGCTCAACATCTCAACCGCGACGGCCTTTGTGGTGGCAGGCGCGGGGGTGGTGGTGGCCAAGCACGGCAACCGGAACCTGTCATCCCGCTCGGGGGCCGCCGATGCGCTGACCGAATTGGGCATCAACGTCATGGTCGGGCCCGAGGTGGTGGAACGCGCGCTTGCGCAGACCGGCATCGGCTTCATGATGGCGCCGATGCACCATCCGGCGATGCGCCATGTTGCCCCGGTGCGGGCCGAGCTTGGCACCCGCACCATCTTCAACATCCTGGGCCCGCTGACCAATCCTGCGGGGGTGACGCGGCAGTTGACCGGGGCCTTTTCACCGGCGCTGCTGCGGCCGATGGCGGAAACCCTGCTGCGGCTCGGCTCGGAAAAGGCCTGGCTCGTGCATGGCGGCGATGGCACGGACGAGCTTTCCATCGCCGCGCCGTCGCGCGTGGTGGCGCTGGCGGATGGGGCCTTGCGCGAGTTTGACCTGCATCCCGAAGAGGCCGGCCTGCCCGTGCACCCGTTCGAGGCGATCCTTGGCGGATCCCCTGCCGAGAATGCCGCCGCCTTTCGTGCCCTGCTGTCGGGTGCGGCAGGGGCCTATCGCGATGCGGTTCTGCTGAACGCGGCTGCGGCGCTGATCGTGGCGGACCGGGCTGCGTCGCTGAAGGAAGGTGTGGCCTTGGCCCGCGAAAGCCTGGACAGCGGCGCGGCGCGGCGCAAGGCGGCCGATCTGGCGCGCATCACGCAGGGCGGCTGAGTGCAACCGCCGCAGGGCTGCCGCTTTTGTGCTTCCCTTGCATCCCCCCATTGGCTAGGCAATCCGTCATGAGCACCATTCTTGACCGCATCAGGGCCTACAAGCTGGACGAGATCGCGGCCCGCAAGGCCGCGATCCCTTTGGCCGATCTAGAAGCCGCAGCGCGGGGCGCGCCCGTGCCGCGCGGTTTTGCCCGCGCTTTGCAGGCTGCATCTGCCGGCGGATACGGGCTGATTGCCGAAATCAAGAAAGCCAGCCCGTCCAGGGGCCTGATCCGGGCCGATTTCGACCCCCCGGCGCTGGCACGCGCCTATGAGGCGGGCGGGGCGACCTGCCTGTCGGTGCTGACGGACGGGCCATCCTTTCAGGGGGCCGATGCCTTTCTGCTGCAGGCGCACAAGGCCACGTCCCTGCCCTGTCTGCGCAAGGATTTTCTCTATGATCCCTGGCAGGTCGTCGAATCGCGGTCCCTGAATGCGGACTGCATTCTGATCGTGATGGCCTCGGTCTCGGACCGGCAGGCAGCCGAGCTGGAACAGACCGCACGGGACTGGGGCATGGATGTGCTGGTCGAAGTGCATGACCAGGCCGAACTGGACCGTGCGGCGCTGCTGACATCAAGGCTGATCGGCATCAACAACCGCAATCTGCACACGTTCGACGTCACCCTGGACATCACGCGGACCCTGGCGCGGCGCGTGCCCGAAGACAGGCTGATCGTGGCCGAAAGCGGGCTTCATACCCCGGCCGACCTGGCCGACCTGGCGCGCCACGGCGCGCGCTGCTTCCTGATCGGGGAAAGCCTGATGCGGCAAGAGGATGTCGAGGCGGCCACCCGCACGATCCTGGCACACCCGCGTGTGGCACAGGGCGGCCTGTGATGACAGGCGGGGGCCTGACGCATTTCGATGCCGCCGGCAACGCCCATATGGTGGACGTTTCGGCAAAGCCGGTGACGGACCGGATCGCGGTTGCGAGGGGATCGGTGATCATGCAGGCCGAAACGCTGGCCCTGATCCGCGAAGGCCGGGCGAAAAAGGGCGATGTTCTGGCCGTGGCGCGGCTGGCCGGGATCATGGCGGCAAAGAAGACCTCTGACCTTGTCCCGCTGTGCCACCCCCTGCCTGTCACCGGGGTGACGGTCGATCTTTGGCCTGATCCGGCATTGCCCGGCATCGTGATCGAGGCAACCGTGCGCACCGGCGGCCAGACCGGGGTGGAGATGGAGGCGCTGACAGCCGTCAGCATCGCCGCGCTGACCATCTATGACATGCTCAAGGCGGTGGAGAAATCCATGACCATCACCGACATCCGGTTGATCCTGAAAGATGGGGGCAAATCTGGGCGTTACGAGGCAAAGCGGTGATTTCGGTTGAAGAGGCGCTGGCGCGCGTTCTGGCGCTGGCGGATCGGGTGCCGGAAGAGACGGTGCCCCTGGCACTGGCGTCGGGGCGGGCGATGACGCGCCCCGCCATCGCCGGGCGGGACCAGCCGCCCTTTGCGGCCGCCGCGATGGACGGCTATGCCTTGGCCGACCCGGCACGGCCCGGCGACCGGTTCAACGTGATCGGCATGGCGGCGGCGGGCCACGCTTTTCAGGGCCGGATCGGGGCCGGTCAGGCCGTGCGCATCCTGACCGGGGCGCCCGTGCCCGCAGGGGCCGGCCGCATCGTCATCCAGGAAGACACAGAGGCGCAGGAGGGGTCGATCCTGCTGAAAGAGGGGCTGGACAGCAGCACCCATATCCGCCCGCAGGGGCAGGATTTTCGCGCGGGCGACAGCCTGCCGCCGCGGCGGCTGCGGCCCCATGATCTGGCCCTGCTGGCGGCGATGAACCTGCCCGCCGTCACCGTCGCGCGCCGCCCGGTGGTGGCCCTGATCGCAACGGGCGACGAATTGGTCATGCCGGGCGAAAGACCGCGCGCAGACCAGATCATCGCCTCGAACGCCTTTGCGCTGAAGGCGATGGCCGAAGGCGAAGGGGCCGAGGCGCGGCTTCTGCCGATTGCGCGGGATTCCGAGGCGGCCCTTGCAACCGTGCTGGGCCTGGCGGAGGGGGCCGATCTGGTGGTGACGATCGGCGGGGCTTCGGTGGGCGACCATGACCTTGTGGGTCGCGTGGCCGACCGGCTTGGCATGGAACGCGCCTTCTACAAGATCGCGATGCGTCCCGGCAAACCGCTGTTGGCGGGGCGGCTGCGCGGGGTGCCGATGCTGGGGCTGCCCGGAAACCCGGTGTCGGCCATTGTCTGCGGGCATCTCTTCCTGCTGCCGATGCTGCGGGCCATGCAGGGGCTGCCGGCGGCCCCGGTGACACGCCGCGCCGTCCTGGCCGTGGCGGTGGCCGCCAACGGTCCGCGCCGCCATTACATGCGCGCGCGCCTGACCGCCGGCCCGGCCCTGCCGCGCGTCACGCCGTTTGATAGCCAGGACTCGGCGCTGCTGCGCATCCTGACCGAGGCGGATGCGCTGCTGATCCGGCCCGCAAACGATCCGGCCCGGACGGCGGGCCATGAGGTGGATTATCTGCCGCTGTAACGACGGGCTTGACACAAACAGGGAACGCGGGCAGAACATGCAGTGAACCCCTGCCCTGCCGTTCTGGAGGCCTCCGCCATGCTGACCCGCAAGCAACTGGAACTGCTCGATTTCATCCGTGTCCGGATGGATGTCGACGGTGTTCCCCCATCCTTCGACGAAATGAAGGAAGCGCTGGATCTGCGGTCGAAATCGGGCATCCACCGTCTGATCACGGCGCTGGAAGAGCGCGGCTTCATCCGCCGTCTGGCCCACCGCGCCCGCGCGATCGAAATCGTCAGGCTGCCCGAGGCGATGGAACGCCCCGGCTTTTCGCCCCGCGTCATCCCCGGCGACAGGGTTGCCCCCCCCGCCGCGCCGCGCCGCGCCCTTGCGGTAGAGCCGATCCATGCCACCGAACTTCCCGTGATGGGCCGCATCGCGGCGGGTGTGCCGATCGAGGCGATCAGCCAGATTTCGCATCACATTGCCGTTCCGGGATCGATGCTGTCGGGCAAGGGCCAGCACTATGCCTTGGAGGTCAAGGGCGATTCCATGATCGAAGCGGGTATCAACGATGGCGACATCGTGGTGATCCGTGAACAGATCACTGCCGAAAACGGCGATATCGTCGTGGCCCTGGTTGACGATGCCGAAGCCACGCTGAAGCGGTTCCGCCGGCGCGGCAATACCATTGCGCTCGAGGCTGCCAATCCGGCCTATGAAACCCGGGTTTACCCCGATCACATGGTCAAGGTGCAGGGCCGTCTTGTCGGGCTGATCCGCAGCTATTAGCGGGGGTTGGACCAGTGCCGGCCGCTTGCCGGACGGGAAAATCATTCTGATCCGTCAGAAGGGTGGCGTCCGTTCGGGGCGGATGGGAAACGAACCGCGTCTCCCCGCCCGGTAAGGGACCACGGGCCCGCAAGGACTGCCGCCACAATCGCAACGCAGGGCGGCTCCCGCCGGGGGCGGGGCGGGCGCTGGCTGTGGGCTTTGGCCCCCGGCTGTTCAAGGATCAGCCTTGCGCTGTGGCAGGGGCGTTGGCCCCTGCCAGATATACCGGACATCCGTGAAAACGCCCATCCGGGCGGGAACAGGAAACGCGACCCGCGTTTCCCCCGCCCCTGCGGGACGGTCCCCTGTAGACTGGCAGGTCCAGGACCAGCAGAAAGCCAGCGCCCGACCCGGTGGGGGCGAAGCGCCCGCCAGGGGCGGTCGCTGGCCGGGGGCTTTGGGCCCCTGGCTGGGCAAGGGGCAGCGCAGCACTGTGGCAGGGGCGATGGCCCTTGCCAGCCAAGCGGTGAAGGCGCTGTCGTCGGTGCGGGCGGGAACAGGAAACGCGACCCGCGTTTCCACCGCCTGTGCGGGACGGTGCCCTGTAGACCGGCAGGTCCGGGACCAACAGAAGGCCAGCGCCCGACCCGGCGGGCGAGAAGCGCCCGCCGAGGGCGGGGCGGGCGCTGGCCGGGGGCTTTGGCCCCCGGCTGGTCCTGATCCCGGCGCAGCGCTGTGGCAGGGGCGATGGCCCCTGCCATTGAAGCGGTGAGGGTGCTGTCGTCTGTTTGGACGGGAACAGGAAACGCATCGCGTTTCCCCCGCCCCCGCGCGGCACTGCCCTGTAGACCGGTCGGTCTGGGATAAACAGAGGCCAGCGTCCGACCCGGCGGGTGCGAA
>JADCEF010000061.1 GCA_020250445.1 Rhodobacter sp.
ATCTGCCCCGGCAAAAGCCGGGGACAGTCCCTGTCCCCGCCAGGCCGTCCGAAAACAACCGAGCAAAAACAGCGAAGCTGACACCCGCATCATCGGGGCCTAAACCCCTAGCAGGCCGATATGCCGCAGGTCCGCCGCCGAAACGACCAAACCGCCCGCATAACCCTTCTACATCCACAACTGTCAAAGAACACCAAGGACAAAATCAGCCAGCAACACCATGAAAATGGCGCAGCCAACCAAAACAGTCCCCAGAAACTCGTCGGTCTGCGTCCCCGCAAACCACCGAAACGACCAGTTCCGCGTTTCTGCAGCCCCGTCCGTTTCGGTGACGCGCTGTTTAGGGAAAGCTTCCGAGCGCCGCAAGCAGAAAAGCACGCAGCCCGAAAGATTTCTGGCAACCCTCTGCAAACAAAAGGAACTCTTGGTCCGTCAGGCAGCCGCAGCCGCCACGGCCTGCCAGAATCGGGTCCCGCGCCGTCCGAGGGTGCCCCTTTACCGCCAGACCCGCGATTCCCGCGTCAGGCCTGATGGGTGACCCGGCCCCCGCAGACAGTCAGGGCTATGCCCATGCGGCCCACGTCCTGTGGATCGGTCGCCTCGATATCACCGCCCAGCACGACAAGATCGCCCGCAAGGCCGGGGATCAGCCGGCCTGTCACGCTTTCGCGGTGCGCAGCCCAGGCTCCGCCCGCCGTGTAGGCCCGCAGCACCGCCATCAGCCCGACCCGTTCGTCTTCGGCCCCCTCGTAGGGCACCCGAGTCAGCGCGGCCTGGATGTTGCGCAGTACCGCGACGTCCGTCACCGGCCAGTCCGAGGCGAAGGCAAGCGGTGCCCCGGCCTCGACCAGGGTCCGCACCCGGAAGCTGTCAGGCCAGCGGTTGCGCCCCACCTTGTCCAGCGAGGGGAACAGCGGAAAGTCCATCGCGCCCGGCGGATGCGACGGCTGAAGGGACGCCACGATGCCCAGCGCCCCCAGGCGCGGCACATCGGCCCGGTCGATCAGTTCGATGTGCTCGATCCGGTGACGGCTGTCGCGCGGCCCGTTGGCCTGCCGCGCCGCCTCAAGGCCGTCGATCGTCACCCGCACGGCACCGTCCCCGATCGCATGCACCGCAATCTGCAACCCGCGCCGGTCAATCTCGGTGGCAATCGCCTTGAACCGGTCCGGCCCGAACAGCGGGGCAGACCGGTGTCCGGGCTGCCCCGGGTAGTCATCCAGCCGATAGGCCGTGCCGCTGTCCATCACCCCGTCCATGAACATCTTGACAAAGCCCGACTGCAGCCAGTCATCGGCATAGTCCCGCGTCATGGCCACGGCGCGGTCCAGTTCGGACAGATCCATCGTCGGTTTGAAATGGAACGGCACTTTCACACGCGCCGTCAGCCCGCCCGCGTCGCGCAGCTCGCGCAGCAATTCCAGCGTGTAGCGGTTGCCGTCCATGTTCACCATCGAGGTGATGCCATGCGCCGCGCAATGCGCCAGCCCGCGCGCGATCTTGGCCCGATCAACAGCGCGCTCTGCCGCAGTTGGCCAGGGGTCGGGCTCGCCCCCGGTGGCGATGCCAAGATTGAGGCGCAGCTCCCCCCCCAGCGCGATCACCGGCGCAAAAGCCTCGAACTCGCGCAGCTCGCCCGATGCCAGCCCGTCGGGGCCCATCACCACCTCATGGCCCGCCGGCATGGCCGCCCCCTGCAGCAGGCCCGCCGCCACAAGTGCCGCCGTGTTGGCCCAGACCGTATGATGGTCATAGGCCGTCATTGCGATGGGCCTGTCGGCGATGATCGCATCCAGGTCCTGCCGGGTGATCGCGCGCCCGCCGAACATCGCATAATCCGCGCCCTGCGCCATCAGCAGCGGCCTGTCGGGATTGGCAGCGCCATAGGCGCGAAAGGCCGCCCCCAGCGGTTCGGCCCCATAGATGCCGCCCAGTTGCAGATGCGCCAGCTCGGCCCCGCCCAGCACCAGATGCAAATGGCTTTCGAAAAAGCCGGGCAAAGCCGTGCGGCCCTGCGCGTCGATCATCCGGGTTGCCGGGCCTGCCAGCGCCTCGATTGCGGCGCGGCGGCCGACGGCAAGAATTCTGCCGCCGGCAATCGCCACCGCTTCGGCTCGCGGGTTGGCGTCATCCATGGTCAGCACACGGGCATTGGTCACGATCAGGTCAGGCGACATCGGTCTTCTTTCGGTCAGGACAAGGGAAAGGGCCGGCACTTCACCCGGCCCCGACGGGTGAAGGGTGCGCAGCGGTCATGCCGCGCCGGTCTTGGCCGCATCCGCCGCCAGGCGGTCGGCGATGATGCACAGCATCTCGAACATCAGCGTGACCCCCAGAAAGGCTGTCCCGCCCGAGGGATCGAAGGGGGGCGACACCTCTACCAGATCGGCCCCCACCACCTTCACCCCCTTCAGTCCGCGCGCGACCTGCAGCGCCTGCCAGCTGGTCGGGCCGCCGATCTCGGGCGTGCCGGTGCCCGGCGCATAGGCCGGATCGACAAAGTCGATGTCATAGCTGACATAGGTATCGCCCTGTCCGACAATCGCGCGCGCTTCGGCCATCACATCATCGGTGCCGCGTGCGAAAAGCTCTTCCACCGGGATCACCCGGATGCCGACCGCATCGGCAAAATCGCGATCCTCGCGGTCATAGGCGGGGCCACGGATGCCGATCATGCAGACGCGCCCGGGGTCGAGAAGACCTTCCTCGACCGCGCGGCGGAACGGCGTGCCATGGGTATACATCGTGCCGCCGAAATAGCTGTGGAAGAGGTCCGTGTGGCTGTCGAAATGGATCATGCCCAGCGGCGCATCCCTGGCCATGGCGCGCAGGATCGGCAGCGTGCACAGATGATCCCCCCCTGCGGTCAGCGGCACAATGCCCTGCGCCTTCACACGGTCGTAAAACGCCGTCATCCGCGCCATGGAATCCATCAGATCCCCCGGATTGGGGGCGACATCCCCCAGATCGGCACAGCGCACCAGATCAAAGGGCCGCACCCGGGTGCTGCCGTTTTCCGCCCGGATCATCGTGGACAGATCCCGCATCTGGCGCGGCCCGTGGCGCGGGCCGGGGCGGTTGGTGGTGCCCCCATCCCAGGGCGCACCGATCAGCCCGACCTGCACCTGCGAAATCCGCGGATCGTCCAGCCCGACATGCGGCAGACGCATGAAGGTCGGAATTCCGGCGAAACGCGGCAGATCAAAGCCCGAAACCGGCCGGAAAAAATCATGCGTCATATCGCCCCCGCGTGGTGATTCCCCGGCCCATCTGACCATCCCGTCTTTGCCCTGTCACGCGTTGAAACGACAGCGCACTGGCGCACAAACGCATTCTCCACCTGTGCAAGCGGCCTTGACCTTGTGCGGCAGTTCGGCGTCTATCGCCTGCAGCCTGACAGCAGGATGCACCTACGTCCGGAGGAACGCTGATGACGATCAAGCCCGCCGAAACCGATTCGGCCCTGCGCACGCCGCCACGCGCCTCTGTGCCGGGCGGGCGCACGGTTCTGGACGCGGACATCCGCCTTTCGGGCGATCTCAGTTCTGCCGGGACGGTGGAGATTCTGGGCGAAGTCGCGGGCGACATCGCTGCCCGGACGCTCATCGTCGGGGCAGGGGGTCTGGTGAAGGGTTCGGTCAAGGCCGAGGCGGTCGAGGTGCGGGGCACACTGGACGGCCAGGTCGGTTGCCTGTCCTTCACGCTGCGCTCTTCGGCGGTCGTTACGGCCGAAGTGACTTATGACGCACTGATCATCGAAAGCGGCGCGCAGATCGACGGCCGCTTCAGGCGGGCCGAACGCTGATCCCGGCCGGTCACCCGGCAAGCGGAAGGTGCCGGGCAGAAACCGCAAGGCGCAGATGCCGCGCGCTGCCGCCGGGCCGGTCAGACACCGTCGCCGGCACAACCCGCGCAAACCCTGCAGGACACTGGGCCGCCATCGCCTGCACTGCCACCGGCGGCACCAAGGCTTCCCTCTGTCGCGCCCCGCGCCTAAACTGGTACAATAGGGGGGATACAGAATGACCCAAGCCATCCTTCTGCGCAGCGATGCGGGCGGCGTCGCCACCCTGACGCTGAACAGGCCCGCCAGCCTGAATGCGCTGTCCGATGCCATGCTGGACGCGCTGCTGGACGCCTTTGCGCAGTTGGCGGGGGACAGAGGCACAAAGGTGGTGATCCTGCGCGGCAGCGGAAAAGCCTTCTGCGCGGGGCATGACCTGAAGGAAATGCAGGCCGGCCGGGCCGCACCCGACAAGGGCCGCGCCTGTTTCGAGCGCCTCTTCGCCCGCTGTGCCGAGGTGATGCAGGCCATCCCCGCCCTGCCTCAGCCGGTCATCGCCGAAGTGCATGGCATCGCCACTGCCGCCGGATGCCAGCTTGTCGCTTCCTGCGATCTGGCCGTGGCCGCCGACGACGCACGCTTTGGCGTCAACGGCGTGAACATCGGCCTGTTCTGTTCCACGCCGATGGTGGCGCTGTCGCGCAACGTGCCCGCCAAGGTGGCCTTCGAAATGCTGACGACGGGCCAGTTCATCGATGCCGCCCGCGCCCGCGACGTGGGGCTGGTGAACCGCGTCGTCCCGCAGGGCGCGCTGCGGGCGGAAACCGAAGCGCTGGCGGCAAGTCTGGCCGCCAAGCTGACGGCAGCCGTGCGGATCGGCAAGCGCGCCTTTTATGATCAGCTGCCGCTGACGCTGGCCGATGCCTATGCGCAGACCGCCGCCGTGATGACCGAAAACATGCTGTGGCGCGACACGGACGAAGGCATCAGCGCCTTTCTTGAAAAACGCCCGCCCGACTGGCCCCGCTGACGGGGGGCTGTCTGCCCCCCGCCGGGCCTGCGGCCCGCCCCTCCGGGGATACTTGTCAACAGAAGATACACTCAGACGCGCCGGGGGACGGCCCGGAGTGCCAGGCCAAGCGCCGCAAGGGCCAGGACCAGCGCCGCGCCGATCAGCAGGCCCGTACCCCCCGCCGCCAGCAGCAGCGCACCCAGGGGCGGCGCTGCGGCGCTGGACAGCAGTGTCGGTATCGACATCATCCCTGCCGTTGCCCCGTAGGTCCGCGATCCAAGACCGTCGGCCACCAGCACCGGGCGCAGAATGGTCATCACCCCCATCGCCGCGCCCTGAACGGCGGCAAAGCCGAAGGCAAGCAGCGGGGCCACACCGGCAAGCGCCAGCAGCACAGAGGCCGCCACAACGGCGCAGAGTGTCAGCCTTGTCGCCAGACCCGTCCCCAGGCGGGCCTCTGAGCGCATCAGCGCCAGACGCCCCAGCACCTGGGCGGGACCGACACAGGCGGCAGCGGCCACAGCCAGCCCGGCCCCCAGCCCCTGCGCCGCAAAGACCGGCAGCATGAAGCTGATCAGCATCCAGTGGTTCAGGTTCATCAGCGAAAACAGCGCCGCCAACCGCCAGAAGTGCGCATCGCGCAGCACCGTTTTTCCGGCTGCGGTGCCCGGCGTGCCCAGCCTGCCGTCGGCAGGTCCCCGCGCCAGGATGCGCGCGCCAGCCAGATGCAGGGGCAGCACGGCAAGGACAGCCACCGCTGCGGCCACCCGGACCGTCCCCTGCCAGCCCAGTGCCTGGGTCAGCGCCGCCGCAGCCGGAAAGGCCAGCGTCGAGGCCAGCCCGGCGACCAGAGTCACCCGCGTGATTGCCGACCGTGCCGCCAGACCGAACCGCCGGATCAGCAGCGCAAAGCAGACTTCATAAAGACAACTGGCCTGCGCCACGCCCAATCCGGCCCAGGCCAGCAGATACACGCCCTGCCGCGACGCCCCGGCAAGAACCGCCAGCGACACCGCGCCGGCAAGCGCGCCCGCAACCATCAGGCGCGGGCCGTGCCCCCTGTCCACCGCACGGCCGACAAAGGGGGCAAGCGCTGCCGAAATCAGGATGGCAAGGGTCGGCCCAAGGGCCAGCGTCGCCTTGTCCCAGCCAAGCGCGTCATGCCAGCTGACCACCATCGCGGCGAAGATGTAGAAAAAGCAGGCGTAACCCAGCATCTGGCCCGTAGCCAGCAGCCAGACTGCGCGCCGCTCTGCCGCAGAAGCCGGTGTCACAGCCGGTAAAGCGCGCCGAACTTCGCTTCCAGATAATCCAGCAACGGCCCCTCTGCCGGTTCGGTTCCGCAGGCGCGGGCCACCGTTTCGCGCGGGGCATAAAGCCCGCCATGGCGCTGCAGGGAATCGCGCAGCCATCCGGTCGCCGCAGCCAGGTCACCCTGGCCAAGCTGATCGTCCAGATCAGGCACAGCCACCCGCAGCGCCTGATGCAGGCATCCGGCATAGACATTGCCCAGCGCATAGGTCGGGAAATAGCCGAACAGGCCCACCGACCAATGCACATCCTGCAGCATGCCATGTGCGGGCCTGTCCACCGCCACCCCGAAATCGGCCAGGAACCGGTCATTCCAGGCCGCCTCCAGATCGGCCACGGCCAGATCGCCCCGGATCAGCGCCCGTTCCAGATCAAAGCGCATCATGATGTGCAGGTTGTAATGCACCTCGTCGGCCTGGGTCCGGATGAAGCCGGATTGCACGCGGTTGACTGCGCCGTAGAAGGCATCGGCACCGGCGATGCCGAACGGCCCGAAGCGTTCGCGCATCTGACCGAACAGCCAGCCGCAGAAGGCGCGGCTGCGGCCAAGCTGGTTTTCGTAGATCCGGCTCTGGCTTTCATGAACCCCCATCGACACGCCGGACCCCAGCGGCGTCAGGGCGAAATCAGGATCAATGCCCAGCTCGTAGCAGGCATGGCCCACCTCGTGGATCGTGGAATAAAGGCAGTTGAACGGATCGGTCTCGACCACCCGCGTGGTGATCCGCGCATCTGATCCGGACCCGGACGAGAACGGATGCACCGCGATATCCAGCCGACCGCGCGACCAGTCATAGCCGAAGGCGGTCGCAATGTCGCGCGCCAGCCGCAACTGGCCTTCGGTGCCGAAATGCCCCTGCAGCGGCGCAGGCTGAAAAGACGCGCCCAGCACCGCGCTGCGCAGCGCCACCAGGCGGGGCCGCATCCGGTCGAACATCGCGCCAAGGCCGGCGGCCGTGGCCCCCGGCTCATAATCATCGATCAGCGCATCATACAGATCGCCGCCCTGCGCCAGGCAGGCCGCCCCTTCGCGGCGCAGGTGCACGACGCTGTCCAGCACCGGCAGGAATGCCGCAACATCATCATTTGCCCGCGCCTCGGCCCAGATGACCTGGGCCATCGAGGTGACGCGCGCAATCTCTTCGGCCAGAGCACCCGGCACCTTGACCATCCGCGCATGGCTGCGCGCGATATGGCGCAGCTGCGCCGCTGCCACCTCATCAGGCGGTTCCGCCGCCGCCAGCCATTCGGCCAGGCGCGGATCGGTGCGGCGGGCGTGCAGGATGCCCTCGATCGCGCCCATCTCTTCCGATCGCTGCTCGGCCGCGCCGCGCGGCATCACGGTTTCCCGGTCCCAGCCCAGCCGCCCGGCAACCTGTGCCAGCGCTTCTGTCTGGCGCTGGAAGGCCATCAGCTTTTCATAGGCAGTCATGCGGTTCCCTTCCGGATCGATCCCGCCAGGGGATATTGGCTCAGGTAGCGCGCGCGCAGGATCAGGACCCACAGCACCACCGCGCCGACCTGATGGGCCAGCGCCACGGGCAGCGTCGCGGCCGACAGGACCGTGGCAATGCCGATCAGGACCTGAACCCACAGCATCGCCATCATCAGAGTGAAGGCCATCCTCGTGCTGCGATGCGCCGATCTGCGCCCGCGCAGCCAGACCACAACACCAAAGGCCACCAGCAGATAGCCCGACATGCGGTGGATGAACTGCACAAGGCCCGGATTTTCAAAGAAGGCGGCCCAGGCCGGGCGGCCCGGAACATAAAAGGCATCGGCAGGAAAGAATTGCCCGTTCATGTCCGGCCAGGTCGGAAAGGCGCGGCCCGCGTCGATGCCCGCCACCAGCGCACCCAGCAGCATCTGCAGAAAGGCAAAATGCATCAAGCCGGTCGACAGGCCAAAAAGCCTTGCCTCGCGCCCGCGCCGCGCCTGGATCAGCCCTGCCTCGCTGCGCCCCAGCAGCATCACGTTCCAGGCGAGAAGACCGAGGATGACGAAGGCCAGCCCCAGATGCGTGGCCAGCCGGTAGGACGCAACGTCAACCCGGTCCCCCGTCAGACCCGACGACACCATCCACCAGCCGATCGCCCCTTGTGCCCCGCCCAGGGCACCCAAGAGCAGCAGGCGCGGCGTCCAGCCCGCCGGAATGCGCCGCGCGGCCAGAAAGCCCAGAAACCCCAGGGCCCAGACCAGACCGATCACCCGCCCCAGCTGGCGGTGGCCCCATTCCCACCAGTAGATGATCTTGAAAGCCTCCATCGTCATGCCGCTGTTCTGAAGCTGATACTCGGGGCTCGCGCGGTATTTGTCGAACTCTGCCTGCCAGCTTGCCGCGTCAAGGGGCGGCAGGGCACCTGTGACCGGCTTCCATTCGGTGATCGACAGACCGCTGTCCGTCAGCCGCGTTGCCCCGCCAACCGCGATCATCAGCGCGACCAGGGCGAACAGGATCATCAGCCAGATTCGGATCGCGCCGCGCGCGCCGCCAGCCCCGCGCCGGTCGATCCCGCCGCCCTGCGGCAAGGGGGCGGGGCCCCCGGTTCCGACCTCTTCAAAGATGTTGCGCTTGCCTGCCATTGGCCCACTCCTCATGCGCGGCGGACACTAGGGCGGCCCCCGGCCCGCTTCAAGGCCGACCTTGGGTCCCGCCGGCCCTACTGCAGGTGCCGCGCAATCTGTCGCAGCATGCCGTGAAAGGTCTGCACATCGGCCCGTGTCAGATGCAGCCTTGCCCACATGTTGCGCAGCGCCAGCTTCATTCCGGGGGCCTTGTCGGGCGGAAAAAAGAAACCGGCCGCCTCCAGCCGTTCTTCGAAGTGGTCGCCCAGCTTTTCCACCTCGATGCCGCTGGCGAAATCGGTCCGCGCCATCTGCCAGACCTCGGGGGCGACCGCCCCGGTCTGCCGCCGCCACTCATAGCCCATCAGCAGCACGCATTGGGCAAGGTTCAGCGACGGAAAGTCCGGGTTCACCGGTACGGTGACAAGGGCACTGGCCAGCGCCACATCCCCGTTCTCCAGCCCGGCCCGCTCCGGGCCGAACAGCACGCCCACCCGCTTGCCCGCCGCCGTCAACGCGCGGGCATGCTCCATCGCCCGCTCGGGCGTCATGACGGGCTTGGTCAGGTCGCGCCCCCGCGCCGTGGTGGCGAAGACGAAATCGCAATCGGCAATCGCAGCCTGCACATCCGGATAGGGCCCCGCCGTCTCCAGCAGCCGCCCCGCCCCGCTGGCCATCGCCACGGCGCGCGAATTCGGCCAGCCATCGCGCGGGTCGACCACGCGCAGCCGTTCCAGCCCGAAATTCAGCATCGCCCGCGCGGCGGCACCGATGTTCTCGCCCATCTGCGGGCGCACAAGAATGAAGGCGGGCGGGATCATGGCGTTTCCTGAACCGGCAAAGCGTTGCGCCTGATACGTCAAGGCGCGCGGCCTGACAACAAACCAAGAGCCCCGCCAGTGCCCCTGCGCCCCGAGTGCCCGATGGCACGCGCCCGGATACCCCTGGGGCGGGTGAATGGGCCGCAGGCCGGAAAGGGGGGGCCGACAGCCGCCTTGCCGCCCCGCAGACAAGCGCCGCGCGCCGTAGCCAAGCCTGCCGATCTGCGCTAGGACGGGTCCGTTGCCGAAGGAACATGCGATGCCCGATACGGACCGCCCCCAGATTTATCTTGTCACGCCGCCCGACTTCGATCCGGACGTGTACCCTGACCGGCTTGCGGCGGTCCTTGATGGCATCGATGTGGCCTGTGTGCGTCTTGCCCTGGCAACCCGCGACGAAGACCGCATCGCGCGCGCCGCCGATGCGCTGCGCCAGGTGGCCCATGCGCGCGACGTGGCCATCGTCATCGAAAGCCACCTGCTTTTGGTCGCACGTCACGGGCTGGACGGGGTGCACCTGACGGATGGTGCCCGCACCGTGCGTCATGCCCGCAAGGAATTGGGCGGGGATGCCATCGTCGGCGCCTTCTGCCGCACCTCGCGTCATGATGGCATGACCGCAGCCGAGGCGGGGGCCGATTACGTCGCCTTTGGCCCGCTGGGGCAAACGCCACTGGGCGACGGCGCGGTGGTGGACTATGACCTGTTCGCGTTCTGGTCGGAGGCCATCGAAGTGCCGGTGGTCGCCGAAGGGGCGCTGACCGAAGCGCTGATCGCACAATTCGGCCCTGTCACCGACTTCTTCGGGGTCGGTGACGAGATCTGGCGCAGCGATGATCCGCTGGATGCGCTGAAGCGGCTGCTAGCCCCCCTGGGGTAATGGGGCCCGGCCTGCCGGATGCGCCGATCGCACCGCTGCTTCGCAGGCCTCTGCCAGCGCCTTGCGCCCGGAAAAATCATCCACCGCAAGTGCCGGATGCAGCACCACCTCCACGCGCCCGCGGTGACGCTCGGCCAGGACCGCCAGCAGATGCGGCGCAAAGCCGGTGCTGCCCCACCAGCCGTAGAACCGCGCATCGCGCCCTTTGGGTGCCTGATAAATCACCGTGGCCGGCTGGATTTGCATGACGTGATCCATGCCATGGGTAAAGAACGCCGCAAACAGCGTTGATTTGAAAGGCAGGATGCGGCGGCTGTCGGTGCTTGTCCCCTCGGGAAAGAACAAAAGCCTGTGTCCCGCCCGCAGCCGCGCCTCGAACAGCTCTTGCTGCTGCCTCGCCTCGCTGCCCTTGCGCGTGATGAAGACCGTGCCGGTCGCCCGCGCCAGCCAGCCGATCCCGGCCCAGCCCGCCACCTCGGCCTTTGCGACGAAATACACCCGGTCCGCCGCGTTCAACGCAAAGATGTCCAGCCAGGATGCATGGTTGGCCACCACCGCGCCGCGCCCCGCCATGGGTCGGCCCCGCACCGTCAGCCGCAGCCCGAGCAGGATCAGGGCCAGACGGCAGACGCCCTGCGTCAGGAACGGTGTCACCGGCCGCGCCATGCCAAACAACGGGCGCTCGACCAGCCGCAGCAGCCCCAGCAGCCCCAGCCCGCCGAAGACAAGCAGCACCAGCGCCAGGCCGCGCGGCCCCGCCCGCAGCCAGCCCGCCAACCCCGGCGGGTCCAGAACCTGTTCTGTCTCCGCCCAGGTGCTCATCCGGCGATACCGTGTTTGCGGTGGTAGAAGGCGCGGTGCTTTTCCGACATTCTTGCGGTGTCCATCACCAGACAGACATCCGTGGTGTTGAAGGCCCGGTCAATCCAGGCACCCTCGCCCACAAAACCGCCCAGCCGCAGATAGGCCTTGATCAGCGACGGCGTTGCCACCATCGCCGCGCGCCGGTCGATCGCCTCTGGCGCAATCAGGTCCATGCGCTGGAAGTGCCCCGGCTGCGCCCGGACCCGCAACTCCGGCGGCGCAAGGCAGGCATGGTGCAGATAGGACAGCGGCATCGCCAATGCCGCCACGTCGGTTCCGTGGAAACTGGCCGAACCGAAGAGCACCTCGATCCCCCGGTCCAGAACGTAACCGGCCAATCCATTCCACAGATGGAACATCGCCATTCCGCCGCGATAGTCCCGATGCACACAGGACCGGCCAAGTTCCAGCAGCCGCCGCCCCGAGCGGCGCAGCACCGTCAGGTCATATTCCGTCTCTGAATAGAAGCGGTCCCCGGGTGCCAGCCGGTCACCCGGCAGCAGGCGGTACACGCCGACCACATCCCGCAGGGCCGCCGGATCGCGCCGCGCATCAACCAAGAGAAGATGGTCGAACAGGGGGTCGAAGGCATCCGCTTCCAGCCGCGCGGCATGGTCCACCAGCGGGCCATCGCCGCCAAGTTCTTCCACGAAGACCTCGTAGCGCAGGCGTTGCGCCGCCCTCAGGTCGCGCGCATCCGCCGCAAGGCGCAGAGAAAGGTGCGGATCATCAGCGATCATCGTGGCGGGACCGGGTCCTTCTGTCCCTTGGGGCCATTCGGCAGGGTGCGCGCCATGTCATGCGCTGTCCGGGGTTTGAACGGCGGTCCTGCAACGCTCAGACCCGCCCACCCTGTCCGAATGGGCCCTTGCTGAAGGGGGGTGCAGCCGGTTAGCCTGACCCTGGCCGCCCCATTCCGCCAGCAGGTCCACGCGTGAGCCGTCAATGACAACCTTGCCCTGATGTTCAAAATTCACCGTTATGCGCCCGCCGATGTTGGATTGCACTTGGCCCAAGCCCCATTCGGGGCAACCGGGGTGCCGCACCAGCATTCCGGGTTCCAGTACCGTGTTCATAACTGACAGTCCTTACGAGGGAAAATGACCGAGAGTCCAGACTTCAGTGCCCTGATCGGCTCGCGCATCTGCCACGACCTTGTCAACCCGATCAGCGCCATCGGCAATGGCATCGAACTCATGATAATGGGCGGTGCCGCAAGGAGCCCGGAACTTGCCCTGATCGAGGAAAGTGTCGCCAACGCCAACGCGCGCATCCGGTTCTTCCGCATCGCCTTCGGATCGGGCAGCGACCGGCGCATCGCGCGCGGAGAGGTTCTTTCGATCCTGTCGGACATGACGCAAGGCGCAAGGATAAGGATCGAATGGACCAGTGCTGCCGATCTGGCCCGGAGCGACGTGCGCCTGGCCTTTCTGGCAATCCAGTGCTTCGAAACCGTCATGCCCTATGGCGGGACCCTTGCGGTGGCGCAGGGCGCTGACGGGTGGCAGATCACCGGGCGATCCAGCCGCTTCAGGGTGGACGAGGCTCTTTGGGCCCGTCTGGCCCGGCCAGAGGCGCAGACGGATGTCTCGCCTGCCCATGTCCAGTTCGCCTTGCTTCCCCTTGGCGTTGCCGACCTTGGGCGTCACCTCGGATCGGAGCGGACCGAGACCGAAATCCGGCTGCATTTCTGATCCTGCAACGGCAGGACCCCGGCCGTCCGATTCCAACGGTGTCAGCCCCGCCCGCAACCGGCGCGGATGGTACAGCGATCTGCTCAGGCCCGCACGGTCCCGTCGCCCGTGACCAGGTATTTGAAGCTGGTCAACTGTTCCGCCCCCACCGGCCCGCGCGCATGCAGCTTTCCGGTCGCGATCCCGATTTCGGCCCCCATGCCGAATTCGCCGCCGTCGGCAAACTGGGTCGAGGCATTGCGCAGCAGAATCGCGGAATCGAGCCTTTGGAAGAACCGCTCTGCCGCAGCGTCGTTTTCGGTCAGGATCGCCTCGGTATGCTGGCTGCCATAGCGGCGGATATGCGCGATCGCCCCGTCCACGCCATCCACCAGCCGGGCCGCAATGATCATGTCCAGAAACTCGCGCCCGAAATCGTCCGCCGCCGCCGGCACGGTTCCGGGCACCGCCAGCAATTCGCCTTCCGTGCGCACCTCGACCCCGGCCTTGACAAGGTCTTCGATCAGCACCGCCCCGTGGCGGGCATGGAAGGCCCTGTCGATCAGCAGGCATTCCGCCGCCCCGCAGATGCCGGTGCGGCGGGTCTTGGCATTAAGCACCACGCGGCGCGCCTTCCCGGGGTCCGCATCCCCGTCGGCATAGACATGGCAGATGCCTTCCAGATGCGCAAACACCGGCACCCGCGCCTCGCGCTGCACCAGCCCGACCAGGCCCTTGCCGCCGCGCGGCACGATGACATCGATATACTCCGCCGCGCGCAGCATCGCGCTGACCATCCCGCGGTCGCGCGTCGGCACCAGCTGAACCGCGGCGTCGGGCAGCCCGGCCTGCCGCAGGCCATCCAGCATGCAGGCATGGATCGCGGTCGAGGAGTGAAAGCTTTCCGACCCGCCGCGCAGGATCACCGCATTGCCCGACTTCAGGCACAGCGCCCCGGCATCCGCAGTCACGTTGGGGCGGCTTTCATAGATCACCCCGATCACCCCCAGCGGCGTCCGCACCCGGCGGATATGCAACCCGCTGGGCATGTCCCATTCTGCCATGACCTCGCCGACCGGGTCTTTCTGCGCCGCCACGGCCCGCAGACTGTCGGCAATGCCATTGACCCGGCCCTCGTCCAGCCGCAGGCGGTCCATCATGGCCGCGCTCAGACCCTTGGCCGTGGCATAGGCCAGGTCCTCGGCATTGGCCGCGATGATCGCACCGCGCCGCGCCTGTATGGCCTCGGCCGCAGCATTCAGCGCCGCCTGCTTGCGCCCGGCGCTGGCACAGGCCAGCTCTGCCGCCGCCGCCCGCGCCGCCTGCCCGATCTGTTCCATAAGGTCGTTGTCCGCTGCCCCGTCCATAGGCCCCACCTTTGCCGCGTCCCGTGCGGTCACACCTATCGTAAGGCCGCGCAGCGGTAAAGAAACCGCATGCGGCACACCCCCAACACCCCTGCCACAACGATTTTTCTGCGAAAAATCCCCCCCCCGGTGCTGCTGTGATTTTTCGCAGAAAAATCGTCCTGGCCGCCTTGGTGCAGCCCTGTCTTGACGCTTTCAGGCCCGGTCCCGGTCAATAGGCCTCCATGGCTGCGCCATAGCGACGAGGCTTCATACCACCATATCGTCCCGGTGAATCAGCGCGGCCCGCCCGGCATAGCCCAGGATCGCCTCAATTTCACCCGACCGGTGCCCGGCAATCGCCCTGGTCTCGGCGGCCGTGTAGCGCACCAGCCCCTTGCCCAGAGTGTCGCCCGAGGGGTCCAGAATCGCCACCGGATCGCCCCGCCCGAAGCTGCCCGTCACGCCCGACACGCCCGCGGGCAGCAACGACTTGCCCGCCCGAAGGGCTGCCACGGCCCCGGCATCGACGCGCAGTTCGCCGCGCGGCTTCATGGCGTTGATCCAGCGCTTGCGCGCCGCCTGCGGGTCGCCCTGGGCCAGAAACCAGGTCCGGGGCGCGCCCTGGGCCAGGGCTGTCAGCGGGCGCAGGACCGACCCTTCCATGATCGCCATGGCGCAGCCGCCCGCAACGGCGATCCTCGCTGCCATCAGCTTGGTCTTCATCCCGCCCTTCGAGACGCCGGAAATGGCATCGCCCGCCATCGCCTCGATCCGGGGGGTGATCTCCCCGATCAGGTCAAAGCGGCGCGCTTCGGGGTCTTCCTTGGGATTGGCCGAATAGAACCCGTCAACATCCGACAAAAGCACCAGTTGATCCGCCCCCACCGTCACCGCGATCTGCGCCGCCAGCCGGTCATTGTCGCCATAGCGGATCTCGTCCGTGGCGACCGTATCGTTCTCATTGACGATGGGCACCACGCCAAAGCCCAGCAGGGTTTCCATCGTGGCCCGGCTGTTCAGATAGCGCCGCCGGTCTTCGGTGTCTTCCAGCGTGACCAGCACCTGCCCGGTGGTGATGCCATGCGGGGCCAGCACCTCTTCATAGGCCCGCGCCAGCCGGATCTGGCCGACCGCGGCCGCGGCCTGCGCCTGTTCCAGCGCCAGCGGCCCGGCGGCCAGCCCCAGCACGCCGCGCCCCAGCGCGATGGACCCGGACGACACCAAGATCACATCCGCGCCCCGCGCCTTCAGCGCCGCCACGTCCTGCGCCAGTGCGCCCAGCCAGTCCACCCGCAGCCCCGTCCGGCGGTCCACCAGCAGGGCCGAGCCGATCTTTACCACCAGCCGCCTGGCCGACAGGATTTCGGGGGCGGGCTGCGGGGTCAGGGCTGCCAAGGCATGTCCTCCGGAACCTGCGCCTTCGCGCCGGTGATCTCGGCATAAAGGGCGCGCAGCACCTCCGTCAGACCCTGGCCCGACACACCGGAGATGACATGGACCGGCCCGCCCGAGGCCTTTTCCAGCGCCTTGCGGCGGCTGGACAGCGTCTTGGCATCCAGCGCATCGGCCTTGTTCAGCGCGGTGATGCGCGGCTTGTCGCGCAGTTTGGCGGCATAGGCCTCCAGCTCGGTCAGGATGGTGCGGTAATCCCTGGTGATGGTGGACGAGGTGCCATCCACCAGATGCAGCAGCACCGCGCAGCGTTCGACATGGGCCAGGAACCGATCCCCCAGGCCGCGCCCCTGGCTGGCCCCTTCAATCAGGCCGGGGATGTCGGCCATCACGAACTCATGCCCGTCGATCCCCACGACCCCAAGATTGGGCACCAGCGTGGTGAAGGGATAATCGGCGATCTTGGGCCGGGCGTTGGAGGTGGCGGCCAGAAAGGTGGATTTGCCCGCATTGGGCAGGCCCACCAGACCGGCATCCGCGATCAGCTTCAGCCGCAGCCAAAGGGTGCGCTCCACCCCCTCCTGCCCCGGGTTGGCGCGGGCGGGGGCGCGGTTGGTCGAGGATTTGAACTGCATGTTGCCCCAGCCGCCATTGCCGCCCCTGGCCAGCAGCACGCGCTGGCCGACAGCGGTCAGGTCGGCGATCACGGTGTGCTCATCCTCGTCCAGAATCTCGGTTCCCACGGGAACCTTCAGAACGATATCGTCGCCGGTCTTGCCGGTGCGCTGGCTGCCCATGCCGGGCTGGCCGTTCTGGGCAAAGAAATGCTGCCGGTAGCGGAAATCGATCAGGGTGTTCAGCCCCTCCACCGCCTCGGCCCAGACCGAGCCGCCATTGCCGCCGTCACCGCCATCCGGGCCGCCGAATTCGATGAACTTCTCGCGCCGGAAACTGACGCAGCCGCTGCCGCCGCCGCCGGAGCGGATATGGACCTTGGCGAGGTCGAGAAACTTCATGGAACCGCGCTTTCCCTGGATCGGAGCCGCGATATAGGATCGGGGGGCAGACCTCAAGCCGGGGCTTTGGCGGTGAAGGCGGAGTGTCTTGCGGATGTATGGGGGCTGGCGCAATGATTTCCGGGGGTTGGGGTATCAGGGCAGAACGGCCCCAGGCAGACTGGGGCGACCCGCCCAGAGCTGAGTTGCGGCTTTAGTGTTGCTGCAACTGGGGGCGAACACACCATTTCTCTGCTCCGGCTGCCAGAATTCTCCGCTCTGGCTGCTGACCGGGCAAGACGGGAGTCATCCCGGTGACAAAGTCCCGTGCGCGGTCAAGTCGGGCCCGCCGTTGACCCGCCGTCACCCGCAGCCAGGTCCTTCCACAGGCCGAAAACGAGACATGCATGCACCACCAGATTGGCTGAATGCTCGCCGACCTCTTCCGGTCCCATCAGATCATGGGAACTCGGGTTGAGAGGATTGAACCTGCAAGGGCCGGCATGATCGGCGGTGCCGTCAGCCCGCCTGCGTCCAGCGATACAGCACCATCGGCGCGGGTCCATCCCGCGCACCGCTTGTTCCCGTGCCCGTCCCCGTTTTCACGAAACCCAGCTTCAGCAGCACGCGGCCCGAAGCGGGGTTGTCGGCGAAGTGATCCGCCTCGATTTCGGTGAAGGCAAAGCGGGGGATGGCATCGGCCAAAAGGGCCTGCATGGCCTCGGTGGCAAAGCCCTGTCCGGCAGAGGCGGGGTCGATGAAAAAGGCGCAGGATGGCAGGGCTTCCGGCCCGATGCCCACGGTACCGATCAGCGCCCCGTCGGGCAGGCAGACGGCCAGCCGGAAACCCGGCCTGCCGCGCCATGCAGACCGGGCGATCCAGGCGCGGACATCCGGTTCCGGCCAGGGTGCCTGCACTGACTGCATTATCCGGGCGACCTGGCGCTGCCCGCCGATCCGGGCCAGTTCGGGCCAGTCCGCGTCCTGCAAAGGGCGCAGGACCAGCCGGGCCGTCCGCAGGATCAGCGGCGCAGCCGGGGTCCGTCCAGCTTCTTCAGATAGGTCCATGTCTGCACCCGCGCGTTGCGCGCCACGCTGAAGCTTTCGGCATCGCCGATATATTCAAAGCCGCAGTTGGTCAGCACCCGTGCCGATCCGGGATTGTCCTGAAACACCTCGGCAAAGATCGTGCGCGATTTCTGCGGATTGGCCCGCACCAGGGCACCCACCCCTTCCGAGGCAAAGCCCGCATTCCAGAAGGCCGGGGCAACCCAATAGGAAATCTCGGACTGTCTGCGGTCCATCGGCTTCAGCGTGATCACGCCCAGAACCTCGGCCAGGCCCGTGGCAGAGCCGTCCATCACCCAGGCCTGCTGCGGGCCGTCCTGCGCCATCACCCTTGCCGCCCAGGCCTCGGCGGCACCGGGCGGCAGGGGGTGGGGAATGGTCTGCGTGCCTTCGGCCACCCGGCGGTCACCCGCATACAGGGCGAAAAGTCCGGCATCGGATGGGCGCACCGGGCGCAGCAGCAGCCGCCCCGCAGTGATGAAAGAGCCAACCGGAACGGTGGCCGCAGGACCGAGATCAAGCGTCATGGCTTCCCTCCTTCGAAGCGCATGGGCGGGGTGCCGACTGCCCCCCGTAACTCTTGGCGGGGCCACACGGCCCCGGCTGGCGGCATGGCAGCCGAAGATGGCATTCCTGTGTCACGGCACGAGACCCCCCGGCTGCCACAGCGGAAATGCCAAGGGGACCGGCCTTGCAGCCGGTCCCCCTTACATCTGACTTCGTAAAGGTCGGCTTACTCGGCGGCCTCGGCCACAGGCAGGACAGAGATGAAGGTTCGGCCCTTGATGCCCTTCCTGAACGTCACATGGCCTTCGACCACGGCAAAGATCGTATGGTCGCTGCCCATGCCCACGCCCCGCCCCGGGAACCAGGTGGTCCCGCGCTGGCGCACGATGATATTGCCCGGCGATGCGGCCTGACCACCGTAAAGCTTGACGCCAAGACGGCGGCCCGCCGAGTCGCGACCATTGCGGGATGAACCGCCTGCCTTCTTGTGTGCCATCTGGTGTTACTCCTTCGCGGCAGCGGCGGCCTTGGGCGCGCGCTTTGGTTTCGCAGGGGCCTCGGCCGCAGCCACAGGTGCAGCCTGGGCATTGTGGGCAGCGCGGCGGGCGTCGGCGGTGCCGGTGGCTGCCGAAACGCCGGTCGATTCTGCGCCAGAGGCCATGATCCCGGTCACGCGGACCAGCGTCAGGTGCTGGCGGTGGCCCTTGGTGCGCTGGCTGGAATGCTTGCGGCGGCGCTTGACAAAATGGATCACCTTGTCGCCCCTGATCTGGTCGATCACCTCGGCCTGCACGGCGGCACCGGCGACCAGGGGGGACCCGACCGTCAGCGTCTCGCCGCCCACCATCAGGATGTCGTTGAACTGGATCGTCTCTCCAGCCGTGGCTGCCAGCTTTTCAACGCGCAGAACATCACCGGTCTGCACCCTGTGTTGCTTGCCGCCCGTTTTCAGGACCGCGAACATGGTCTTTCCTTTTCCTTTATCCGCATCCTGTGGCCCCGGGATGATCCGGCGTCTGAAACTGCCTCGGACAGCGCGCCCCGGTCGGGACGATATGAAACAAAAAGCCCCGGCAAGGCATAAGCCCAGCCAAGGATGGCGCTGTATCGGGGAAGGGGCCCGCCTTGTCAAGCACCCCCGGCAGGTCAGATATCCTGCCCGGACAGCATTTCCGCAGCCGCCCGGCCCAGATCGCGCGAGATATCACGGAACACCTCGTCAAAGGCGGCGAACATGGCGGCATTCATCGCGCGACCGGCCTCGCTTTCGGAAAAGGCCAGATAGGCCTCCACGTCTGCATCCGACAGCGGCTTGTAGGCAAGCGCCAGAAAGGGATAAAGCCAGCTTTCGGTTTCCGCGCGGATGTCGGGTTCCTGCGCCCAGACTTCGGCCAGCATGTCGGCCTCTGTCATCTTTGCGCCGTCAAAGGCCCCTCCGTCCGACATCCCCTGGTAAAAGGCGAAATTCGCGTTCAGCGCACCCGAGACATTCTGCTCGATCAGGTCATTTGCCGTGGCAAAACGCTCCAGCAAGGCAAGGCGCGGGTCGTCGCGGGCGCGCATGTCATCCACCGAAACCGCCGCCGCCTCTTCCACGGCCTCGTCCAGAAGGGCGCGGCGGGCCTCGATTTCCAGGATCAGGATCTGCTGGCCCCGGTCGGTTCCGAAAAAGCCTGCAATCTGGTCCATCGCCTGCGGATCGGCGGCCAGCCTTGCGGCGAAGGCCGACTGGAACCGCTCCAGCAGGGCCGGCTCATCGTACACCCGGGCCACGGCCTCGTCCCAGCGGGCGCCCCCCGCCCCGGGGAAAAGCTGCTCTTCCAGTTCATCGCCATAGGCAATGCCCTCGTCCTGCATGACCGCAATCATTTCGGGAATGCGCAGGGTCGTCAACAGCGCGGCCGGATCGGCCGAGGCAGCGCGCAGCGGCAAAGCGCAAAGGAAAGCCGCGACAAGGATGATCGGCAGGCGCACAGACATGACGGGTGCTTTCAGCAGGACCTGATACAGGACTTAAGGCTTCGCAGCGGCCTTGCCAAGCCTGCATCCGGCCCGGCTGCGCGACCGCGTGGGGGATCATCCCGATGCCATCTTCGGCCTCCGGGGGCCGGGGCGCTGCTATGGAAAGAAGTCCCGCCGCAGGCAGCGTTGCGCCGCGCTGCCGCAGGTCCGCCGGATGCATCTCTGTGTGACCTGCCCCCTGTGCCCAAACGGGTGACGGTGATGGAACGGCACGGGCCGGGGGCGGGCGGCGCGCGCCCGTGACGGCGGGCGGCCAGCCCGGACTGCCCGATCCGCGCCACAGGGATGCAGGCCGTCCGCGCGGTCGGGGCCGGACGCCCCCGCAGCCTTGCGCTGTTGCGAACCGCCTTAACACGAGGACTTGACGAATTAACCAAACTGAAACACGGTCACAGGCGAGGGGCAGCATCCCCGGTGCGGGATTGGGCTGCAGCCTGCGGGTAAGGGTCGATGGTTCGGTGGGGTTTCGGCGCGGATGCGTGCGAGGCGGTGTTTGATGCGACTGGCGCGCAGGGCCTTGCATGGGGCGCGGGGTGTTTCCTGCGCGGGATCGGTGAAAAGCCATGCCGCGCCTGGCACCAGGGGCGCGTCGGCAGGCCTGGAATGCATCTGCAATGAACGTCTGTTCCGATAACGGGTCCACCTCTCGCTGGGCAGGCTGGACTCTTGGGGCAGTCCTTGCCGCCCTGATGCTGCCCATCTGCGGTCTTCCGGGGGCCGTGCAGGCGCAGCCGGTTGATGCGGTCTGTCTTGAAGACCCTTCCGCAGGCTGCCTTGCCGGGGCGGCGGCCCTGGAGTTCGCGGGCATCGATGACGCGGAGATTTGGCAATTCGACAACGAGCGGCTGGTGACACCCCTGCATCTGGCCCAAATTCTTGTCGAGACCGGCAGGGACGAGGCGTTGGCCGTCTTTCTGGGCAAGGCGTCTGCTGTGGCACCCCTCGTCCATGAAAACGCAGTCGGCGCTGCCGCAGCGGCCTTCGCCGGGGCAGGCAATCTGACCCAGGCGCGCGCGCTGATTGCCCTTCCCCTGGATGGTGGAAACCTGTCTCGCCTTATCATGTATCAGGTCCGCTCCTCAATGGTTCGACGCGGCGATGTCGATGGCCTGATCTGGCTGGATACCGCGCTGGCTGAGATTGAACGCTCTGGAGCGAAGTTGCCCTATTCTCCTGTTTCTGTTTCTCGCCATTTAGAGTCGGTTTCCGCCGCAGAACTGTCGGGCAGATTGCGGGACGGCGGGACAGAGAATTGCACCGGAATTGAACCGGATCAAAAAATCTGGGTAAGCGTTTGGGGATCAATGATTAATGCCCCCCGCGATGACGACCTGACCGCGCTTCTGGGCCTGTGCTTTTGGATTAACTTCCCGGGAGTTGCGGAGGATGTGGGGCCTAAGAGCATATTCGATCCATTTTCGGCACCCATCAGGATCGATGATCCGGCCTTGGAAGCAAAATTGCGCCGGGCGATCCTGGCGGGGGCCGGCCTGAACGCACAGGCCGACGGGATTCCCGCGGAGCGTTTTGCGTTTTCGGGTGCTTCGCGGGCCGCGATCCTGACGCTGTTTGAGGCCGGGCAGGCGCAGGACCTTCTGGTGCATTGGATGACGCGCGCCTCTGGCGATGACGCGCTTGCCTCAGGCTATGCCTCTGCCCTGGGCACTGCGCTGGCCACCGGCAACGGGCCCGATCTGCTGCGACTGCTGTCAGACCCGCCGTCTGGACTGGAGTGGGGGACACGGGTCAACTTCGCGATGCTCTTTGCCGTCTACGGTGCCATCGCCATTGACGAGGACTTGATCGCCACTGCTCTGGAAAGCACGGGCAACTACGACTGGGGCGACAGCATGGGCCTTTTCATCTTGCGCCTTTTGGGGACCGCTCCGTTCAACACCTGCACAGAGACCCTTGCCGAAACATGGATCAAGCACCTCTCTGTGCGCGTTCTTGCCGCCAATGACCATCAAGACGCGGCAGTCCGGCTGGCCAGAGAGCAGCTGTGTGCCGCAGAGCTTCCGGCGGGATTGTTCGAGGTTGCGGTGCTGTCGCAGTCGCGGGATTTGCAGCAGGAGGCGCTCGTATTGGCCAGCCAGTTGGAAGACCGGAACGAACGCGCGCTTGCTTTGGCCCAGATGGCCCGGATCGCCCATCGCGCCGGGCCGTTTGACTGAGATGTCAGAGAGGGCAAAGAAAACGGTCGGGCCGCGCACCCGTTAGGGTTCAGTGCGCGGATCAGGCAAACAGGGACTTCAACTGCCTTCCAGCGATTTCTCCGACCCAGATCAAAAGAACTTGACAGGTCAACCCCGCCGAAACACCATCGGAAATGCGGATGAGGTGTGCCAGTGCGGGACTGTGCGGCTGATTTCGGGTGTGGGTTCATGGTTAGACGGGGTTTCGGCGCGGATGCGCGGGGGGCAGCGCGGGCTGCGTCTTTGGGCGCGGCGGAAGCGGGCTGCAGCGGATGCGATGGTCGCGTCAGGGTCCGCGCAACCCCTTTTGCAGGCGGTGTCCGTTGATCTGCGAACCGCGTTTCATCGGCGATCCCCGCACGCAGCCGCCGCCTGCGCATCGTGATGCCTGGTTTGGGCTTCGGCACGGAATTGGTGGCAGCTTGGTCCCGAAGCGCGCCCGGCGTTGGACGCGTTTCATCCTTTGTGCCGCCGTCGCCGCAATCGCGCTGACAGACAGCGGATTGTCTTGGGCCGTGCAGGCGCAGCCGGTTGATGCGGTCTGTCTTGAAGACCCTTCCGCAGGCTGCCTTGCCGAGGCGGCGGCCCTGGAATTCGCGGTCATCGATGACGCGGAGATTTGGTACTACGATACTGTGCGGTTCGACGGGGTCCGGCGTCCTAATCTGGCGCAGATTCTTGTTGAGACCGGCAGGGACGAGGCATTGGCCGCCTTTCTGGACAAAGCGGCTGTTGTTGGTGCCAGCGCGCGGGTGCGGGCAGTCAGCGCTGCCGCAGCGGCTTACGCCGGGACAGGCAACCTGCCCGAGGCACGCGCGCTGATTACCGCCTTTGTCATCGATGGAACCCTGTCCCCCAATGTATTGATGCCGCTCACGTTTTCCATGGTTCAACGCGGCGATGTCGATGGCCTGATCTGGCTCTACACCCTGCTGAGAGGGATTGAGCGCTCTGGGGCGAAGTTTCCCAATGGGTATTTTTCTTACAGATCAACTCTTGACTCGGTTCCGGCCGCAGAGCTTTCAGAAAGACTGCTGGGCGGCGGGGCAGAAAATTGCGCAGAGCTTCAAGGGGGGCCTGGCAGTTGGACCGGGACTTATGGCGCGGCAAGTTGGTCACCCGGCAATGACGACTTGATTGCACTTCTGAGCCTGTGCTTCCGGGTTCCCTTTGTAAAGGATGCAGCAGTACCTTTGGACGCCTTCGATCCGTTTTCGGCCCCGATCAGCATCCGCGATCCAGCCTTGGAAGCAAAACTGCGCCGGGCAATCCTCGCGGGGGCTGGCCTCGATACGCAAGCCGACGGGACGCCTCTGGAGGGTCTTGAGGTTCCCTACAGAAACAGAGCCCGCGCGGCAATCCTGACGCTGTTTGAGGCCAGGCAGGCGCAGGACCTTCTGGTGCATTGGATGACGCGCGGCTATGGCGATGACGCGCTTGCGTCAGGCTTTGCCTTTGCCCTGGGCACGGCGCTGGCCACGGGCAACAGGCCCGATCTGCTGCGGCAGCTGTCAGACCCGCCGTCCGCCCTGGATTGGGATACACAGCTCGGCTTTGCGATGCTGTTTGCCGTCTACGGTGCCATAGCCGGTGACGAGGCCCTGATTGCCGCTGCCCTGGAAGGCACAGGCATGAACGACTGGATCGAAAGCGTAAACCTGCTTGTGTTGCGCCTTTCCGGGAACGTTCCGTTCAGCATCTGCGAAGAATTCCACCCCGGAACACGGATCATGCAGCTTGCGATCCGCATTCTTGCCGCCAATGACCATGAAGATGCGGCAGTGCGGCTGGCTAGGGATCAGCTTTGTCCCGCCGGACTTCCGGCGGGATTGTTCGAGGTTGCGGTGCTGTCGCAGTCGCGGGATTTGCAGCAAGAGGCGCTCGTATTGGCCAGCCAGTTGGAAGACCGGAACGAACGCGCGCTTGCTTTGGCCCAGATGGCCCGGATCGCCCATCGCGCCGGGCCGTTTGACTGAGATGTCAGAGAGGGCAAGGGGCAGAAGACTGGCCGGTCGAACGGTCAGTCCGCAGGGTCGCCGGCCGGTGTTCAGGCAACTTCTGATCAACACGTCTGGCAGCGCCGGGATGGGAGCTATGCCCGAAAGTTGGTGACGGCCTGATCAGGCGGCTTTGCTTTCGTGCTTGATCCCGTCTCGGAATTCAAGCCCTTTCATGACCTCGGGCAGGCGGTTTTGGCCATCGGGCTTGCGCCATTGGCTTTGCGCGGCGATCACATTGGCTTTGCGCGGCGATCATCAGCCTGAACGCC
>JADCEF010000062.1 GCA_020250445.1 Rhodobacter sp.
AACCTCAGCATTCTGAGAAAGCTCACCCTCAACATCCTGCAAAAGGCCCGCCCCAAACTCCCCGTCTCCCGAAAACGCAAACGCGCAGGATGGTCCGATGACTTCGCAAAATCAATCATCGGCCAAATGCGATAGCCCTGAGGTGCCGGGGCCGCCGCCTTGGCCCGAAAGAACAAACCGGCCAAAGTGCCGGGTGACATGACCCTGCGCTGACGGCCTGCGCACGCCGCTTCACAGGCAATCCGGTGGCTGTGCCGCCGGCGCGCCCGGCCCGGCGTGCCTTGGGCACCGTGCAGGTTGCCAAGATCACCCATAAGCCTGCCGCGCACCGGCACGGCCAGGATCGGGCCATCCGGCATGACCCCGTTCTGTCGCGTCACACCATCATCTCCTTGGTCGCCGACAGCTTCAGTTCGGGGTAGTCGCGCTGGATGCGGTCGATGTCCCATTGCAGGCGGGTCAGGAACACCACGTCGCCGTCATGGTCGGTGGCGATGTGGCCCTTGTTCACGTTCATGAACCGCTCCACCACGGCTTTCGGACCGGTGACCCAGCGGGCCGAGGTGAAGTGGGACCCTTCGAAGCGCACCGGCAACTGGTATTCCTGTTCGATCCGGCTGGCCAGCACATCGAATTGCAGCGCGCCGACAACGCCCACGATAAAGCCCGATCCGATCATCGGCCTGAACACCTTGGCCGCACCTTCCTCGGCGAATTGCATCAGCGCCTTTTCCAGGTGCCCGGCCTTCATCGGGTCGCCCGCGCGCACGCCCCGCAGCAGTTCGGGGGCAAAGCTGGGGATCCCGGTAAAGCGCAGCGCCTCGCCCTCGGTCAGGGCATCGCCGATGCGCAACTGCCCGTGGTTGGGAATGCCCATGATGTCGCCCGCCCAGGCCTCGTCCGCCAGCTCGCGGTCGGCGGCAAGGAACAGAACCGGGTTGGTCACCGCCATCGTCTTGCCGCTGCGCGGATGAAAAAGCTTCATGCCCCGCAGGAAGTGACCCGAGGCAAGGCGCACGAAGGCCACGCGGTCGCGGTGCCGGGGGTCCATGTTTGCCTGCACCTTGAAGACGAATCCGGTGACGGGGGTTTCTTCGGGGGCGATCTGGCGGGTTTGCGATTTCTGAATCTGCGGCGGGGGCCCGTATTCGCCGATGCCGTCCATCAACTCCTTCACGCCGAAGGAATTGATCGCCGAGCCGAACCAGATCGGGGTCATCGAGCCGTTCAGGAAGGACTCGCGGTCAAAGGCGGGCAGCAGGGCGCGCGCCATCTCCAGCTCTTCGCGCAGCTTTGCCAGCAGGTCCGGGGCGACATGCCTGGCCAGTTCCGGGTCTTCGAGACCCTCGATCCTGACAGAGGCCGCAACCCGGTTGCGGTCGGCGCGGTCCATCAGTTCCAGCCGGTCATGCAGGATGTCGTAGCAGCCGATGAAATCGCGTCCCACCCCGATGGGCCAGCTTGCAGGGGATACGTCGATGGCCAGGTTTTCCTGAATCTCGTCGATGATTTCGAAGGTGTCGCGGCTTTCGCGGTCCATCTTGTTGCAGAAGGTCAGAATCGGCAGGTCGCGCAGGCGGCAGACCTCGAACAGCTTGCGTGTCTGGCTTTCCACGCCCTTGGCCCCGTCGATCACCATGATCGCGGCATCCACGGCGGTCAGCGTGCGATAGGTGTCTTCGGAAAAATCGCTGTGGCCGGGGGTGTCGACCAGATTGAAGCGGTAGGGGCCGAAGTCAAAGGACATGGCCGAGGCTGAAACCGAAATGCCGCGTTCCTGTTCCAGCTTCAAGTAGTCGGACCGGGTGCGGCGGGCCTCGCCCTTGGCGCGGACCTGTCCAGCCATCTGGATCGCCCCGCCGAACAGCAGGAACTTCTCGGTCAGCGTGGTCTTGCCGGCATCGGGGTGCGAGATGATCGCAAAGGTCCGGCGGCGGCCGATTTCTGGCGGAAGGGGGGCGTGGTTCGACATGGGCACCGGTATAGGGCCACCAACCGGCCCCCGCAACATCCGGACTGTCCTGCATCGGTCAGGCTGCGGGCGCGGCCAGAGAACATTTGACGGGGTGCTGAAACAGCGTGCCGCCGCATGCCGGGCGGGAAGATGGCTTCGATCCGGGGAAAGGGGTGGCGTTCCGGGCGGACAGGGAAACGCACCACGTTTCCCCGCCCGGGGTGTGACCGCGGCCCCACAGGACCGGTCCCGCTGGCGCGACGCAGGCCGGTGCCCGGCCCGGCGGGGCGAGGTGCCCGCCTGGGGCGGGTCGGGCTCTGGCCGGGGGCCTTGAGGCCCCGACTCGCTATGGGTCAGCGCAGCGCTGTGGCCCGGGCGATGGCCCCTGCCAGAGAGTCCGGGCATCGCGGAATGCACAGGAACGCCTCTCCGGGCGGGACCAGGAAACGCGACCCGCGTTTCCCCCGCCCGCGCGGGACGGTTCCCTGCAGACCGGCAGGTCCGGGAACGGCAGAGGCCAGCGCCCGGCCCGGCGGCGGCGAAGCGCCCGCCATGGGCGGGGCGGGCGCTGGCCAGGGGCTTTGGGCCCCCGGCTGCGCAAGGGGCAGCGCAGCACTGTGGCAGAGGCGATG
>JADCEF010000063.1 GCA_020250445.1 Rhodobacter sp.
CCCGGCACCAACGCGATCGCCAGCATGCGCCGCGCCGCCCTGGCATCCTTCGCCTTCGCCGCCGCAGCCCGAAACTCACGCGCCGACAAATCCCTTCGTGTGATCGCAACCGCCCTCAGAACCTCCATGCTCCGATGGAGCAGAACCACAGCGGCAAACCGACGGGACCCCCGCCCGAGTCAAGGACCGGGGTGTTTGGTATGAGTGGCACAAATCGGCCCATCTGTTACCCCAGACGTTACCCCAAATGAAAACACCGCCTGTGGGCGGTGCATTCCTCGTGCCAAGTTCTTGTTTTTTGGTGGAGCCGAGGAGGATCGAACTCCTGACCTCTTGAATGCCATTCAAGCGCTCTCCCAACTGAGCTACGACCCCACTACAGGCGGACTTGGGTGCTCCGCTGCGGCTCTTTACGGAAGGGCGCGGGGGGGTGCAAGCCAAAAACGCGGCCCGCCCCCCGCAATCACACTTCTTCCTCGTCGCCGCCCACATCCGCCAGATCATCCAGCGAAACGGTGTCGTCGGCGTCGTCTTCCAGCAGATCATCGTCGAGGTCCGCGTCATCGGCGACGCCGGGCTCCAGGATGTCGTCTTCCGCTTCCAGATCGTCGACAAGCACATCCTCGTCCTTTTCGGGCAGCGGGCGCGCGATGACGACAGAGGCCGCCTTGCGGCGGGCGGATTCGATATCCACGATCTCGCCCGAGTAGGGGCTGATGATCGGGGTCTTGTTCAGGTCGTAAAAGCGCTTGCCAGTGGTCGGGCAGATGCGCTTTGTGCCCCATTCCGGGTTGGGCATGGTTGTCCCCTTGAACTTCTGGCGAATGCAGGATCGCGCCCGCTTGCCACAAGACCCGTCGGCTGTCAAAGCCTTTCGCGGCTGCGGCGAAGGCAGGCAGACGGGGGTTTTCTGCCGCCGCCGAACGGGTATTCTGACCGCAGACAGGACAGGACCATGCCGCTTCTGCCAGGACCGCCCCCGCTGGAGATCACCCTGCGCCGCAGCGCGCGGGCGCAGCGGTTTTCGCTGCGCGTGTCCCGTCTTGACGGGCGGGTGACGCTGTCGCTTCCGCCCGGCGCACGCGAGTCCGAGGCGATGGCCTTTGCCCGCCAGCAGGAACCCTGGATCCGGCGCGCCCTAGCCGATCTGCCGCAGACGGCCCCGGTCGGGCTTGGCGCGATCATTCCGGTGGAAGGGCGGCTTTTGCGGCTGGACGCGGGGCCGGGGCGGCTGATCCGCATCGAGGGTGATTCGCTGCTGATCCCCGGCAACCCGGCGCAGGCCGGGGTACGCGCGGGGGCCTTTCTGAGGCTTCTGGCGCGTGACCGGCTGACCGAGGCTTCTGACCGCCATGCGCAGATGATCGGGCGGCGCTACAGCCGGATTACCTTGCGCGATACGCGGTCGCGCTGGGGGTCTTGCACCGCCGACGGGGCGCTGATGTATTCTTGGCGGCTGGTCATGGCCCCGCCTGCGGTGCTGGACTATGTCGCGGCCCATGAGGTGGCGCATCTGGCGCAGATGAACCACTCGCCCGCGTTCTGGGCGGTCGTTGCCCGGCTGGTTCCCGGCCATGCCGCGCTGCGCCGCTGGCTGAAGCTGCACGGTCGGGCGCTGCACGGCCCCCGCTTTGTCGCCGCAGGACCTGTCGAGGCTGACAGGGACCCGGGATGTTGAAAGACGGTCGGGGTTCTGCCAAGCCCGCGTTGCGACACATGGGGAAAGAGAACTCCGCGCAAATTCATGGCCTGCGGCGTCCGGTAATCAGAAACGGAAGGTTTGCGTCACGCCTGCTTGGGCGCGAAGACGGCAAGTATCGCGGTCCTACGCGGGCGTGACGCGGTTTGCCACCTGTGCCCGGCTTGGGCGCATGGCCTTGCCGCTGTGCCGGCGGCGCAGACGGTGGGGGGTAAGCCGGGCGACGTCATTCCGCAGGGCGGCGCATCCCGAACCGCGCTCGCGGCGGCCCATGTGCCAGTGATCGCGCAACTGGCCCGTCAGTCCGTTGGCCGAAGTCAGGGGTTTGTGCGAGGATAACCCCTTGTGGTAGGGACGCCATCCTGGCCTGACCCTGCGCGCGTCGGACGCGCGCAGGGTCACCGGGTCTCGGACAGCACCGTCGGGCGCTTCGCCGCTGACCTCCTGAAGTACGGCCTGATCGCCGCGGTCGCCGCCTTCATCCAGGCCCGCACGGTCCGGCACCCGCGACGGGCGCACGCGCAAAAATCGCGTAAAGACCGCACAAAGCGCTGCCTGTCTGTTAGGGTGGGCCGCTGCCTGGCGGTGGCCCTAGCGGCCCGCGTCCCCGACAGGCCCATCGCTGCCATGCCCTTCACCTTGAAGGCGATCCGGAGCGACGGCGGTTCAGAGTTACCGCCCGGAAACCGGCAATCGCCCGGTGCGGGCGAAGGTGCCAAGCCACCCCCCTCAATCGATAGGATCGACAAAGGCCGTCACCGCCATCCGCCCTGCAATACCTCCATCTCATCTTGAAGGTCTTCTTGCAGCCAGGTCGCCCGCCAGGAACACGGCAAACCAATGGGGCGGGACCGCCGCTTACCATGACTTGCGCAAATCCCAAACCGCAGAGCCCGACCAGCATCAGGCGATTGACCTGGCAAGGCCCGGTCGGGCGTTGTCGCATTCCCTGCGGTGTGGCAAAGCACAGCGGATGACGCAGCGGGCCGGGCGGCCCGATCGGGCGGATCAAGGCATAGGGCCGAACCATGACCGGGATGACATCTTTGGAAGAGCGTATTGCGCATCTGAGCCGCGCAGTCGATGATCTGTCGGATATGGTGGCGCGACAGGCGGCCGATATCGACCGGCTGACGCGCCGCGTCACAATGCTGCTGGAGCGCGAGGCCGAACGCGAGGCCGATGGCGGAAGCCTTGCTTTGGGCGACAGGCGTCCCCCGCACTGGTAGCCGGGCGGTGCGGCCCGCCCGTCATCCGGTCAGGGGCGTGCCGCGCCGCGCAGACGGTCGTTCAGCGCGACGAAAGGGGCCAGATCAGACGGGGCCATCTCTGACAAGCCATCCGTCACGTCATGCAGCGATATCACCACATCCTGCGCCAGATTTCGCAGATGCGCGGCAATGGGTGCCTGCGACGCGGCAAAGAACCCAAGCGACCGGGTCGTCATGTCTCCCACGGAAACGACGATGCCATGCAGCAACCCATATCCCGCCGCCTGTTCAAGAACGCCGGCAACGTCCCCCGCGGCAAGGTCCTTCCAGTCGCAGATGCCACTGTTTGCCATGCCCCACCCGACGGCCGGATCGACAAAAAGCAGCCCGTTTCGGGCATAGTGCGCTATCCAATCTTCAGGATATGTCTGGTAGAGCAACGTGGGATGGTTGAACCGGATTCGCAGGCCGATCGCAAAATACCAGTCCGGCACCGCAACCAGACGTTGCAACTGGTGGTCTATCCTTTGTATTCGTTTCATGGCGCGTTGGTATGAATCCGGATGACAGCATGATTACGCGAGACTTGAACTTCAGTCCTTGCGCCACGTCTTCCGAAGATAAGGCACCCAAGGACATCTGTCCATTATGAGGCTGGCCGAATGCAAGGAGCTTTTCGCATTGATCGCGCCCGCTGGATACTATGCCGCCCTGCGGCTTGGGTTCTTTTCCCCCGAGGAGGAACTGAACAGTTTTGCAGCGCGCTGGATTGACCACTACACGATCAACGGGCTTGCGCTGCATGATCCGCTGATGCGCTGGATCTACTCCGGCAGCGGCGCGCGACGCTGGAGCGAACTTTGTCTTCCCGATCCGATGGGCGTCCTGAAATCCTACGCCGCGTTCGGGATGCCGTTCGGTGCCGTCATCTGCGTAACCGCCGAAGAAGACCTTCCGCGCCGGACCTTTGGCTATTTCGCGCGTCAGGACCGCGAACTGACCCAGGCAGAGATGACCGAACTGGAAGCCTTGCTGCGGGCCGCACATTTTCAGGAGCCGAAAGAAGACCAGCCCCTGACCCGCGCACAGACGGAGGCGCTTCGGCTGCTGTCGCGGGGGATGCGACTGAAGGAGATTGCTTATGCGCTGGGGATTTCCGAAAGTGCGGTCAAGGCGCGATTGAAAAGCGCGATGGCCCGCATGGACGCCCGAACCCCGGTTCAAGCCGCATCCATCGCGTCACAAAGGGGTCTGCTGAAGTAGAGTATGGATCTTGTTGATCTCAGTACCGTCGCAGGCCATTCGGAGAACTTCGAACGGTTCATCGAACAGCTGTGCAGGCGCCTGGGGGTTGAATACGGGTCCTATGCGACGATGAACCCGGTGACCGGTGCCGTTCAGGGCTATGCGACCTACCGCGAGGACTGGAAGCGGCATTACGCGGATCACAAGCTTCACCATGTGGACCCGACGATCCACCGCTCGGCGCTCAGCATTTCTCCCGTGGACTGGAACCGCTTCGAACGCGACGCGCGGTTTCATGCCGTCTTCAGGTCAGCCGGTGATTTCGGTATCTGTCCTCAAGGCGTAACGGTGCCAATCCGCGGACCCTATGGCGACCGCGGGCTTCTCAGCGTGACGGCGCGGGTCTCTGAGACAGAGTGGCAAAAGCTGCGCCCGACCCTGATGGGCGACCTGCAACTGGCGGCCGTGCATCTGCACGATGCTGTGATGCGGTCCGGCCTGCTCTTGCCGCCTTTGGCGCAGCCCTTGTTGTCCGGACGTGAACGCGAAGTGCTGCAATGGGTGGCCGCAGGAAAATCCCAGCAGGATGTCGGCGATATCCTTGGCATTTCCAACCGCACGGTCGAAGTGCACCTGCGATCCGCGCGGGAAAAGCTTGGGGCGCTGACCACGGTGCAGGCCGTTGGCCGCGCGATCGGCCTCAACATCATCTTCCCCCGGTGAACCGATCATAAGGTGTGGTGCCCTCGATCCGAAGCGCACCCCGATGCCTGAAAGCAGATTCGGCATTCCTGTGGCCGGAAACGGCTGCGGATTGTGCCGATCTGCAGTCAGAATGCCCCGCAGCGCCCGGCGTCCGTCTTTAGGACTGTGGTCCCAAGCTTTGCGACTACGAGGGTGTGACCGCCACCGGTGCGGGTACAGGCCCGATTGATCCTGAGAGGGTAAGGTCGGGCAGGCAGGATGGAAAAGCATCAGGTCATGCCCCCCCTGGGCGGCTTTTCGCGCCGGGCAGGTCGCGCAACCGGCCCGGTACATCGCACCGCCGGGCACCAAAGGTGTTGTCGGCGGGCCGTTGCCGGGGCGCTGCCGCGCGTGAAGGGATTGGCACCGTTTGACCGCCTGCGCGATGTCGCCGGGCGGTCTTGCGCCGCCTTTGGCGGTCTCGCGGTCAACCTTGCAGCGTCCTTACCCCGATCTCGCCTTCCAGACGGGCCTTCATCGCCGCAACGGCAGAAACCGCGCCGGCTGCCGTGGTGAAATAGGGGATTTTGTCGTGAAGCGCCACGGCGCGGATGTCGCGGCTGTCGCTGACGGCTTGCGTGCCTTCGGTGGTGTTCATCACCAGCGCGATGTCATCGTTCTTGAGCCGGTCCACGATGTTCGGGCGGCCCTCGTAAACCTTGTTGACCTGCGTCGCGGCGATGCCTGCGGCGGCCAGCCACTGTGCGGTGCCGCGCGTTGCGACAATTTCAAACCCCATCGCGACCAGATCGCGCGTGGCCTGGGCCAGCATGCCGGATTTGTCAGCATCCTTGACCGACAGAAAGACGCGCCCGCCCCCGGGCAGAACCACACCCGCGCCCATCTGCGCCTTGAGAAAGGCCAGCGCAAAGCTGCGGTCCCAGCCCATCACCTCGCCCGTTGAACGCATTTCGGGGCCCAGCAGCGTATCGACGCCGGGGAAGCGGGCAAAGGGCAGGACCGCCTCTTTCACCGAGAACCAGGGCGTTTGCGGATCGGCCAGCGTCAGCGGATCGGCCAGCGGCAGCGGGCTGTCGGGGCCGACACCCGCCGGGTAGGGCGGGCGCATCGGGAAGTTTGACAGCGGCTCTCCCGCCATAAGGCGGGCGGCGATGGAGGCGATGGCAGAATCGGTGGCCTTGGCCACAAAGGGCACCGTGCGGCTGGCGCGTGGGTTCACCTCAAGCACATGGATCGTGCCGTCCTTGATCGCGAACTGCACGTTCATCAGGCCGACGACATGCAGGGCGCGGGCCAGCGCCTCGGTCTGCACTTTCAGCTCGGCAATGATTTCGGCGGACAGGGAATGGGGCGGCAGCGAACAGGCACTGTCGCCCGAATGCACGCCGGCCTCTTCGATATGTTGCATGATGCCCGCGACATGCACATCGGTGCCGTCGCACAGCGCATCGACATCCACTTCGATGGCCCCCGACAGGTAGCTGTCCAGCAGCACCGGGCTGCCGGCAGAGACATGCACGGCCTCGCGGATATAGCGTTCCAGGCGGGTGTCATCGTGCACGATCTCCATCGCGCGGCCACCCAGCACATAGGACGGGCGGATCACCAGCGGATAGCCGATGCGGGCCGCGATGGCGAAGGCTTCATCCCGCGACCGGGCCATGCCGTTGACTGGCTGCTTCAGGTCCAGCCGGTGCAGAAGCTGCTGGAAGCGTTCGCGATCTTCGGCCAGATCGATGGCATCGGGCGTGGTTCCCAGGATCGGGATGCCTTCCTGCGCCAGCGCCTGCGCCAGTTTCAGCGGGGTCTGGCCGCCGAACTGCACGATCACGCCATGCAGCGTGCCGCTTTCCCGCTCCACCCGCAGGATTTCGAGCACATGTTCCAGGGTCAGCGGCTCGAAATAGAGCCGGTCCGAGGTGTCATAATCGGTGCTGACCGTTTCGGGGTTGCAGTTGACCATGATCGTCTCGTAGCCGGCAGCGGTCAGGGCAAAGCAGGCGTGGCAGCAGCAGTAATCGAACTCGATTCCCTGGCCGATCCGGTTAGGGCCGCCGCCCAGGATCACGACCTTGCGGGCGTTCGACGGGCGCGCTTCGCATTCCACATCGCCCATGACGGGATGTTCGTAGGTGGAATACATATAGGGCGTTCGGGCCTCGAATTCGGCCCCGCAGGTGTCGATGCGCTTGAACACCGCCGTCACCCCCAGGCGCTGGCGGGCGCGGCGCACCTGCGCCTCGTCCCGCCCCGTCAGGGTGGCCAGGCGGGCATCGGTGAAGCCCATCATCTTCAGCCTGCGGATACCCCCGGCGGTCAGCGGCAGGCCGTCGCGGCGCACCTGCGCCTCAACCTCGACGATCTCGCGGATGCGGGCCAGGTACCAGGGATCATAGGCGGTGGCCGCGTGGATATCGTCATCGCTCAGGCCGTGGCGCATGGCCTGGGCAATCAGGCGCAGCCGGTCAGGGGTTTGCGGCGACAGGGCCTTGATCAGGGCGGCACGGTCCGGCGCGCCGGGGATGGTGATTTCGTCAAAGCCGGTCAGGCCGGTTTCCAGGCTTGCCAGCGCCTTTTGCAGCGATTCGTGGATGGTGCGGCCAATGGCCATGACCTCGCCCACGGATTTCATCGCGGTGGTCAGTTCGGCTTTCGATCCGGGGAATTTCTCGAACGCAAAGCGCGGGATCTTGGTGACGACATAGTCGATCGTCGGCTCGAAGCTGGCGGGGGTGACCTTGGTGATGTCGTTGTCCAGCTCGTCCAGCGTGTAGCCGACGGCAAGTTTCGCGGCGATCTTGGCGATGGGAAAGCCGGTGGCCTTGGACGCCAGCGCGGAAGACCGCGAGACGCGGGGGTTCATTTCGATCACCACCATGCGCCCGTCCGCCGGGTTGACCGCCCATTGCACGTTGGACCCGCCGGTTTCCACCCCGATCTCGCGCAGCACGGCGATGGAGCCGTTGCGCATGATCTGGTATTCCTTGTCGGTCAGGGTCAGGGCGGGGGCCACGGTTACCGAATCCCCTGTATGAATGCCCATCGGATCGATGTTTTCGATGGCGCAGACGATGATGGCGTTGTCCGCGCGGTCGCGGACCACCTCCATCTCGAATTCCTTCCAGCCCAGCAGGGATTCATCGACCAGGATCTGCGCCACGGGCGAGGCATCAAGGCCCGAGCGGCAGATGCGTTCGAAATCGTCGCGGTTATAGGCCACGCCGCCGCCGGTGCCGCCCAGCGTAAAGGCCGGGCGGATGATGGCGGGCAGGCCGACGTAATCGATGGCGGCAATCGCTGCCTGCACGCCTGCCGTGATGTCAAACCTGCCGTTCGCCAGCTTCGGCGCGGCGATGATGGTGGCCTTGGGGTTTTCCAGCCCGATGCGGTCCATCGCCTGCCGGAACAGGCCGCGGTCTTCGGCCATTTCGATGGCGCGGCGGTTGGCCCCGATCAGCTCGACCCCGTATCTTTCCAGCACGCCCATGTCGGCCAGCGTCAGCGCGGTGTTCAGCCCCGTCTGGCCGCCCATCGTCGGCAAAAGCGCGTCGGGGCGTTCCTTTTCGATGATCCTGGCGACGATGTCCGGCGTGATCGGTTCGATATAGGTGGCATCGGCCAGGCCGGGATCGGTCATGATGGTGGCGGGGTTGGAGTTGACCAGAATCACCCGGTAACCTTCTTCGCGCAGGGCCTTGCAGGCCTGGGCACCGGAATAGTCGAACTCGCAGGCCTGCCCGATGATGATGGGTCCCGCACCGATGATCATGATCGACCTGATGTCGGTTCTCTTCGGCATGTCCGGTCCCCTGTGCGCAAATTGACGGGGTTATAGACGCAAGCGGGCGCGGCACAAGGGGCAACCGCCACCGCTGCGTTGACGCAGGCCGCCGAGTTAGCTAACTTAGCCAGGTGCAGAAGGGGCCGATCATGCAGATGACGATACATGCCGCCAAGACCAACCTGTCCAGGCTGATCGACGCCGCGCTGCGGGGCGAAGAGGTGATCATTGCCCGTGGCAACACGCCGGTCGTGCGGCTGGTGCCGGTGGTGGAGGGCAAAAAGTTCAAGATCGGACTTCCCGAGTTCCAGGGCATGTCCTGCCCGGACTTTCTGGAGCCGATGTCCGAAGAAGAGCTTCGGCTCTGGGAATGAGCGGAACCGTTCTTTTGGACACCCATGTCTGGGTGTGGTCGTTACTGGGTGTCGGGCTGACCGCCGGGGCGCGATTGGCAATGGAAACGGCTGCCATCACGATGGTCTCGCCCGTCTCGATGTTTGAGATTTGCCAGAAGGTGCGCCTTGGCAAGTGGCCGGATATGGAACCCAAGGTCCCGACCCTGCAACACGCTCTTGCCACCCAAGGCGGGCGCTGGGCAGATGTGACGCCTGACCTTGCCCGGCTGGCCGGATCGCTGGACTGGCCGCACCGCGACCCGTTTGACCGGCTGCTGGCGGCGACGGCGCTGGTGAACGGGTGGCCGTTGATCTCGGCCGATCCGGCCTTCGACAGTCTGACGGGGCTGCGGCGCGTCTGGTAACAAGGATGCAAGAAGGGCCGGCGGTTGCCCCGGCCCTTGTATGGTGTTGCGTAAGGTTAGACCTTTTCGCCAACCGCCGCTTCGGCGGCTGCGATGATGGCCCGGCGCTTTTCTATGCGGTCGCCCGTGGGCGGGCCTTCAAAGCGGCGGTTTTCAACCGCAATCCACAGGACAATGGCCAGGGCAATGAAGCCGACCACGATCCACAGCACCTTGTCATTCGGCGGCTGCACAGCAATGAAGAAGATGATCCCCTTGCCGATCAGCGCCAGCACGCAGACCAGCTTGAACACGCCGCCCGGCATCGCCCAGGGGCCGGGGGTCGGCCATTTCGGTCCGCCATAGGCCAGCATGCCGGCCAGGATCGGGATGATGAAGGACAGAAACAGGAACACCAGCGTCGAATTGACAACGATGGTGTACAGGTTCGTCCCGCCGATCGACACGAACTGCGCGGCGAAGACATAAAGGATGCACAGGATCGACGACGTCCAGATCGCGTTCACCGGCGTGCGGAAGCGCGGCGAGACGCTGGCCAGCGCCTTTGAGGCCACGGGCATGCCGTCATCGCGGCTGAACGCGAACAGCATCCGGCTGGCCGAGGTGACGGTGGCCAGACCGCACAGAAGCTGGGCGATCAGGATGCCAAGATAGATGATGTCGCGCAGCACCGTGGGCAGCAGGGCATTCATCGTTTCGTAAAACACGCCCCACCCCTGCGCCGCGCCCGCATTCAGGTCGGGGATCGCAAGCATGATGGCGCAGATCATCACCCAGCCGATCAGCGAAGACCACAGCACGGCCGATACGATGCCCCTTGGCACCGAAATGGCCGCGTTCCTGGTTTCTTCGGACGTGTGGGCCGAGGCATCATAGCCGGTGATCGTGTAGACCGGCAGCAGAAGGCACAGCAGGAACAGAACTAGCATGCTGTTGTTCTGCGGGAACACACTGACGTCGGGGGGTTCGCCCGAAAAGTTGGTAAAGGTCCACAGCCGCGAGAAATCCAAGGCCGGGGCAAAGGCAAGCAGCGAAACAACCAGCACCGCCGTGGTCACGAAGATGATATAGCCCGAGAAGTCGGTCAGAAGGGTTGTGACCCGGATTCCAAGGTGGTTGAACAGCGCCTGGATGACCGTGATCACGGCAACGAACGTCACGACGTGACCGGCCGAGGTGGTCATGCCCACAAGGCCGCCGAAGGTGCCCTGAAAGAACAGGGCGGTGCCGATGTTGATGGCACCCAGCACGGTGATCAGGCCCAGAAGGTTGAGCCAGGCCGTCAGCCAGCCCCAGAACCGGTTCCCCAGGATCGAGGCCCAGTGATACAGCCCCCCCGCCGTGGGAAAGGCACTGGCGATCTGCGCCATGGCCAGGGCGAACATGGCCGAGACAAGGCAGCCCACAATCCAGCCGATGCCCGCCCCCGCGCCGCCGACGCCGCCCAGCGCCTGCGGGAAAGAGTTGATGCCCCCGGACAGGATGCAGATGATCGAAAATGAAATCGCGAAGTTCGAAAACTTCGACATGCTGCGCGACAGTTCCTGGGCATAGCCCATACCGTGCAGGACCTTGATATCCTCGCGCCGCTCTTTGTCGGTGTAGTCGTCGATGGCCATTGTGTTCCCTCTGACCTGTTGGTCTGTCTGTTATGATTGAAGGGCGGGTCGGATGCCCTCGTGCACTACGGAAGCCCCAAAAACCGGGGCTGGCAACAGAATTGTTCACGTTCTGCGCAGTGTGCCCCCCGAACCGTCGCACGGGTGTCGCAAAAGACTCACGTTGCGCGGCAAAGAGGCGGGCCATATGTGACGGGTCCGGCACGGCTGCGGGCCGAAGCGCGGCGGAAGGAAAGGGCAAACGTGATCCTGTGCGAGCATGGCCCCGGGGATCGCCCGGCGGTGTTCGGACGCCCCGAAACCGTGATTACCGCCGAAGCCGCCGCGGATCTGCCCGGGGCTTTCGCGGCCCTTGATGCGGCGCATGCGCGCGGGGCCTGGATCGCCGGCTATGTCTCCTATGAGGCCGGCCTGGCGCTTGAGCCAAAGCTTGCGGCACTGCTGCCCCCTGACCGGGACGGGCCGCTTCTTGCGATGGGTCTCTACAGCGGCCCCTCTGCCGCCGCCCCGGTGCTGGAGCGGGCGGCCTCCGAAGCGGCCGAGGCGTGCCTGACCGCCCCCCGGCCCATGCTGGCGCGCAGCGCCTATGATGCGGCCATGGCAAAGGTTCTGGCCTATATCGCGGCAGGGGACTGCTATCAGGTCAACCTGACCTTTCCGATGGAGGCGCGGCTGGAGGGCGGCACCGCGCTGGGCCTTTACGGGGCATTGCGCCGCACGGGCGCGGTGGGGCATGGCGCGCTGGTTGACCTTGGCGTCGGGCCCGTGGTCGTCTCGCGGTCGCCCGAACTGTTCTTCAGGGTCGATGCCGGGGGCCGGATCATGGCGCGACCGATGAAGGGCACCGCGCCGCGCGATCCCGATCCGCAGCGCGATGCCGAAATTGCCGCGCGCCTGTCGGTCAGTGAAAAGGACCGCGCCGAAAACCTGATGATCGTTGATCTCTTGCGCAACGATATCTCGCGCCTGTCCGAAGTGGGGTCGGTCAGGGTGCCGCACCTCTACCGGATGGAGACCTACTCGACCGTCCATCAGATGACATCGACCATCATCGGCCAGTTGCGCGGCAGGCCCGGCTTCGGCGACCTGATGCGGGCGCTGTTTCCCTGCGGATCGGTCACGGGCGCGCCGAAAATCCGCGCCATGCAGATCATCCGAGAGGTAGAGCCAGCCCCGCGCGGTGTCTATTGCGGCGCGGTGGGGTGGATGGCCCCCGACGGACGGGCTGATTTCAGCGTGGCGATCCGCACGCTGTCGCTGTTCCCCGGCGGGCGCGTGGTGATGAACGTGGGCGGCGGCGTGGTGACGGATTCGACCGCTGAAGGCGAATGGGAGGAAGCCCTGTGGAAAGCGCGCTTCGTCAAGGCGGCCGTGACCCGTCGCTGAAGCTGATCGAAACGCTGGCCTGGGACGGCACGCAGGCGGTGCGCGCCGCCCGGCATCTGGCGCGCCTGGCGCGGTCGGCGGCGCTGCTGGGATGGGACTGCGACCCTGCGGCGGCAGAGGCGGCGCTGCTGCAGGGGCGGGCCGGCCCGGCCCGGCTGCGCCTGACGCTGGACCGCGCGGGCCGGATCGAGGTGACGGCGAGCGCGATCATTCCCTTTGCGGGCCCCATGCGCCTGGGGCTGGCCGGGGCGCGGCTGGAGGCGGGCGATCCCTGGCTGGGCATGAAGACCACCCGGCGCGCGGCCTATGACCGGGCAAGGGCCGATTTGCCTGCGGGCCTGGACGAGGTTCTGTTCCTGAATGGCGCGGACGAGGTCTGCGACGGCACCATCACCACGGTCTTCTTCGATGCGGGGCAGGGGCTGCGCACGCCGCCCCTGCGCTGCGGCCTGCTGCCCGGTGTGCTGCGCGAAGAGATGCTGGAAACCGGGCAGGCGCAGGAAGCGGTGCTGCCCGCCGCCGATCTGCCTCGGGTGCGGCTGTGGGTGGGCAATTCGCTGCGCGGGATCGCACCGGCGGTGTGGATGGGGTGATCTGCGCGCGGTCGCCCGGCCGACGGCAGGTGCTGCCGCTTTCGCCGGATGCCGAAGGCTTTGCCACAGGTTTGGCGGGCACCCTCCGGCCCGGTTGCGCCCGGTGCCGGGCGGGGCTGCGGCCAGGCAGGGGGCCAAAGGCGTGCCGTCCGGTCGAATGCCCGCCGCTGCAGGTGCCGCGCGCGCTGCGCGCGCGCCTGCCGCGTTGGCCCGCCTTTGCAATGACGCGTGCTGCGGGCCGGGTCGCACCGCCCCTGCGGCCCGAGTTCCCTTGACTTCCCCCGATGGGCGCGCTGTATCGGCGCGGACAAAGACCGCCTTGCGGGCAAGGGGACGATCATGCATGCCTATCGCAGCCACACCTGTGCCGACCTGAACACAGCCCATGTGGGCCAGACCGTGCGTCTTTCGGGCTGGGTCCACCGCGTGCGCGACCATGGCGGCGTGCTGTTTGTCGACCTGCGCGACCATTACGGCATCACCCAGGTGCTGGCCGACAGTGACAGCCCGGCCTTTGCCGATATCGAAAAGGTCCGCGCCGAATGGGTCGTGCGGATTGACGGGCATGTGAAGGCGCGTGACGCGGCGTTGGTGAACCCCAAGCTGGCCACGGGCGAGATCGAGGTTTATGCCACCGGCCTGACAGTGCTGGGCGCGGCGGATGACCTGCCCCTGCCGGTCTTCGGCGATCTGGACTACCCCGAGGAAACCCGGCTCACCTACCGCTTTCTGGACCTACGGCGTGAAAAGCTGCACCGCAACATGATGCTGCGGTCCAACGTGATCCGATCCCTGCGCAACCGCATGTGGGCGCAGGGGTTTACCGAATTCCAGACGCCGATCATCACGGCCAGCAGCCCCGAAGGGGCGCGCGATTTCCTGGTGCCTTCGCGCCTGCATCCGGGCAAGTTCTATGCCCTGCCCCAGGCCCCGCAACAGTTCAAGCAACTGATCATGGTGGCGGGGTTTGACCGCTATTTCCAGATCGCCCCCTGTTTCCGCGACGAAGACCCCCGCGCAGACCGCTCGCCCACCGATTTCTACCAGCTTGATCTGGAAATGAGCTTTGTTGAGCAGGAAGATGTCTTTGCCGCCGTTCAGCCGGTGATCCAGGGCATCTTCGAGGAATTCGCGCCGGAAAAGAAGGTGTCTGCGGACTGGCCGCGCATCGCCTATCGCGATGCGCTGCTGTGGTACGGCTCTGACAAGCCCGACCTGCGCAACCCGATCAGGATGCAGGTGGTGAGCGAGCATTTCCGCGGCTCCGGCTTTGCGATCTTTGCAAAACTGCTGGAAAACGACGGTACCGAAGTGCGGGCGATCCCCGCGCCCAATGGCGGTAGCCGCAAGTTCTGCGACCGGATGAACGCCTTTGCCCAGGCGCAGGGGCTGCCGGGGATGGGGTATATCTTCTGGCGCGAGGCGGAAGACGGATCGGGCATGGAAGCCGCAGGCCCCATTGCCAAGAACATCGGCCCCGAACGCACCGAGGCCATTCGCCTGCAGCTTGGCCTGGGCCCGGGCGATGCTGCCTTCTTCCTGGGCGGCAAGCCCGAAACCTTCGAGGCCGTCGCAGGCCGGGCGCGCAACGAGATCGGGCGCGAACTGGGCCTGACCGAAACCGACACCTTCCGCTTTGCCTGGATCGTCGATTTCCCGATGTATGAAAAGACCGATGAGGGGAAGATCGACTTCAGCCACAACCCCTTCTCGATGCCCCAGGGGGGCTTGGATGCGCTGATGGGCGATCCGCTGAAGGTTCATGCTTATCAGTACGACCTGGCCTGCAACGGCTATGAACTCATCTCCGGCGGCATCCGCAACCACAAGCCGGAGATCATGTTCAAAGCCTTTGAACTGGCCGGATACCCCGCGTCCGAGGTGGAAAAGCGCTTTGGCGGCATGGTCAAGGCCTTCCGCTATGGCGCGCCCCCCCACGGCGGCTGCGCGGCCGGCATCGACCGCATCGTCATGCTGCTGGCCGACGAGGCCAATATCCGCGAGGTCATCATGTTCCCGATGAACCAGCGGGCAGAAGACCTGCTGATGGGCGCGCCATCCGAGCCTGCGAACGAGCAATTGCGGGAGCTTCGGCTGCGGGTGCTGCCGAAGGAGTAGGCTCCTCAAGTAACTCTGAAAAGAGTTGCGCTCGCACTTCAAGATAGGCAATCTTATCTTGTTGAAGGGCATCGTACCGAGAGCGGACAAATGTTGGTTAAGGGACTACTAGTTGGTCCATCACCGGAAGATCACAGATTTCATCCAGTGTCAGGGTCGGATATCGTGAAAGTCGCTTGTGTTCCGGTGCAATTTTCCCGGTCCGGTTCTGAAACCGCCACGGTGGGTCTGCAAGAACGCAGGCGAACCTGTCCTGACCCAGAAAATCCTGCAAATCCTGTGCCGCGCCTGTCTTCATATCCAACATCCTGCGGCCCCCCCGTCCTTGTCGCAAGGTGAACAATAGATGAACAAAAGTAAAGGAAGATTGAAGGCGTTTCCCCCTTTGCACCGCCCCTGACCCCGTCATCCGGCACTGTGGAACGTCCGATCAATGCGTGCGGCGCTGCCGGGATGGCTGCGTGACCGCCTTTGCAGCCGGCGTGGGGGGCTCTTCGCCGGGAATCGCAGTTTCAGCCCGCCCCTGGGGCGGTTTCCCGGTTTTCCCGGTAGACCCGCCCTGATGCCATCCGCCTTCTTCCCGCCGCAAACAGGTTGCCGGGCTTGAACCGGGTGCGGTGCCTTGCGCGGCCTCTGGCCGGCCTGCGGAAGCGGGTCTTCACATGGCCGGACTGACGCCTGATGACGCCGAAAGGATGTTCGACCCTGGCGCTGACCATCGCGATGATGCGAGAGTGTGCGGCCTTGCGCGTGGCGGCGATCCTGTCCAACCGCGCTGATCCGCGCGCCCCGGAAGGCGGTCCGCAGCCCAGGGTCGAAATCGGCGTGATCGGCCCGGTTGCAACCCGCACCCTTGAAGTGATCCGCCAAACGCGCCCCTCGATCCCATCAAGCTCTTGGTTCATGCCGACAGCCCGTTCATTTGAAGTGCCTGACGTCAGCACGCTCAGCCGCCCCCAGAAGACGCGTGCCATGACCGTCCCGCAGCGAGGGGGGGCGTCTGCTGCACCTGCTGAGCGGAAGCACGGTGATCAGGGCCAGGGGTGCGGGCGCGTGGCATGAGGAGGATCAGAAGACACCCCGGGAGACGGTGTTGCCGACGACGCGCAAGCATGGCAGGGCAAGACGCCCCTCTCAACGGCTTCTCGAACCGGAGGCGGTGCGATGCCTCATCTTCGTTCGCCCGGTCGCAGGGGTCGATGTGTTCGGTACCGTGCCGAACGGCCATGCCGCACCGGGCAACCTGTCATGAGCCTTGCAGGAAAGGTCCGCCCCTTGCAGGACGGGTCTGCCCAAGGACAGGGGTAGTCCGTCCGTCACCCGATCGGTGCGGTCAGGCCAGCACGGGCTGCAGACCGATGAGTCCGGTCATGGCACCGCAGGTCTGGTGCGCGCCTGCGCGCCGGTTCTGGTCCTGGCCATTGGCCTTTGCCAAAAGCCGGGCTTCTGACGTCAGCGGGTGATGCGGCGACCTATCCCGTCTGCAAAGGCGGCAAGGATAAGGCAGCATGACGTCGCGCCGGCATCAAGAACACCGCGTGATCTTTCGCCAAGGCGGCTGGAGCGGCCCATCTTCGCCACCATGTCAAGGGTGCTGTCGCGACCGGCTTCTGCCGCCGCCTTCATCCGGACCAGGGCCTGCGACCAGCCGTCCCCGTCCGCCAGCGCCGCTTCATAGGTTTCGACCGCCGGTACTAGGGTATCGAGCAGGGTCTTGTCCCCGACCCTGGCCGATCCGATGGCCTGAACACCTTCCAGCCCGGCGCGGATCATGCGCCCGAAGGCGGCGGCATCGATTTCGGCGGCACCGTCCAGCGCATCGGCCATATCCGAAAACATCATGCCGTAGAGCGGCCCCATTGACCCGCCGATCTCGGACATCAGGATGTCCGACAGGGTGCGCATCGCGCTGTCCAGCGTCTCGGACGCCCCGTCGATCCGCTCTTTCGCGCGGCCAAAGCCCTTGGCCATGTTAAAGCCGTGGTCACCATCGCCGATCTTGCCGTCAAGCTCGCTCAGATAGGCCTTGTTCGCCACGATCACGTCGGCGACCTCGCACAGAATCCCGGCAGCCCCGGCGTTCTTCAGCGTCGTGATCCCGGCACTCATGACAAGCCCGGCACATCAGTTGGCGCATCGAGAAGCGCCTTCAGTTCGGCGTCAAGCGCCATCACGGTCAGCGTCGCCCCCACCATTTCCAGCGATGTGAAGTAGTTCCCGACAAGCCCGCGATGAATCTTCAGGCCCGCAGCCTCGATCCGGTCTGCCATGCGGTCGTAAAGCACGTAAAGTTCGTTGACCGGCGTAGCCCCAAGACCGGATACCAGCACCGCCACCTCGGTTCCGGCCGGCAGTGCGTGGTCGGCCAGCACCAGCGCCACCATGTCATCGGCCACCGCAGTGGCGGATGTCAGCGGTTCCACCCGCGTCCCGGGTTCGCCGTGGTGGCCGATGCCAACCTCCATCGTACCGGCCTTGATCTCGAAGTTCGGCTTGCCTGCGGCGGGCAGGGTGCAAGGCCCAAGGCCGACACCGACCGAGCGGCAGTTGTCGATCGCCCTTTGCGCCGTGGCGATCACCTCGTCCAGGCTTGCCCCTGCGGCGGCCTTGGCACCGCCGATCTTCCACATGAAGATCTCGCCCGCGACCCCCCGGCGTTTCTCGCGCTCTGTCAGGGGGGCCGAGCAGACATCGTCGTTGGCGACGACCGTGGCGACGGTGATCCCCTGCCTGGCGGCCATGCGGGCAGCCATCTTCACATTCATGTTGTCGCCGGCATAGTTGCCGTAGAGCACCGCCACCCCTGCGCCGCCATCGGCCGCGCGGATGGCATCGTGAAAGCTTTTCGCCGTCGGCGAGGAAAAAAGTTCCCCGACCGCAACCGCATCGACCATGGCCCGACCGGTATAGCCGATAAAGGCCGGCTCGTGGCCGGAGCCACCCCCGGTCACGATCCCGACCTTGCCCCTGACGGGCGCCTCGCGCGCCACGACGACACGCGCGTTGCCGGGGTCCAGGCGCACCCGGTCGGAATGCGCGCGCACAAAGCCGCGCACCGTTTCGTCCACAATGTCGTCCGGGTTGTTGATGAATCTCTGCATGTCGTCCCCCTGTGCGAGTTATCTGACGGTGAAGCCGCCATCGACAAGAAGGTCGGCACCATTGATCATTCTTGCGCCCGGTGAGGCAAGGAACACCGCCGCTGCCGCGATTTCCTCGGGTTCGGCAAAGCGCCCCATCGGGATCTGCGCCTTCATCGCGTCGCCCTTGGGGCCTTCCCACGCCTTCCTGCCCAGTTCCGTCAAGACCACCGTGGGCGAGATCGAATTCACGGTGATGCCGTGGCGGCCCCATTCCAGCGCCAGGGTCTTTGTCAGCCCGATCACCCCGAACTTCGACGCGCAATAGGCAACGTGGCCGTCAATGGCGACCGATCCGGCCTGTGAGGCCATGTTGATGATGGCACCGCCACCCGACGCGATCATGCGCCGCCCAACCGCCTGCGCCACCAGAAAGCTGCCGGTCAGGTTGATGTCCAGGGTTCTTTGCCATGCCGTCAGGCTGATCTCCCCGGCCGGTGCCAGATCGACGATACCGGCGGAATTCACCAGAATGTCGATCCGCCCGAAGTCGCGCGCCACTGCGGCAACGGCCGTCTCGACGCTGGCCGGGTCCGCCACGTTGCAGGCGGCAGACATGGCACCGGGATGCCGCGCGGCTGCGTCGGCGGCGGCCCCGGCGTTCAGGTCAAGCACGGCAACGCGTACGCCCTTGGCCGCAAATGCGGCGACGATGGCGGCCCCGATGCCCGATGCACCTCCGGTCACGATGGCGGTCTTTCCGGCAATCGGAAAATCGAAATTCAGCTTTGTCCCGGTCATTGCCTTGTGTGTTCCTGTTCTTTTTCGGCCACGGCACCTGTGGCCGGTCAGTTTGGCGCGGGACGGCCCGGGCCGTCCCGCTTTGCTGTCACACCCGGATCACTTGCGCAGGGCAAGCAGGGCGTCGACGTTTTCTGCCGTGACGGGCGTCCACGGCACGCTGTATTCGGCATCTGTCCCGCCGTTCCAGGGCATGTCGGAATAGGTCGTCCAGATGTCTGACATCGGCTCGTAGTCGGGCTTCACCGACTTGATGGCGACATCCAGCGCGCCCTGGGCCTGAGCGCGCGCATCCTGCAGGATCGACGCCATGTCCCCGGCCTTCACCGCAAGAAGGGCATCGGTGATCCCGTCGATACCGGCAATCGCGAAATCGGTCACGTTCAGGCCGGCGGCCTTGATCGCCTCGATTGCCCCCAGGGCCATCTCGTCATTCTGGCCGATGACGCCGTCGATCGTGTCGGGATGCGCGGTCAGCCAGTTCTCCATCAGGGTCTGCGCCTCGGCGCGGGACCAGTTCGCGGTCTGCTGTTCGATGACCTTGACGTCGGGGCATTCGGCAAGGGCCTTCATGTTGCCCTCAAGACGGCTGATCTGGGCCGACTGACCGATCGGACCTTCGATGATGACGACCTCGCCCTTGCAGCCGATCTTGTCCAGAACGTACTTGGCCTCCATGTAGCCGGACTTGACATCGTCGGAGCCGACATAGGACTTCAGCTTGTCGCTGTTGACGCGGGTGTTGGAACCGACCACCGGAATTCCTGCGGCTGCGGCGGCATCGACCGCAGCGGCACCGGCCTCGATGTCGATCGGCACGAAGATGATCGCATCGAAATCCTGCGCAATCATGGTGTCGAACTGCTCTTGCTGGACAAGTGCGTCATAGCGCCCGTCGAAGATCGTCAGTTCGACAAGGCCCTCTTTCACGGCCGGGTGGTCTTCCAGTGCCGCCGACCAGATTTGCATGAACTCGGCGTTCAGGCCATAGACGGCGGCCCCGATCTTCGGCTTGTCCTGAGCCATCGCGGGCATCGTCAGCGCGGTGGTTGCCAGAATGGCAAACAGGGTCTTCTTCATTATGTGCTCCTCCCTTTCATTGGTTGCACGGGTCGTTGGTTGAACGGGTCACGGCAGGGTCACTCGCGGCGATGACGCGCCTGGTCGAGCATCACTGCGGCAACAATCAGCACGCCCTTGATGACTTGCTGGTAGTAGGATTCGACCCCCATCAGATCGAGGCCGTTGTTGACGACGCTGATCAGCAGCGCACCGATCAGCGTTCCGGTCACGCGGCCGACACCGCCGGCAAGGCTGGTGCCGCCGATCACGACCGCCGCAATCGCATCAAGCTCGTAGGCGATCCCGGCCTGCGGCAGGGCGGACCCGGTCCGTGCCGCCAGCATCATGCCGGCAAGGCCCGCAAGGCCGCCCGAGATCACATAGACCAGAAACCGGATGCGGCGCACGTTGATGCCGGACACGACGGCGGCGTGGGGGTTGCCGCCCGCGGCATAGACATGCCTGCCGAAACGGGTCGCGGACAGGACCCACCAGGCAATCAGAAACACCACGGCGAAGATGATCACCAGCACGGGAATGCCCGCGACCTCGCCCGTACCGATGACGCGGAACCCAGGCGTCAGTTCGGGAACCGGCCTGCCGCCCCCATAAAGCAGCGTCAGGCCGCGGGCAGCCGACAGCATGCCCAGGGTGGCGACGAAAGCGGGGACGGCAAAGCGCGACACCACAACGCCAGAGACAGCACCACAGGCCATGCCGACCGAAAGCCCGACGGCAATGGCAAGCAGCGCAGGGTAGGGGCCGCCCGCAACCCCCGCAGTCGACGAAGTGGTGGCCAGCGAAGCCGCGACGATCCCGGCCAGGGCCACCACCGATCCCACCGACAGGTCGATGCCGCGGGTCAGGATCACGAAGGTCATCCCGACTGCCAGAATGCCGTTGATCGACGTCTGGCGCAGGACGTTCGTGATGTTTCGCGCCGTCAGGAAATACTCATTCGCCACCGCAAGCACGAGGCAGACCAGGACCAAAGCAACCAGAATGCCGTATTTCTGGCCGTAGACGGCAAGACGGCGCTTCAGGCCCCCGCCGCGTGCCTCGGTGCCCGGTGCAATGGTCTGCTTTGCTTCCATCACGTCGTTCCTCTTCACGTCCGGTCTTCACGCCGCCAGATGCACCAGCCGATCGGCCGACAGTTCGGTGCGCGACAGCTCTCCGGATATCCGCCCGTCCCGCATGACGACGGCGCGATCCGCCATTCCCACCACTTCATCCGTTTCGGACGAGATCAGGATCACCGCCCCGCCGGCCGAGGCGAAGTCTGACATCACTCGGTAGATTTCCCGCTTGGCACCAACGTCGACACCCCGCGTCGGTTCGTCCAGCAACAGCACCTTCGGCGCGGTCAGGAACCATTTGCCAAGGACCACCTTCTGCTGGTTTCCCCCCGACAACCCCGCCACTTCCAGCCGGTCGCTTGCCGTCTTGATGCGGAACTTGTCGATCATCTCGCGCGCCGACTGGCTTTCGCGGCGTCCGCTCATGACCGGACCCACGCTCAGAAAGGGAAGATGGGCCATGCAGATGTTGTCGCGCACGCTTGCCGACAGGACAAGGCCGCTGCCCTTGCGGTCTTCGGTCACGAAAGCCAGGCCGAGCCCGATAGCCTCTGCGGGAGAGGAGAGGGAAATCCGGCGGCCATCCAGCACAACCTCGCCCCCCCGGTCTTCGACCAGCCCGAAGAGACGCTCGAATATCTCGCTGCGCCCCGACCCCATCAGACCGAAGATCGCCAGAATCTCTCCGCGGCGCACCTCGAAGCTGACGTTTCGGACATTGTTGGTCGAATTGAGGCCGCGAACGGACAGCAGCGTTTCGTCACCAGGCGTGTTCGTCTTGATGAATTCCTCTTTCAGCGGGCGGCCGACGATCATCTGGATCAACTGCTCGCGGCTGACGTTCGCCATGCTGCCGCTGTCTACAAAGGCCCCGTCCCGGAACACGGTAAAGGTATCTGCGATCTGAAAAATCTCGGAAAGCCGGTGGCTGACGTAGATGATCCCCTTGCCCTTGCCCTTCAGTGTCCGGATGGCCGCAAAAAGCTGATCCGCCTCTGCCTCGCCAAGCGCCGAGGTCGGCTCGTCCATGATGATGATCTCGGCGTCATAGCTCAGCGCCTTGGCAATCTCGACCAGTTGCAGCTTGGCGACGTTCAGGTTCATCATCAGCGTTCGCGCATCGATGTCGAAGTGCAATTCATCCAGCAGGGACTGCGCCATGCTGTTCATGCTGCGAAAGTCAATCCGGCCGAAGCCGGCCAGCGGCTCGCGTCCCAGAAAGATGTTCTCGGCCACGGACATTGCCGGAACCGGGCTCAGCTCCTGCTCGATGATCGAGATGCCGGAGGCAAGTGCCTCACGCGGGCTGCGGAAATTCACCTCGGCCCCATTGCGCCTGATGATGCCCGAGTCGCGGGCCTGGATGCCCATGACGATGGACAGAAGGGTGGATTTGCCGGCACCGTTGCCCCCGCAAAGCGCATGCACCGAACCCCGTTCAAGCGCGAAACGACCGTTCGACAGGGCCGCGACGCCGCCGAACGACTTGGTCACCCCCTCGACTTCCAGCAGCTTCGGCTGCATCGCTTCCCCCGTTAAACTTTTGCACACTATCTGCGCGCATGCAAGACGGTGTCAAGCGAGTCCTTTTGCCCCCGTTGCCCTTGGCCGGCGGGTCAATGCGCGACTGCGTCATATGATTTGGCCTTTTCACCCGATCACCTGCAGGGGCGCGGGGGCGCTGATTGGCAGACATGACCGCAAGTCGGTTGACAATTGCACAGCAGGCGTTCAAATGAACGGCAACATAGGAGGCGCGCATGCGGGTTGCGATCGGCTGTGACGAGGCAGGTTTTGACCTGAAGGAGCTGCTCAGAACACACATCGCCGCGCTTGGGCACAGCGTCACGGATTTCGGCGTCCGGACAGGCGAAACCGCCCTTTATCCCGACATTGCCTTTGCCGTGGCAACAGCCGTCGCGCAAGGCGAGCACGAGCGGGCGGTCCTGATCTGCGGCACGGGAATCGGCGTCTGCATCAGCGCAAACAAAGTGCGCGGCATCCGCGCGGCCCAGGCGCATGACTGCTATTCGGCCGAGCGCGCCCAAAAGAGCAATGACGCCCAGATTATCTGCCTGGGTGCGCGTGTGATCGGGCCCGAGCTTGCAAGAAGCGTCGTTTCATCATTCCTTGGGTCATCGTTTGAACATGGCCGGTCCGGCCCGAAGGTTGACAGGATCATTGAATACGAAAAAGCCCATGATAGGACACCCTGACGCATAAGGAATCGCTGTTTGCCCGCACCCGGCAGTTCAGATGTGACCCGGTTGGAAACGCCGGAGTATGGTCTTCTTGCCGAGATCGCCCGGCGTTACTACATCGAAGGCGAGACGCAGGACGGCATTGCACGGGCGCTTGACCTTTCGCGCATGAAGGTCAACCGGATGATCAAGGAGGCACAGGAGGCTGGCCTTGTCGAGATCCGTGTGCGGTTTCATTCCTCGCAGACGCGGGAACTGGAACGCGACCTGTGCGACCGTTTCGGGCTGAAGCACCTGCTGATCGCGCCCGGATCCCAGTCCCCCGACCAGCAGCGGCGCAATGTGGCGATGACGGTCACCCACTTTCTTGAATCCAATCTGCGCGAGAACCTGATCGTCGCCGTCGGGATGGGCCGCAATGTTGCGGCCGTTGCCGAAAATCAGGCGTCACGCACCTTTCAGTCGCTGACCTTCGTGTCCGGCAGCGGCGGTGCCGCCGAGGCCGGTTCCGAAGGCAACGCCGACCATATCTGCCGGAACCTCGCCCGCCGCTTCGGCGGCAATGCCGTCACCCTTTATGCCCCGGCCTATGTTCCCGAGGCCGACCTGCGCGAAAGCCTGATGCGCAATGCCACGGTACGCCGCACCTTGAACCTTGCACGCAGCGCCGACTTCGCGCTGGTTGGCATCGGCGATCTGGGCCCGGACAGCCACATGGCGCGCATGGGCTGGTTCTCGCGCGAGGAACTGCAGAAGGCGCAGGACGCGAAGGTGGTCGGCGACCTGATGGGGTACGATTTTTTCGATGCGGGCGGCACCCCCTGCAATGATGCCCTTGGGGGACGGGTCATCGGGCTGACGCGCGAGGATCTGCAGCGAATTTCCACCACGATTGCAATCGCATCCGAGCCAAGCAAGGCGATGGCGATTCTCGGTGCCCTGAGGACAGGCACAATTGACGTTCTTGCAACCTCACTCGGCAACTGCCTGGCCATTCAAAGCATGCTGGGGGCGGGCCTGTGACCGGCGGATGGCGCGCAGGAAGCCCCTGCTTTTCTTCGCCTCATGGCCGCGGCCCATTGAACGGACTTCGGCCGGGCCGCATGAGGTGACGGAAGCGAAGGCTTTCGGGCCGCCCGCGCGAAAGGTCGGGGCACCGCAGAAGGCGTGACGCGATTTGTCGCCGCTGCGCGGCGCGGGCGCATGGTTCAGGCGGCACGGCGGGTTCGCTGTCGTTCGCACCCGCGCCGGTTGCAGCGGGTCATGGCCCTGAAGACGGGGGCGTCAGACCCAGGATCAGGGCTTCGGCCAAAGCCGCGCCACCGCCCATTCTGCCAAGGCCCGGGACACCACGATCGCAGCCAACCTTGACAGCCGTGCGGCGCAAACATCCCCATAAGCCCCGGTGGCGCGGTGCAGGGGGCCTTTGGCGATAGCGTGACCGGGGCGGGGCACTGATCGACGGGCTTCAGGATGTCTGTCCGAACCGGTAGGCCGGCATGCCGCAAACGCCGGGATCAACGGCGAAAAGCGCCCCTTCCTGCGGGTGGGCGGCCAGGTGTTCGGGCGTCATGGTGAACCGGGCCGAGGTGACGAAAAGCGTCGACAGATTCGCGCCGCCAAAGCAGCAACTGGTCGGCCAGGAGCAGGGAAGCTCGATGATCGTCTCGACTGTTCCGTCCGGTCCGGTGCAGGTCAGGCAACCGCCGCCTGCCACCCGGGCCGTCCACAATCTGCCGTCGACGTCAAGACAGGATCCGTCGGGAAGGCCGCGCGGAAAGCCGGATTGCAGGGTCGTGCCCTGGGAAAGCATGCCGTCGTCGCCAATCCGGTAGGCATAGATCGTGTTGGCCAGCGTGTCGGCTGTCAACAACCCGCCAGAGCGGGGAAAGACCATCGTGTTCGTGATGCCGAACAGGTCATCGGTCACCCGCATCACTCGTCCACCCGGCAGGCAGCGATAGATGGTGCCGGTTGCCTGCGGGATCGCGCGCGGGCTGTCATCCCCGTTGATGTTGTTGAACATGGTGCCAACCCAGTACGCGCCGTCCGGGCCGACCGCCCCTTCGTTCAGGCGGTTGTCCGGGCGGTCGGGCTCGATTTCAACCAGGGGAACAGGCTCGTCTTTCCAGTCCCACAGGCAGATGCTGCGTTCCATCCCCACAATGGCCCCGCCGTCGCGGCGCAGTCCGATCGATGTCGGCCGCCCCTTCACCGGCCAAAGCTGATGACGCCCCGTCACGGGATCAAGCGCATGAATGCGCCGGCCGATGATATCAACCCAGACGAGCCGCTGGCGCTGATCGTCCCACAGGGCACTTTCCCCCACGATATCGCAGGCCGCAAGCACCAGTCTGGCGTCCATCTGTCTTCCCCTCACGACTCCGTTGACAGGCAGGATGGGCAAGAGATACACACAATTCAAGCAGAACCTGTCATACAGGTTTGGGGGCGGGGATTTGAAACACGTCGGCAGCCTGGGCCTGGTCGGAGATGCCATCGGGGCGATCTCGCGGCATATCCGCGAGAAAGACCTGATGCCGGGCGACAAGCTTCCGTCCGAGGCGCTGTTGTCGAAAGAGCTGAACGTGTCGCGAACCGTGGTGCGCGAGGCATTCCGGTCCCTTGCGGCCATGCGGATCATCGAACTGGCGACCGGCAAACGCGCGACCGTGGCGCAGATCGACCATGGTGCCATGTCGCTGATGATCGAACACGGTGTCCATACCGACCAGATCAACATCCAGCAGATCTACGACGTGCGCCGCACCATCGAAACGCGGATCGTCACGCTGGCTGCGATCCGTCGCAGCGATGCCCAGGCGGCCGAGATTCTGGAACTTGCCGAAAAGATGCGGGGCAGCGCCGCCGATCCGGCCGCGCTGATGGAGCATGACCTGGCCTTTCACACCGCCCTGGCCCGTGCATCGGGGAACCCGGTCTATTCCCTTCTTATCGGTTCGTTTCAGGGCATCACCCGCCAGACCTGGCCGGTCGGCTGGAAAAGCCGCCAGACCCGGGAGTCGCGCGATCTGATGGTTGCAACCCATGCCGAAATTGCCCGGTCCGTCGCCGCCGGCGACCCGGAAAAGGCCACAGCGGCGATGTCACTGCATTTCGATGAAAGTGTCCGGGCCTTGCTGACCGCCGGGCTGTCATGAAGATCACCGCCATTGAAACCATCCGCATTGCCGAACGGCCAAACCTGCTGTGGCTGTGTGTTCATACGGATGAAGGGATCACGGGGCTGGGCGAAACCTTCTTCGGCGCTGCCACGGTAGAGGCGCATGTCCATGAATACATCGCCCCCCGCGTGCTGGGCCGTGACCCGTTCGAGATTGATCGTCTGGCTTCCGATCTTGTGGGCTATCTGGGGTTCCGGTCCTCCGGGGCCGAGATGCGGGGCAATTCGGCCTTTGACATCGCTTTGTGGGATTTGTTCGGCAAGGCGATGAACCAGCCGATTGCGCAGTTGCTTGGCGGATTCACGCGTCGCGAGATCCGCACCTACAACACCTGCGCCGGGACGGAATATGTCAAGAAGACCTCGGGGCAGGTTACGGCCAATTACGGCATCGGTGCCGGTGCTGACTATGATGATCTGAACGGTTTCCTGACCTGTGCCGATGACCTGGCCCATTCCCTGCTGGAAGAGGGGATCACGGCGATGAAGATCTGGCCCTTTGACCAGATGGCCGAGGCCACAGGCGGACAGTACATTTCGGGTCCCGATCTGCGCAAAGGACTTGAACCGTTTGAAAGAATACGGGGTGCCGTAAGTGACCGGATCGACATCATGGTCGAGTTTCATTCGATGTGGCAGCTTTTGCCCGCGATGCAGATCGCCAAAGCGCTGGCGCCCTATCAGACCTTCTGGCATGAAGACCCGATCAAGATGGACAGTCTTGCCAGCCTGACGCGCTATGCCGCGCAATCGCCTGCGCCGATCTCGGCGTCCGAGACGCTGGCTACGCGCTGGGGTTTTCGCGACCTTCTGGAAACCGGGGCGGCAGGCGTGGTGATGCTTGACCTGTCCTGGTGCGGCGGACTGTCCGAGGCGCGCAAGATCGCCGCGATGGCCGAGGCCTGGCATCTGCCGGTGGCCCCGCATGACTGCACGGGGCCGGTCGTGCTGTGCGCCAGCACGCATCTGTCGCTGAACGCCCCGAACGCGCTGGTGCAGGAAAGCGTGCGCGCCTTTTACCGCACCTGGTACCGCGATCTGGTCACGGCATTGCCAGAGGTCAGGAACGGGATGATAACGGTTCCGCCCGGACCGGGTTTGGGGATGGATCTGCATCCCGACCTTGACCGGGCCTTTACGACGTCGAGACGGAAATCCGACGCAACCACGGTCTGACAAGGCCGCAATCTGCCTTATGGGAGGAGTAAGAAAATGAAGAAAATCAAGGGACTGGCTATGGCAGCCCTGATGTCTGCCGTTTCGACCGCAGCGGTCGCACAAGACCCGCTGGACATTGCGTTCACCGTCCATTCAGGCGCGTCGAACACCTTCTGGCAGGCAGTCCAGAAGGGCTATGAGGATGCCTGTGCAAAGATTGGCGCAAATTGCCAGATGATCTATGTGCAGACCGACGGATCGATCCCCGAGCAGGTCGCGAACATGGAAGCCGCGCTGGCACGCAGCCCGGATGCGCTGATCACCTCGATCGTCGACAACACGGCCTTTGACGATGTCATCCAGCGCGCGCGCGATGCGGGCGTTATCGTCATTGCCTCAAACGTTGATGATCTGGAAGGGGCGGCCGGCAATGCCAGGCAGGCTTTCGTCGGTCAGGGCTTTGTGCCTGCGGGCTATGGCCTGGCGCGGGCACAGTGGGCCAACATGCCCGCCGAAGGGCCCTTGCACATTCTGGTCGGCGTTTCCGGCCCGGGTCAGAACTGGTCGGAATCCCGCGCGCTTGGGATCACCAACTATCTGGACGAGATGATCGCGGCCAATCCTGACCGTGCGATCACCTACGAAAAGATCGACTCGGGCACCGACCTTGCCATCGTGGCCGACCGTGTGGGTGCCTACCTTGCGGCCCGGCCCGAAACCAACGCCTATTTTGACACCGGCTTCTGGCATGCAGGTGTGGCAGGCGTGCTTCGCGACCGCGGAGTGGAGCCGGGCAAGGTTCTTCTGGCCGGCTTCGACATCGTTCCGATTGTTCTGGACGAAATGGATGCCGGTTACATCCAGGTCGAGGTCGACCAGCAGCCCTACATGCAGGGTTTCCTGCCTGTGATGATGACCTACCTGTCCAAGACCGTGGGCCTTTCCCCGGCTGACATCAACACCGGCGAAGCATTGGTCTACCCGGCGGATGTGGCGGCTGTCCGTGGCCTGTCGGAACAGGGCCTGCGCTGATTGCCGAAAGGTCGGCGCGGGGCCCTGCCCGGGCCCTGCGCCGGTGCTTTGCCCCTGAATAAGGATTCGTTTCCATGCGCCGCCTTGTCAAACTTGCCATGCAAAAGCCTGAACTCGCCAGCGCGATGCTTTTGCTTGTGCTTGTCGTGCTGTTTCAGATCCGGTCGGAGGGTGTCTTTCTTTCGGTCAACAATGTCCGGGGGTTCCTGGGCCTTTTGCCCGAAACGGCGCTGGTTGCCGTGGGTGTCACGCTTTTGATGATTTCGGGGGAATTCGATCTTTCCGTAGGCTCGGTCTTTGCCCTGATGCCCATGACAATGGCGGTGCTTGTTGTGGCCGGTTGGCCGTTCTGGGCGGCCGTGGCGGTGGGATTGATGCTTTGCGCAGTCATCGGGTTTCTCAACGGCTGGCTTACGATACGCTTTGACATCCCGTCGTTCATCACGACCCTGGGGATGCTGTTCATGGCGCGGTCGCTGACGGTGGTCATCTCGGGCGGGTTTCCGCCACGGATCAAGCCGGGCGAAGTGCCCAGCTGGATTTTTGTCGGCTTTCTCGATGACGGCGGTCTGATCCGTGCTTCGGTTCTATGGTTCATCGCCATCGCAATAGTGATCAGCCTGCTGCTGTCGCGGACCAACTTCGGCAACTGGGTGCGGGCAACCGGGGGGTTCCTGCCCGCAGCCTCGGCCATGGGGATTCCGACCGGCAAGGTGAAGATCGCCTGTTTCATGATCTGTTCGGTTCTTGCCGGTTTTGCCGGGATGATCCAGTCGCTGCGCCTGAATTCCTTTCTGCCTTCGATCGGCGAGGGCATGGAACTTCAGGCTGTGGCGGCCGCCGTGATCGGCGGCACCTCACTTGCCGGCGGGGTCGGATCGATCATCGGCGGGTTGATCGGTGCGATCCTGATCCGCGTGATCGACAACGGTATGGTCATGTCGCAGATCGACAGCAACTGGTTCAAGTTCGCCATCGGTGCCCTGACCATCTTTGCCGTCGTCGGCAATGCCTGGCTGCGCCGCCGCGGCCGCGCCATGAAGGTGGAGACCGACAAATGACCACGCCCATCATAGAAACCCGCGATCTGCACAAATGGTATTCGGGCGTGCATGCACTGAAGGGCGTAAGCCTGAAGGTTGACAGCGGCGAAGCCGTGGGTCTGGTCGGGGACAACGGTGCCGGCAAATCAACGTTGATCAACATTCTGTCCGGCCTGCACCATCAGGACAGCGGCGACATCCTGGTCGAAGGCAAGCCTGCCGATATCCGCAGCCCCAAGGATGCCATGCGGCTGGGGATCGAGACGATCTATCAGTACAATTCGATGGTGCCGCTGATGACAATTTCGCGCAACGTCTTCATCGGGCGCGAACCGCTGAAATGGTCCATCGGTGGCATCGGCATCCTCGACGAACGCAAGATGCGCGAAGAGTCGGTCAAGGCGATTGCCGATGTCGATCTGCATCTGCGCTCGCCCGATGCGCTTGTGGGCGAATTGTCGGGCGGGCAACGCCAGGGCGTGGCCATTGCCCGCGCCATGCATTTCAAGTCCAAGGTCATGATCCTGGACGAGCCGACGAACCACCTTTCGGTCAAGGAAACCGCCAAGGTCATCGGCTTTGTGAAAGGGTTGAAGGCGCAGGGCGTCACCTCGATCTTCATCAGCCACAACATGCACCATGTTTTTGCCTGCTGTAACCGCATCGTCGCGATGGCGCTGGGCAAGGTCGTGCTGGACAAGCCCGCTGCGGACACCTCGATCGAGGAAGTCTCGGCGCTTTTGTGACAGGATGGGCAGAATGGACATGAACGCACGGCATGCACTGATCACGGGGGGCCTTGGTTCCATCGGGGCCGCGTTTGCCCTGGCCTTTGCCGCTGCCGGTGTCAGGATCACCATCCTGGATCGGCCCGGGGCGACACCGCCCCCCGTGCATGGCTGGCTGGGGATCGATCTGGATGACCTGTCTGCGGTGCAGGCGCGCGTTGCCGCCGCCGGGCCCTTTGACATCCTGATCAACAACGCCGCGCTGATCATCAACAAGCCGTTCGAGGACTTCAGCATCGAGGAATACGAAACCCAGTTGCGCGTGAACTCGGCCTCGGCCTTTGCGCTGGCCCGCGCCTGTGCGCCGGGGATGAAGGCCAAAGGCTGGGGCCGGATCATCAACCTCACCTCGCTGACCCTGAACGGCCAGTGGGAAGGATTCGTACCCTATGTCGCCTCGAAGGGGGCGCTTCTGGGTCTGACCAAGGGTCTGGCGCGGGAACTGGGGCCGCATGGCATCACCGTAAACGCGATCGCGCCCGGTGCCGTGGTGTCGGACGCGGAACGCCGCGTCTTTGCGGACCGGCTGGAAGAATACAACAGCTTCATCCTGGAACGCCAATGCATCAAGGCCCGCATAGAGCCCCGGGATGTTGCCAACCTGGCGCTTTTCCTTGCCTCGGACGCCGCAGGGATGATTACCGGACAGAACATCGGCATCGACGGCGGATGGTAGGCCATGACAGACACACAGACTTTCAGCGAGGCTTCAAGATGACCGCAGCTCCCTTTCCGGTAGGACAACGCGACTACAGCCTGGTCGGCCCCGACAGCCGCCGCGCGGTGGAAATCGGACTGGCCTCGGCGGAATGGTACCACTCCGATGTGCCCCGTGCCGTGATGAAGGACCTGATGAAGCGCACCGACGGGCCCGCGATCCGCGATACGATCCTTTGGTTTGCACTGTTGATCGGCGGGGCCTGGGGGGGGATCTATTTCTGGGGAACCTGGGCCTGCGTGCCGTTTCTGTTCGTCTACAGCGTGATTTACGGATCATCCTGCGACAGCCGCTGGCACGAATGCGGCCATGGCACGGCGTTCCGCACGCCGTGGATGAACGATGTCATCTACCAGATCGCCAGCTTCATGGTGATGCGCAACCCGGTGACCTGGCGCTGGAGCCATGCCCGGCACCATACGGACACCTACATCGTCGGGCGCGACGCCGAAATCGCCTGGATGCGCCCGCCCAAGACGCTGACCAATTTCCTGGCCCTGTTCGATGTGATCGGTGCCACCAGGTCCCTGCTTATTCTGGCGCGCAACGCCACGGGCAGGCTGACGCCCGACGAGAAGGACTTTGTCCCCGAAAGCGAATGGGGCAAAATGATTCTTGCGGCGCGGATCCACATGGCGATCTATGCTGCGACGATTGCCGTCGCCCTTGCCACCTGGTCATGGCTGCCCTTGATGCTCATCGGGTTGCCGCGCATCTATGGCAGTTGGCACATGGTGATGTGCGGGCATTTGCAGCATGCGGGGTTGGCGGAGAATGTTCTGGATCACCGGCTGAACACCCGCACCGTCTACATGAACCCGATCAGCCGCTACATCTACTGGAACATGAACTACCACATCGAACACCACATGTTCCCGATGGTCCCCTACCACGCCCTGCCGCGCCTGCACGAGGTTATCAAGGCCGATCTGCCGCCGCCGAACCTGTCGATCCTGGACGGGTACCGCGAAGTCTTCGCTTCCCTGCGCCGCCAGAAGACCGACCCCGAATACTACCTTCGCAAGACATTGCCCCCCTCTGCCAAGCCGTACCGGGAAGAGTTCCATACCCTGAACATCGCCCGGTCCAATACCTGAGGAGGCAGCAATGACCCGGATCAAGCCCACCATCGCCGACCTTCGCGCCCGCAAGGGCAAGGGGCAACTGACCATGCTGCGCGTGATGTCACTGGAAGAGGCGGCGGCGGCCGAAGCGGCCGGGATCGACATTGTGTCCGTTCCTGCCGATCTGGTCACCCATCCGCGCTACCGCGAAGTGGCACCGACGCTGTTTTCCATGACGGGCCAGACCCATCTGGAGGCTGGAACCCGGGACGATTATCTGCGCTGGGCCTGCAAGGTGATGCTGGCGGGGGCTGATGCTGTCTACTGCTCGGGCGGGCTTGGCACGGTGGAACATGTCGCGCGCGAACATATCCCGGTTGTCGGGCATGTGGGGCTGGTGCCAAGCCGCGCCACATGGACCGGCGGCATGAAGGCGGTGGCCAAGACCGCCCAGGGGGCCCTTGCGCTGCTGGAAGAGGTGCGGGCCTATGAGGCTGCCGGTGCTTTTGCCGTGGAAATCGAGGTGGTCCCGACCGAGGTGGCCAGCGAGATCAGTCGCCGGGTGGGCCTTTTGCTGTGGTCGATGGGGGCAGGGCCGGGATGTGACGCGCAGTACCTGTTTGCCGAAGACATTCTTGGTACCAATCGCGGCCACATGCCGCGCCACTCCAAGGTCTACCGCAACTTCGCCGCCGAATATGACCGTCTCCAGTCCGAGCGCATCGCGGCCTTCCGCGAGTTCATCGCCGATGTGGCCTCTTCGGCCTACCCCGAGGACAAGCATCTGGTGAAGATGTCCCCGCAGGAACTGGCTGCCTTTCAGGCCGCGCTGAACAGGTAGCCAAAGCAAGGAGACGATACATGCCGCAATGGATCCGCGCCTGCGCGACCGACGACATCAATCCCGAAGACCTGATCCGCTTTGACCATGACGGGGATACTTACGCCATCTACCATGCGCCGGATGGCCGCTTCTACGCCACGGCGGGCCGCTGCACGCACGAGGATGTGCACCTGTGCGATGGTCTGGTCATGGGTCATCTGATCGAATGCCCCAAGCACAATGGCCAGTTCGATTACCGCACCGGTGAAGCCAAGCGATCACCTGTTTGCGTCAATCTCAAAACCTTTCCGGTCAAGGTCGAGGCTGGGACCGTCTTCATCGGACTGACCTGAAGGCCCTTGCAATTGCGGTCCGCGCCCACCACCGACGGCAGGCTTCCGGCCTGTGTCGCGGTGTCCCTGCGCGGGGGCGACGGGTTTGGCCGGCGTGTTCCAGACCCTGCGTCGGCTATGCGAAGGGCGCGCCTGTCCGCGCCGGTAACAGCGGCATGAGGCCGTTGCCGGACGGCAGGCCGGATCCCGGTTTGTCGCAGAAGCCGGTCGCGACCTTGACGGCGAACATCTCGGCCTGTTCCAAATGCCCCCACTTGACGTGGCAGTCGCCTGCGCGCCGGTTGCCGATGTTGCAGGCGAGGTGGGAGGAGAGTACGGGGCGCAGGTTTCCCGTAGCATCTGCGATGAAGCCCGAACACACGGCGGCCAGTATCCGTTCGGGGGCAGCGATGCTGCCAAGCGCTGCGTCGCTGATGACCCTCATGCGGTAAACACTGCCTTTCTGTCGTCAGCCTTTTGGCCCATCCATCCCGGCACCCCGGCAGGTCACACCCGGTTGCGCTGGATAAAGGCGCGCATGGCCGCCAAACCTTCATCAAGATTGCTGCGCCCGTAACCGATGCGGAAGCGGTCCGCAGGGGTCGGGTTCAGCGCAGAGCCGTAGATGGAAGAGGGCAGCAGCACGACACCGGCTTGCTCGACCATGCGTCGGCAGAAGGTCTCGACGCCGTCGGCACCCAAATAGCGCGGGAACATGACCACGCCGCCGTCAGGCTCGTAGGCTTCGAACAGTTCGGGGAAATCCTTCAGCAGCGCCGCCACCTTGGCGTAGCCGTCGCTTGCCACCTTCCGCGTTCTGGCCAGCACGGCCCCGCTGTGTTTCAGAGCTATAAGGGACAGTCGCTCGGACGGCGCGCTGTTGCAGATGGAAAGGTAGTGTTTGAAGCGGACCATGCGCTCAAGCAGGTCGCGATCCCGGCAGGCGATCCACCCAACGCGCAAGCCGGGAAGGCCATAGGCCTTGCTCATCACGTTCAACGACACCCCGCGCTCATAAACGTCCGCCGTTTGTGGCAGCCGCATCGTGGGGTCCCGCTCGATCAGCCGGTACACCTCGTCCGAGAACAGCCAGATGCCGTGGCGGCGGCAAAGTTCCACCAGCGCGTCATATCGGTCGCGCTCCAGGATCTTGCCCGTCGGGTTGTGCGGGAAATTTATGTACAGGACCCGCGTGTTGGGCCGTATGGCTGCGGCAACTTGGTCGATGTTCAGCGTCCAGCCCTGCGCCTCGTCTAGCGCAACGCCGGTGGTGGCGCAGATCGAAAGCGGTACGGTCTCGGCCGACTGGTAGTTGGGCGTTATCACGATCGCATGATCGTCGGCCGACAGCAACGTCCGGTAAAGACAGTAGACGCCTTCCTCGGCACCGGCGAAGCACAAGACATCTTCGGCCTGACATCTGTCGTAGGTCGAGGCGATCGAGGTTCGCAGATCATGGGCACCGTATGGTTCGGTGTATGAAAGGCGTGTGTCGAGAAACGCCTCGATCGCGGCATCGCCGCCGAGCGCCAGCAGTTCGCGCACCGACAGCGTCTCGGCGTCGGACGCCGTCATGTGGTAGCGCGCCGAGAACTCCCAGCGCCCAAGGTAAGTCTCCAGCCTGAATTCGGGCAGCGCGACCGGACCGATCATGTCGGGGGCGTTGATGGAAGCGAAGGGTGCGATCATGCAGGGTTTTCTCCTTTGGCCCGCGCGATGGCGAGACGCTTGTACAGGGTGGCGCGCGAGCAATTGAGCAGATCGGCGACGTAACTGGCAGCGCCGCGAACGGCGAACAAACCCCGGGCGTCGATTGCAGCCACCAAGTCAGTCTGCGCCTGTGCATCGAGGCCGGTGATCGTTGCCTGCCGTTCTGCCAGGACGTCGCGTGCGGCAGCGTTCACCGCCTCGCGCCAGTCGGAAGGAAACAGCGCCTCGGCTTTCGGCAGCGTGGCCGCGGCAGGCATCGTCAACAGCGCGTCCAATGCCGCCCGGGCACCTTCGATGGCGGACACATCCAGGTTGATGCACAGCAGCCAGGCAGGGCTACCGGCCTCGTCGCGCAGCACGACACTGATCGAGCGCAACGCACGGCCGTCCCGGTTCGCCTTCGCATATGGCCCGATCAGGTCGGACTGGAACGGGTGCAGATCGCCAATCTCACCAAGAGACGGATCACCGACCCGTCGCCGCGAGAAGTTGCCGGCGATGTGGACAATCCGGTTTGTGCCCAGGTCATGCACGACCGCCTCGACATGCGGCGCAAACAACGTCGCCAGCGCGTTGGCTATCGTCGGCAAGGGGCCATGCAAATCAAACACTCCGGCAGATTGGTGAATATAGACATAATGTCAAGTCTAGACAAAATATCCATACTTGCTTGCCAGGCGCCGGTGCGGGCGGGCGGGGATGGGCGATGTCATGTCGCTACCGGAAATCTCTGCCAAACGCCGGATCGGCGCGGCGCGATACGCCCGCTTGGGGCAGGATGTATCCGTCCTGGGGCACGCGCTTGTACCAACGGCCAAAACAGGGTGTTGATAAGGTGCCGGTTGCATGGGTTGCCTGACCGAAAAGCGGGAAACGCTTCCGCCTGCGCGCGCCTTGCGCATCCTGGCAGGGGCCATCGCCCCTGCCGCGGTGCCGGGCTGAACCCAGGCCCGCCGGGGGCCAAAGCCCCGGCCAGCGCCCGCCCCGCCCCCATGGCAAAGATCACCGCCGCGACCGGTTCGCCACGCCGAAGGCAGGACCCCACCGCAACCGTCGCCATACGGGCCCGAACCCACAGTCCCTGCGCCCTGACGTCAGCTGTCCCTGGTCTCGGCAAAAAGCCCGGCCAGCCCGCGGGAGACAAGGTTGGTCGTCTTGGGGCGGGGCAGGGCGCGAAAGGGCAGCGGGCGGCACACATCCATGGCCGCCACACCGACGCGGGCCGTCAGCGCACCATTGACCACGCCTTCGCCAAAGCGGCGCGAAATGCGCGACAGGATGCCGCCGCCCGCGACGGAATGGATCATGTCATCGCCCACCGCCAGCGCGCCCGTGGCCGCAAGATGGGTGAAGACGCCGCGCATCAGCCGCAGGGAGCCCAGCGTTCCCGAACGCCCGCCATAGATCGCGGCGATCCGCCGGATCATCCGCAGATTTGCGTAAAGTGCTGCGGCCACATCGGCCAGCGCCAGGGGGACCAGGGCGGTGACGGTTGCCACCTGCCGTGCCGCAGCCTCCACCTCGCGCCGTGCGGATTGGTCAAGCGGGGCCATCAGCTCGGCCTCGGCCAGCGACAGAAGACCATCGGCATCGAACATCTCGGCGCCGCGCGCCGTCAGCCGCGCCCGCGCCGGGGCGAATTCGGGGCGGCCGCGATAGAGCGACTCCAGCCCCGCGACCACGCTGCGCGCCTCTTTGATATTCGCCGTTGATGCGGCCTCGACGGCGCGCAGGCGCAGCGCATCGATGCGCGCCATGCGGGCAAACCCCGCCAGCTCGCGCAGCGCCAGCGCCAGCGCCATCACCACCGCCAGGCCCACCAGCACAAGGGCCGCCGTGCCCAGCAGGCTGTCGCGCGTCAGCAGATCGGTCACGAAATCCCAGGCCGCGACCGACAGCACAAAGGAAAACAGCGCCCCGAACACCCACAGCGCGGCCCGTGTCAGCGCCGATCCGGGTGGCAGGGGCAGACGGGCCGACACCTCGGGGCGGTCCGGATCGGGGACAGGGGGGACGCTGGCGGGGGTGGGCGCGTGCGGATCCTCGTCGCGTTCGATCAGCAGGGGCTTTAGCGGCGGGGCATCGGTCACAGCCGGTCTCCGATCAGGAATTCCGCGGCGCGGTCCAGCCGGATGTGGGGCGGCCCGTCGCCGGGGGCAAGCGTCATGCGGGTGGGGGCAAAGGACATCACCTGATAATCCGCATCCAGCCAGCGTTCGGCCCCTTCGCGCGCCGGGGCCATCAGGCGGGCGGGATCGGCGGGCAATTCGCCCGCATACATCGTGGCCATCTTGCCGGTGCTTTGCAGCCGCCCGCGCACGGCGGGAACCGTCCGGCCATTGCGGATTACCTCTTCCTCGACGGTGGCCCGGATCGAGGCGATGGCTATGCCTGCGGTTTGCGCCCCGGCGAAATCGGCTCGGTCGCGGGCATCGCGCAGCATGGCGTCGATGATCGCGGTCAGGCGCGGATGCTGGGTGTGGTGCAGATGATCGGCCTTGGTGGCGGCGAACAGCACCCTTTCCACCCGCTGCCCGGTGAAGATCGAGCTCAGGAACGCGTTCCGGCCAGGTTTGAAGGCCAGCAGAACCTCGGCCATCGTGCGGCGCAGATCCTCCACCGCCTGGGGACCGGCGTGAATGGCGCTGAGCGCATCGACCAGCACCACCTGCCGGTCGATGCGTGAGAAATGATCGCGGAAAAAGGGGCGAACCACCTCGCGCCGGTAGGCGTCATAGCGGCGGCCCATCTCGCGCCAGAGCGAGCCGCGCGGGGATGAGGCGGGCATCGGCAAAGGCGCGAAGGTCAGGGCGGGGGACCCGGCCAGATCGCCCGGCATCAGGAACCGCCCCGGCGTGCAATCGGAAAAGCCTGCCTCGCGCGCCGCCTGCAGATAGGCGGTGAAGGCAGCCGCCAGCGATTGCGCGCGCCCCTCGTCCAGCGTCAGGCTGCCATCCTCGGCCCTGGCCTGGGCCATGTAGGCCGCGGCCTGAGGGCGTTTGGCAATGCGCGACAGCGTGTCGTCGGACCAGTCGGCATAGGATTTCTCCATCAGCGCCAGATCCATCAGCCATTCGCCGGGGTAATCGACGATGTCCAGATGCACGGTGCGCGGCCCGCCCAGGCTGGCAAGAAGGCCGACAGGCTGCACCCGGAAAGACAGGCGCAGTTCTGCAACGCTGCGGGTCGAGGCGGGCCAGCGCGGGGCATCGCCGCCCAGCGCCGCCAGATGCGCCTCAACATCAAAGCGCGCGACGGTGTCATGCGGCTGCGGCTGCAGCCAGACCGCCGAAATCCGCCCCTCGGCGGCGGCGGCCAACTGTGGCATCCGGCCCCGGTCCATCAGGTTGGCCACCAGCCCGGTGATGAACACGGTCTTGCCTGACCGCGACAGACCTGTGACACCAAGCCGGATGACAGGTTCGAAAAAGGCCCCCGACAGGGTGGTGAAGGCCCCTTCGATGCCGCGCGTCAGCCCGTCCGCGATCGTTCCCAGCACGTCCTGCCCCCTGTTGCCTAGCGGGGAACATAGGCAGGGACGGGGGCAAAGGACAGGGGCCAGGGGAATCGGATCTGCGACTTGAGCGAGGTGCGGGGGCGTGAATTGGGCTCTGGTTGCAGTTCCCGAGGGAGGGACCGATGCCGTCACTGATCAGGCCTTATTCAAATGCCCGATCGCCGTACGGGGGATGTGCACCTGCCAGACTGCTGAAAAGTGCCAAGCGCGCGGGCTGCTGGCCGGACAACAGGAAAGCCTTCCGCAGGTCTTGCGTGTTCTGGACGGGGCCATCGCCCCGGCCATTCGCGATCAAGTCAATCTCATGCCCGTATATGTGTCGGGTGCCAGTACCCATAGGCATAGGTCACGCCAACCTCACTTCACCTGGCTGTCGCTTTGTGCATTTGCGAAGGCATGCGGCAATATGGGCGAATTCAGCGAACGTAACGTGCCTTATCCTGCTCTGTCCGCTTGTGGGATGTCGGCGTGTGCTTCCCCCGGTCGATCACACAGACGTGCGCCCTGTCGGTGCCCGCGCGGCAGCCGCTATCCCCTGAAACCTTGCCAATCCGGTGCTTCCCGCAATTCTCGCCGACAGGTTCAATAGCCAGATGTCTTTCTTTGGCCGGGCACCGTGCTTTCACCGCCCCAGCGCCGCCCGCACCTGTGCCATGAAATCCTCGCCCCGTTTTTCGAAATCGGGGTACTGGTCAAAGCTTGCCGCAGCCGGGGCCAGCAGCACGACCTCGCCCGGCTGTGCCTCGGCGGCGGCCCGGGCCACCGCGCGGTCCATCGTCTCGCAGATCTCGTGCGGGACAGGGCCGATCTGCAGGGCAAAGTCGCGCGCCGAATGCCCGATCAGATAGGCCTTCACCACCGATCCCAGATGCGGCTCCAGCGCGGCAATCCCGCCCTCTTTCCCCAGCCCGCCCGCAATCCAGCGGATCTTCGCAAAGGCCTGCAGCGCCTTGGCGGCGCTGTCCGCATTCGTGGCCTTGCTGTCATTGACAAACCGCACCCCGTCCCGCTCTGCCACAAGCTGGCTGCGGTGGGGCAGGCCGGCAAAGCTGCCGAATGCCTCTTCGATGCTGCGCGGCCCCAGGCCCAGCGCCCGCGCCGCCGCAAAGGCCGCACAGGCGTTCTGGTGGTTGTGGGCCCCCGGCAGGCCCGTGATCCCGCGCAGGTCGATCGAGGCCACCTGCCGCCCCTTGCGCCATTCCGACAAGAAGCCCTTGCGCGCGAACACCGACCATCCCGGCCCATCCAGCTTCTGACCCGAGGAGATGCGGATCACCCGGTCGTCATCGGCGCTTTCGGACAGCTGGTTGGCCAGGTACCGCCCCTCGATCTCGTCCACGCCCACCACGGCCCGGTCCGGCCCACCTTCGGCGAACAGGCGGCGCTTGGCGGCAAAGTAGCCGCCCATCCCGCCGTGCCGGTCCAGATGATCGGGCGACAGGTTGGTGAAGACGGCGATGTCGGGTGTCAGCGCCCGCGCCAGATCGGTCTGATAGCTGGACAGTTCCAGCACGATCACCTCGCCGTCCTGCGCAGGTTCAATGTCCAGCACGCCGCGCCCGATGTTGCCGGCCATCTGCGCGGGGCGTCCCGCCTGCCGCAGGATGTGGTGGATCAGGGCGGTTGTCGTTGATTTTCCGTTCGATCCGGTCACGCAGACCACGCGCGGCGCAAGATCGAACCCGTCCCAGTCGCTGGTGGCAAAGGACCGGAAGAAGAGCCCGATGTCATTGTCCACCGGCACGCCCCGCTCCAGCGCCCGTGCGATCACCGGATGGGGGCGCGGATACAGATGCGGAATGCCGGGGCTGACGATCAGCGCCGCCACCCCGTCAAGGGCCGGCGCAGGCCCCAGATCAGTCAGGGAAAATCCCGCCGCTTCGGCGGCAGCCCGCGATTGCGGCGCATCATCCCAAAGCAGCGGCTCTGCCCCGCCCGCCAGCAGTGCCCGCGCCGTGGCAAGACCCGACCGGCCAAGGCCCAGCACCGCCACCTTTCGGCCCTGATAGCCGCGAACCGGAATCATCGCCCCCCCTTTCGTGCAGACCGCGCCGACAATGAAGGTGCCGCAGCGGCACCGCAAGGGCGGGCATCGCCCCTTGCCCGAACCGCCGCCGCGCCTTTGGTGTCGGCCCTGTGCCGACACGGCCCGGCATGTCGCCGGTGCCGATGCGCACCCCGGGCTGCACCCGTGCCACGGTCGCCTGCAGCGCCTGGCAATCCGCGCCAAAGGGCGGGCTACGGCGGCCTCGGAGGCCTCGCGCCGAACCGCTGCGTTGCTGCCCCCGCCGGCTCGCGCAGCACCGGACGCGCGGCTTGGCCACCCGACAGAGCGATCTTCACCGCTTCCACAGTCATGACCAGCGCCTGGCCGCGGTGCACTGCCGCATAACCATCCAAGAAACGCACCGGACGGCCCGGTACGACATGGCGCACGCTTCCCCCGGTCGCGGGATCAAGCAGCGCCCGCAGATGCCCGAAGAAGCTGCCCTGAACCTGCCGGAACGACAGAACCCGGCTGCCGGCGCGGGTCTTCCCGGCGATCAGTGCGAAGCCAAGCGTGCTTTTCGGTCTGCGCATCAGCCGCCCCTCGTCCCGCCCGACAGAGGCCGTGATCGCAGCCCGCCCGAACAGGGGGGCGCCGCCTTCGGCATCCCAGACCACTGCGCAGAGCAGGGTCGGACTGCCGTCCTTCGCCGCGATCAGCCGCGCCCCGGCCGGGGTGCCGATGCCGATGGAGAAATTCGATGTCCGGGAACCGATCCCGCAGGACCTGCCCGTCATATCCGCCACCCTTGCCGGAAAGGCGGCGCTGCAGCGCAGGACGGGGCGGCGTTCAATGCGCGGGCCGGCCCCGGGCTGTCGCGCCTACCAGGCAATCGGCTGACGGCGGCGGAAGAACCCGCCGGTTGGCCCGTCTTCGGGCAGAAGTGCCAGCCACAGCGCCGTATCTGCGCCCTCTTCCGGTGTCAGCGGCGCTGACGCCCCACCCATCCGGGTGGCGACCCATCCGGGGCAGACCGCGTTGATCTTCACCCCCGGCGGCAGGTCGCGCGGCAGGGCGCGGGTCAGGGCATTGAGCGCCGCCTTTGCGATGCCGTAAGCCCCCGGCCCTTCCAGTCCTTCGGCAAAACTGCCCCAGCCTGACGACAGGTTGACGATCCGCCCCCAGCCGGTGTCACGCCAATGCGGCACATTCATGCGGATCAGGTCGAGCGGCGCATGCACCATCACCTCCATCGCCCCGGTAAAATCGCTGTGCCGGTCCAGAAGCGAGATGTCGTTCAGCACACCTGCGTTGTTCACCAGAATGTCGAAGCCGCCGGTCTGCGCGATTGTGTCGAAAAGCGTATCCGGATCGGCCAGATCAAGGCGCGCGAAGGCAACGCCAAGGTCGGCAGCGGCGGCGCGCCCCAGCGCCGCGTCGCGGGCCGACAGCGTCACCTGACAGCCGCGCGCCTTCAGCCCGGCGGCAATGGCGCGGCCTATGCCCCGGTTGGCACCGGTAACAAGGGCGGTCGGGTGCAGCGGACGGACCATGGTTTGCCTCAGACCCGTGCCGACGCCAGACGGCGCGCCTCGGCAAAGGACAAAAGACGCTTGCGCCCTTCGTCCCACAGATGCAGCCGCGCGCAGGCCAGGCTTTCGCGGATCGTCAGGCGCTGGCTGTCGGCCAGGGCCGGCTGGTCGCGCAGCACTTCGGTCAGGCCGTAGAACGCGATACGGCTGTAAAGGTGATGAACGTGGTGAATGCCGATATTGCCCGAAAACCATCGCAGCACTGGCAGCAAGACATAGTGCGAGCTGCCGTGCAGCGCCGCGTCGTGCAATTGCCAGGTCTCATCCTGGTCCCAATGCATCGCTTCTAACTGGTGCTGCACATAGAACAGCCAGACCGCGGCCGAGGCCGCCAGCAGGACAGTTGGCAGGAACACCACCAGCATCGGCAGCAGCCCGCCCAGCCAGACAATCAGGCCCAGTGACAGCGCGATGGCAAGATTGGTGCCCATCGCGCTGGACCAGAAAAAGGACTTGTCCATCAGGCCCAGCGGCACCCGATTCTGCACCATGAACAGCAAGGTCGGCGCCAGCCCGAACATGAACAGCGGATGGCGGTACATCCGGTAGCGCAGCCGGCCAAAGCGCGACAGGGCGCGGTATTCGTTCACTGTCAGGGTGGTCACGTCGCCAATGCCGCGCCTGTCCAGATTGCCTGCCGCAGAATGATGGATGGAATGGGTGCGCCGCCAGACGTCATAGGGTGTCAGGGTCAGCACGCCCAGGGCGCGCCCGATCCAGTCGCTCAGGTGGCGGTTGCGGAAGAACGACCCATGGCAACAATCGTGCTGGATGATGAACAGGCGCACCAGAAATCCGCCGTTCAGCAGCGACAGCGCCAGACTGATCCAGACACTGACCGACAGCGCCCACCAGGCCAGCGCCCAGAGGGCCAGGAAGGGAACCAGGCTCAGCCCCAGTTCAAGCGCGCTGCGGCCTTGGTCCGGTTCGCGGTAGCGGGCCAGAACCTTGACCCAGTCCTGCGGCTGTTTCGGGGCATCGTCCGGCGGGTGCGTCGCAGTCATGGCGGGGATCGGTCTTTTAGGTTCAGGGGGTCGGAAACCGGGCACGGGCGGGGCATGCCGCGCGCCGTCCTTAGGGAATGTGGCACATAGATAGGGGTCTGTGGCCCAAAGGGTGAGGGCAGCGCCGCCCCCGCCCCCCAGGTTTCCGTCAGCGCGGCACATCCATCCGGTCAGCGGACTTTCAGTGTGGCCAGCCCGATCAGCGCCAGGATCAGCGAGATGATCCAGAACCGGATGACGATCTGCGGCTCGGCCCAGCCTTTCTTTTCGAAATGGTGGTGGATCGGTGCCATCAGGAAGACGCGCTTTCCGGTGCGCTTGTAATACAGCACCTGGATGATGACGGAAAGCGCCTCGACCACGAAAAGACCGCCGACGATGGCCAGAACGATCTCGTGCTTGGTGCAGACGGCAATCGCGCCCAGTGCGCCGCCCAGGGCCAGGCTGCCGGTGTCGCCCATGAAAACAGCTGCGGGCGGCGCGTTGTACCACAGAAATCCCAGCCCCCCGCCGATCAGCGCCGAACAGAAGATCAGGATTTCGCCGGTACCGGGCACGAAATGCACGCCCAGATAAGCCGTGAAGTTGTAGTTTCCGACGACATAGGAAATCGCCCCCAGGGCCCCTGCCGCGATCATCACCGGCATGATCGCCAGCCCGTCCAGGCCGTCGGTCAGGTTCACCGCATTGGCGGCACCGACGATGACGATCATGCCGAAGGGCACGAAGAAGATGCCAAGGTTCAGCAGCACATCCTTGACAAAGGGCAGCGCAAGCTGGCCGGTCAGTTCCGGCGGATGAAAGTTGGAGGCCGCAAAGGCCGCCAGCCCCGCGATCAGCAGCCCTAGCAGGATGCGCACGCGGCTTGAGACGCCCTTGGTGTTCTGTCTGGTCACCTTGGCGAAATCATCGGCAAAGCCGATCAGGCCGAAGGCCAGCGTCACGAACAGCACGATCCAGACATAGGGGTTGTCCAGCCGCGCCCAGAGCACGGTCGAAAAGGTCAGCGCCGACAGGATCAGCAGCCCGCCCATGGTCGGGGTGCCCGCCTTGACGATATGGCCCTGGGGGCCGTCTTCGCGGATGGGCTGGCCCTTGCCCTGCCGGCGGCGCAGCAGGTCGATCAGCGGGCGGCCGAACAGAAAGCCGAAGATCAGCGCGGTAAAGAAAGCGCCCCCCGCACGGAAGGTGATGTAGCGGAAGAGGTTGAAGACATCGCCCCCATCCGAAAACTGGGTAAGCCAAAACAGCATTCAGTCGGTTCCTTGATGACCGTGGGCGACCGCCTGCCCCAGTTTGCGCAGGGCGTCAACCACCAGCGACACCTTTGTTCCCTTCGACCCCTTGACCAGCACGATATCCCCGGCATCGACCAGATGGCGCGCCTGCGGGGCCAGTTCGCCCGCTGTTGCCACCCAAAGCCCCCGCTTGCGCAGCGGCAGCGCGGCGTGCAGGGCGCGCATCCGCGGGCCGACGCAATGGATCGTGTCGATCTCTGCCAGCCGGGGATGCCGGGCGATTGCCGCATGCAGTTCGTGCTCGGTCGGTCCAAGTTCCAGCATGTCGCCCAGAACCGCAATCCGGCGGCCCGGACCCACGCGGCCCACACCGTCAGTGGGCGCGATCACCGCTAGCAGATCAAGGCCGGCCGCCACCGAGGCGGGGTTAGCATTGAAGGCATCGTCAATCAGTTCGAAGGACTGGTCCTCAACCCCGTCCATGACGATCTTTTCGCGGGTGCCGCGCCCCGCCGGCGGTACCCAGCGCCCGATGTCGCATGCCGCGATGGTCGGGTCCAGCCCAAGCGCGTCCGCAGCCGCCAGCACCGCCAGCGCATTGGGCGCAAAATGCTGGCCCGGTGTCATCACCTTGAACAGAATGGGATTTCCCCGCGCAGTTGCCTTGACCACAGTGGTATCCGGCGTCAGGTGGATGTCGGTGATCCTGTAATCGGCGCGGTCAGATTGCCCGAAGGTGACGCATTTCACCCCCGCATCGGCAGCCTTGGCCAACAGTATCGGCGTGGTTGCGATATCCGCATTCACAATTGCGGTGCCCCCGGGCAGAAGGCCGTCGATGATCGAGGCCTTTTCATGCGCAATCCCCTCGACACTGTCGAATGCTTCCAGATGGGCGGGCGCAACCAGGGTGATGATGGCCACGTCCAGCCGGGCCAGCCGGGCCAGCGGCGCAATCTCGCCGGGGTGGTTCATTCCGATCTCGATCACGGCAAATTCTGTCTGCGCAGGCATCCGGGCCAGCGTCAAGGGCACGCCCCAGTGATTGTTGTAGCTGGCTTCGGCCGCATGCGTGCGCCCCTGTCCGCCCAGCACGGCGCGCAGCATGTCCTTGGTCGAAGTCTTGCCGACCGATCCGGTCACCCCGACCGTGCGCGCCCTGGTGCGGGCGCGGGCCGCCACCGCAAGCGCGGTCAGCGCCGCCATCACGTCCGGCACAATCAGCAGCGGTGCATCCGCCGCCACGCCGGCGGGCCGATGCGTGACCAGCGCGGCGGCAGCCGCCCCGGCCAGCGCCCGGGCGACGAAATCATGCCCGTCGCGCAGATCCTTCAGCGCCACGAAAAGATCGCCCGGCTGCAGACTGCGCGAGTCGATCGATACTCCGGTTGCCTGCCAGTCGGCGGTGTTGGTGCCGCCGGTTGCCGCGGCAGCGTCGGCAGCGGTCCACAGCACGGTCATATCAGACCATCCAGTGCCGCCACGGCAACGCTGGCCTGTTCGGCATCATCGAAGGGATAGACATGGCCTGCAATGGTCTGCCCCGTCTCGTGCCCCTTGCCCGCGATCAGCAGCGCATCCCCCGGCCCCAGCGCATCGACCCCGCGCAGGATGGCCTCGGCGCGGTCGCCGACCTCATTCGCCCCGGGGCAGGCGGCAAGGATAGCCGCACGAATGCTGGCGGGGTCTTCGCTGCGCGGGTTGTCATCGGTTACATACAGCACATCGGCATGTTCGGCGGCGGCGCGCCCCATCAGCGGGCGCTTGCCCCGGTCACGGTCGCCGCCCGCACCGAACACGATCACGATCCGCCCCATCACATGGGGGCGCAGCGCCTTCAGCGCGGTTGCAACGGCATCCGGCGTATGGGCGTAATCGACAAAGACCGAGGCACCGTTGCGCCGCGTGCCGACCAGTTGCATCCGCCCGCGCACCGTGGTCAGGCCGGGCAGCACGGCAAAGACCGCATCGGGGGGGTCACCCGCCGCAATGGCAAGCCCCGCCGCAAGCATCACGTTTTCTGCCTGAAATCCGCCGATCAGGTTCAGCCGCACCTGATGCGTGGCACCCTGCCAGCGCAGGCGCAGATCCTGCCCCGTGGCATCAAAGCGCTGGCCGATGATGCGCAGGTCGCACTCGGGTGCATGGCCGACGCGCAGAATGGCCTGGCCGCGGTCGGCGGCAATTTCGGCCATATCCGCCCCGCGCGGATCGTCGAGGTTGATCACGGCCACGCCGTCTTCGGCCAGGACCCGGTCGAAGAGCCCCGCCTTGGCGCTGAAATAGGCCTCGAAGGTGCCGTGATAATCAAGGTGGTCCTGGGTGAAATTGGTAAAGGCGGCGGCGGTCAGGCGCACCCCGTCCAGCCGGCGCTGGTCCAGCCCGTGGCTGGAGGCTTCCATCGCGGCATGGGTCACCCCGGCATGGGCGGCATCTGCCAGCAGGCGATGCAGCGTGATGGGTTCGGGCGTGGTATGGCCCGACGGCGCATCCCAGGCCCCTTCGACCCCGGTCGTGCCGATGTTGATCGCGGCATGGCCCAGCGCCATCCAGATCTGCCGGGTAAAGGTTGCGACCGACGTCTTGCCATTGGTGCCGGTGACGGCCACCACCGTCTTGGGCTGGTCGCGGAACCACAGGGCCGCCGCCCAGGCAAGGGCCGCCCGCGCATCCTCGGCAATGACCAGCACCGCGTCCGATCCCGCCAGCGCCGCCTGCGCCAGACGCGCGCCTTCGGGATCGGTCAGAATGGCGGTGGCACCCTGGCGCAGCGCCTGCGGCACGAACTGCGCCCCATGGGCCGCCGTACCCGGAAGCGCCGCGAACAGATAGCCGCTTTGCACGGCACGGCTGTCAACGGCAAGCCCGGTGATGCGCGCCTCGCGCCCGCCCTTTGCGGTCAGGCCCAGCGCCGCAAGGGATGCCGTCCGATCTGCCATCTGCCCTGCCCTGTGCTGCGGTTCAGTTCTGGATCAGTGTTACCGCATCGGTGGCGGCGGGTTCAATGACGGGCCTTATCCCCAGCAGGGGGGCCACGCGCCGGGTGATTTCGGCGGCAACCGGCACGGCGGTCCACCCGGCGGTACGGCGCGGGATCGGCCCCGTGGTTTCAACCGGTTCGTCCAGGGTCACGATCAGCACGTATTTCGGATCGCTCGCCGGGAACAGGCTGGCAAAGGTGTTGATGACCTTGTCGTGGTAATAGCCGCCCGTCGCCTTCGGCTTGTCTGCGGTCCCGGTCTTGCCGGCCACCTGATAGCCTTCGACGTCGCCCAGGCTTGCCGTGCCTTCGGTCACGACACCGCGCAGCATGTCGATGGCCTTCACGGCGGTGTCCCGTGACATCACGGCGGGGTAATCCTGCGGCCTGTCCACCCGCAGCAGCGTCGGCCGAACGGCCTTGCCGCCGTTGGCGATGGCGGCATAGGCCGCCGCCAGGTGCATCGGACTGGCCGACATGCCGTGCCCGTAGGATGCGGTTATGGTTACGATTTCGGTCCAGCGTTTTGGGATCAGCGGCTTGGCCCCGGCTGCTTCCACCAGCTCTACCGGGGTTGGCCCGAAAAAGCCCAGCGATTTCAGGAAGGCCTGCTGACGCACCGCCCCGATCATCAGGGCGATATTCGCAACCCCCACGTTCGATGATTTCACGATGACATCGCGCACCGACAGCAGCGGACCGTAGTTGCGGTTCTCGAATTCCTTGATCCTGTGCTTGCCCCAGACCATCGGCGCATCGGCATCGACCATCGACGAAGGCTCCAGCAGCCCAAGGTCCAGGGCCTGCGCGGCGGCAAAAATCTTGAAGGTCGACCCAAGTTCGTAAACGCCCTGCACAGCCCGGTTGAACAGCGGGCTGTCGGCGGGATCGCCCTTCAGCAGCGCCTGCGGGCGGTCATTGGGATCAAAGTCGGGCAGTGACACCAGCGACAGGATTTCACCCGTGTGCACATCCAGCAGGATGGCCGCCGCACCTTTGGCGTTCATCATCTTCATACCGGCTTCCAGCACTTCCTGTATCGTCGCCTGAACCGTCAGGTCCAGCGACAGCGCCACCGGCTTGCCTTCCAGCGCCGGGTCGCGCAACTGCGCGTCCAGATATTTCTCGATGCCCGCCGTGCCGATCACTTCCGCCGAATGCACCCCTTCGGTGCCAAAGCTGGCCCCGCCCAGCACATGGGCGGCAAGGCGGCCGTTGGGGTAAAGGCGCATCTCGCGCGGCCCGAACAGAAGGCCGGGGTCACCGATGTCATGCACGGCCTGCATCTGCTCGGGGCTCAGTTTCCTGCGGACCCACATGAAGCTGCGCCCGTCGGTAAAGCGGGCCAGCAGCAGCTTTGCATCCAGATCCGGAAAGATGCGTGCCAGTTCCCCGGCAACCCGCGCGGGGTCGACCATGTCCTTCGGCTGGGCATACAGCGAATGGGTCAGCAGATTGGTCGCCAGAATGCGCCCGTTGCGATCCGTCAGGTCGGCCCGTCCGGTCAGGATCTGCGCCCCCGAAGTGGCGCTGCGCGGCTCGGTCGGTTCGGTTGCGGCCAGCAGGCCCATCCGGCCGCCGATGACGGTGAAGGCCATGATAAAGGCAATCCCAAGCAGCAGAAGGCGGCCTTCTGCCCGGGCGCGGTCGCGCATCTTTTCCTGCCGCAGGCGGATATTCTCGCGCTCGATGCTGTCGGGGTTTTCGCCGCGCGCCCGGGCGGACAGGATGCGGGCCAGCGGCCTTAGGGGCGTGCGGATCATGGCAGCTGCCTCTCTTGCGGGTCGACATTGCCTTGCGCCTTGGCGCTGTCGGTGTCCGGGGCGTCAGGACCGGTCAGCGTTCCGCTTCGCTCGGTGGCTCCGGTGTCATCCGGCGTGCCGTCCGGGGCCGGGGTCGGCGGTAAGGGATAGCTGACCATACCGATCTGCCCGAACTGGGTCGGCTCCAGCGGAAACAGCCCCAGACGGTCGAAGTTGATGGTCGACAGTTCGCGCAGGCGGTCGGGGCGGTTCAGATAGGCCCATTCGGCCCGCTGTACGGCCAGCGCCTCGCGCAGGGTGGCGATTTCGGCCTGCAGCTCTTCAACATGACGCAGGGATTTCTGTGTTGCGTAGTTTTCACGATAGGCCCAGAACGCCAGCCCCATCACGGCCAGAAAAGACAGCGCATAAAGAATGGGGCGCATCAGCGGCGTCCTTTTCGGTGAAGCGTCGGAATACCCGGCACGTCGGGGTCATCGGGACCGGCCGGGGCAGCGGTGCGTTGCGCCACGCGCAGCCTTGCCGACCGCGAGCGGGGATTTTCCGCCAGTTCCTGATCATCCGGAACGATGGCGCGGCGCGTCAGCAGGGTAAAGCGCGGGGTGTCGGCCCCGGTTGCCGGGGCATGGCGGTTGGCATTGCCCTTGCCCCCGGACCGCTGCAGGAAGAACTGCTTCACGATCCGGTCTTCCAGCGAATGAAAGGTGACAACGGCCAGCTTGCCACCCGGCTTCAGCGCGCGTTCTGCGGCCTTCAACCCTTCGGCAAGCTCGGTGAATTCCGCATTCACGGCAATGCGGATCGCCTGAAAGCTGCGGGTCGCCGGATGGCTCTGGCCGGGCTTCGGGCGCGGCAGGCAGCGCAAGACGATCTCGGACAGGTGCAGCGTGGTGGTGATCGGCGCGGCCGTACGGGCGGTGACAATGGCGCGCGCGATGCGGCGCGCGGCGCGTTCCTCGCCATAGTGGTACAGGATATCGGCCAGCGTTTCCTCGGACGCGCTGTTGACCAGATCGGCGGCACTCTGGCCGTCCCGGCTCATCCGCATGTCCAGCGGGCCGTTCTTGGCAAAGGAAAAACCGCGGTCCGCCTGATCAAGCTGCATCGACGAGACGCCCAGGTCCAGCACGACCCCGTCCAGCGGTTCGCCCGCCAGCCTGTCAAGGGCCGAAAAATTGCCCGCCACCAGACGCAGACGGTTCCCATAACCGGCGGCCCAGGTGGCGGCCATGTCCAGCGCCGAAGGATCGCGGTCGATCCCGATCACCCGGTCCGCCCCCGCCCCCAGCAGGCCGCGCGCGTAGCCGCCCGCGCCAAAGGTTCCGTCAAGCCAAAGACCGCTCACGGGGGCAACCGCCGCCAGCAGCGGGCGCAGCAGAACGGGGACATGCGGCGGGCGGGCGTCTGCCGGGCCGCTTTGCGCCATGCTCACGCCTCCGGGTCGGGAAGAAGCGCCAGCATGTCCAGCCCGCCGGACAGCTGTTCAACCGCCGCCAGGCTTTGGACCGCGATTTCGCTGTCGTAGACATCACGCTTCCAGATCTGAAAGGTCTCCAGCGTGCCCGCAAAGATGGCGTCAAACCCGGCGGCCAGGTCGGCCGGGGTGACACCGATCTTATCGCGCACGCGCGGGGGCAGCACGATGCGGCCGTCTTCATCGATTTCCACGGTGGCCGACAGGGTGATCAGGTTGCGTTCCAGCAGACGGCGGTTGGGCGACCCTTTGGGCAGCCGCGCGATCAGTGCCTCGACGCGCTTCATCTCGGTGATCGAATAGCATTCGACAAAGCGGCGGCGCTCGTCGCCATAGACCATCACGACTCTGGGGCGGGGGGGGACGGAGCAGGACGGATCGCCGGCTTCAAGGACGCGGCGGAAGGCTGCCGGGATGGAAACCCGCGCCTTGCTGTCAACCTTCTGGCTGAGTTCGCCTCTGAAACTCTCGGACACGGCCTCGCGGCTCCTCACTGCATTCGTCTGCCCGGCCCCTGAAACGGACAACGGCGGATCGGGACTGCTGCCACGCCCGATCCGCCGCCCTGTCCCATCTCTGGGTCTGTCCAACTGCGCAGGCCACCTGGGGGGATGTCTGCTCGCCCGCGTGCCGGATCTCTGTTGTATCGGAAGCGGCGGTTGCCTGTATGAAGCTGCCTTTGCCTTGGTCGGGGTCTTGAGTGCCCTTTTCTTGTCTTGGCCGCTGCTTCCGATGGCTTAGGGATGACATGGTAATTTGCCCCACGCAAATGGAATCTATGGGCAGACAATCAAGATTGTTGCCAGGTGGGTGTGGAATTCTTCCATATCCATTGGCATTTCGTTAGACTTGGACAAATATATTGAGTATTTCTTCGTCTTATATACTAAATATAGTGCCTTTGTGTTGTTCCATAATTTCCCAAAAGTATGGAGAATATTTTGGCCATTCGCGGCCCGAATTCGGAACAAAAAGTGAATTCATTGGCCAGTTGCCAGCCTTCACACCCGGTTTCGCCGCCGTGATTCGCCGTGAGTCGACAGGCAGTCTGCTGCTGTACCAGGAATTCCCGTAAGCCGGACGGCGGTCAGGCCATGCCGCCGGCAATCAGCCGCCCAGCCAGCGCCGCATAGGCCAACGCCGTCGCGCCGTCGCCCGCCGCGATCGGCGTTCCGGAGTCCCCGGCGATCCGCACATCCAGCGACAGCGGCAACTCGCCCAGAAAGGGCAGGCCCAGCTTCCGGGCCTCGGCCCGCACGCCGCCATGGCCGAAGAGATGCGCCTCATGCCCGCAGTTCGGGCAGACATAGGTTGACATGTTCTCGATCAGGCCCAGCACGGGTGTCTTAAGCTTGTGGAACATGTCCAGCGCCTTGCGGGCATCCAGAAGCGCCACATCCTGCGGGGTGGACACCACGATGGCCCCCGTCAGATGCGTGCGCTGGCACAGCGTCAGCTGGATGTCCCCCGTCCCGGGCGGCAGATCGACAATCAGCACATCCAGACGGCCCCAGTCCACCTGGGTGATCAGTTGCTGCAGCGCCCCCATGATCATCGGGCCGCGCCAGACCACAGCCTCATCTTCCTTCAGCATCAGGCCGATCGACATCACCGTCACGCCATGCGCCTGCAGCGGAATGATCGTCTTGCCATCGGGCGAGGCGGGGCGTTTGGACAGGCCCATCATGCGCGGCTGCGACGGGCCGTAGATGTCAGCATCAAGCAGCCCCACGCGCCGCCCGGCGCGGGCCAGCGCCACGGCGAGGTTGGACGAGACGGTGGACTTGCCCACCCCACCCTTGCCGCTGGCCACGGCAATGATCCGGTCGACCCCGGTAATGCGCTGCGGGCCGCCCTGCTGGGGGGTCGGATGCTGGCCGATCTTCAGGCCGGGTGGCGCGGCCTTTGCCGCCGGGCCATGCGCCGTCAGCAGGGCCTGCACCTGCGCCACCCCCGGCAGCGCCCGCAGGGCGGCCTCGGCGGCGGCGCGCACCGGCTCCAGCGCCCGCGCTTGATCGGGATCGGCGGCTTCGATGACGAGGCGCACCTGACCGCCCTCGACAGTCAGCGCCCGCACCAGATCCCGCGATATCAGATCGCCGCCACCGGGAACATGGATCTGCGCCAGCGCCTGCTGTACGGACGGAACGGTGGGGGACATGCGGTTCTCCTTTGCCCTTGGGTGGTGCATAGGTCGTCATTTCGGCGGCACCCGACAAGTGAAAGTTGACGCATCGCCCGGATTTCCGGCAAAGCGTCCGCAGTTAAGTGAAGGATTCATGAATGCAGCCATGCACTTGCTGCATAGCAGCATTGAGCACAGCGTGCGTTGTGCAGTTGCAGCATCGGCTTATGTTTGCCCCAACGGTCCGCCAGACAGCATGCGTGACCGACACCGACATGAGGCTAGTGATGACATATGTGAATTCGACCCGCGCCGCCAGCGGCAGCTTTCAGAACCGCCTGGCTGCGGTCGCCAAACACGTGCGGGCTGCGCTGGTCCGCCGCCGGATCTACAACCAGACGGCACGCGAGCTGAATGCCCTGACGGACCGCGAACTGGCGGACCTGGGTATTCACCGCGCAGACATCCCGCAGATCGCCCTGGAGGCGGCCCGCGGCAAGTAAGGTTTCTTGCGGAACCCCTTCCCCTCCTCCCGCAGGGGTTCGCAGCAATAGCGGCGGCACGTGTTTTCCTCCCTCGTGCCGCCGCCCCTTCTTGCGAAGCCAGCGCTTCACCCCGCCGCGCGAAACGCCCCGCCTCTTCCCGTGGCTGACCGGATGTGGGGCGGCCCCCTCCTCCTCCCCGGGGTTGCCGCCCCCGGTCCGGGTTTCAAACCCCCAACGCAATGCGCGCCCCCGGCCCCCCAATCTCCACCCCCGGGGAAGCGTAATAGGGGCGTTTGCAACCCATCGCAGGGTAGCGCCGCGTCGACGCGGCTAGGGGTCAGACCCGATCAATCTATCGATATGGAATGGTATGCCTCTTCCAGCCCTCCCCGTGGCGCAGGGAAGGCACGCAATATCGGCAGTTTCTTGCTGTTCAAGCCGGGAGCGGGCCGCAGTTGAGCCGCCTTTGCCATCAAGCCAGCCGGGGGCACGGCGGATAGATGGGTAACTGATATGAAGTAAGCCTGCCTTCCCGCCGATTGTGGACACTGATCGGCTAATCGGGGCGTCTTGCTGAACGCACCGCGTCGTCGACATTTCCTGCCACATCTCAAGCCTGCTTGGTCACTACTCCAGAAGATCCGGCAGAACCTCCTGTGCCACGTCAAGTATGGCGGCGATCCTCGCGATCCTGCGGGCGCCCGGACGGAATGTCAGAAAGACAGGGGTGCCAGGCGAGGTCCAATCCGGCAGGCAGCGTACCAGTCTGCGACGTGAAAGATCTTCGTCGAGCATGAAGGCAGGAAGGAAGGCGAAGCCCTGTCCAGACCGGGCAAGCTCCTGCAATATGGCAAAATTGCGCACCGCGATGGGGCCGCTCACCTCCACCGCCGCTTCACGCTCGTCAGAGACGAAGCGCCAGCGGGCAACTGGCCGGTCGCCGCGAAAGGTCAGGCACGGTCTTGCCTTGAGATCGTCGGGCGTCTGCAGCGGCTTCGTGTCGGCCAGCGCCGGTGCCGCCACCAGCCATCGGAAGAAACTGCCGATGCGACGCGCCACCAGCCGCTCGTCATCGACACTTCCGACGCGGACAGCAAGATCAGTGTTCGGATCCTGCATGTCCTCGAACGCGTATCCCGTACGCATCACCAGGCTCAGGTTGGGATGGCGACGGCGCACTTCCGGGAAGAGCCGCGAAGCAATCAGGGCTCCGAAGTCCGGGGTGGCTGTAATCGTCACCTGGCCAGAGACACTGTCGCGCTCTGTATGCGCGACATCGCGCAGATGATCGACCTCGGCCAGGATCGATCGAATACGGTCGTCCAACTTGCGCCCGATCGGCGTCAGACGGACCGAACGCGGTCCGCGCTCCAGCAGCCGAACGGCGAAATGCTCCTCGAGTTGGGCCACGTGGCGACTGACCCCAGACTTGGCTAAACCAAGGTGCCGAGCAGCGGCGCTGATGCCGCCCAAGCGTGCCACCGTATGAAAACTGAGCAGGGCGTTAAGCCCGAACGTTCTAACTTCAGCAACCATAGGTTCAATATTGCTTATCTGTTCTGAAATGTGAACCCAAAGTATCTCTTCCGGACCAAGTCGCCAAGCTGGCGCAAAAGATGGAAACAGACATGAACATCCTCATAACCGGTGCAAACAGCGGATTCGGCCAACTCATCGTGGGCGATCTGCTCAAGGCGGGCCATCGAGTGATCGGATCCATGCGCGATGTCGCTGGCCGGAATTCAGAGACCGCGTCGACCCTGCGGGCGCTTGGCGCCGAGATTGTCGAGATCGATGTGACCAGTGACGCTTCGGTGGAGTCCGGCGTGGCGGCAGCGCTTGCCAGGCTTGGCCGCATCGACGCGCTAATCAACAACGCAGGCATTGGCGCACACGGCCTGCAGGAGAACTTCAGCGCCGATGACTTCCGCCGTCTTTTCGACATCAATCTCTTCGGAGTCCAGCGCATGATCCGCGTCGTGGTACCGGACATGCGGACGCGCGGCGAAGGGCTGATTCTGAATGTCTCCAGCCTACTCGGCCGTGTGACGATGCCGTTCTATGGCCCGTACAATGCGTCGAAATGGGCCCTTGAGGCGCTGTCCGAGAATTACCGCGCTGAACTGAGCGCTTTCGGTGTCGAGATCGCTCTGGTCGAGCCAGGCGGATTCCCCACCACCTTCATGGCCAACCTGATGCACCCCGGCATGCGTGACCGGGATGCCGGCTACGGTGCCATGGCAGCCGCGCCCGAGGTGTCCCTTGCGCATTTCGAAGGGTTTCTTGCGCAGAACCCCCAGCAAGCGCCACAGATCGTGGCGGATGCAATCGTCGCTGTCATCGGCATGGAACATGGGACCCGACCATTCCGCACCGAGGTCGACCGCATCGGGATGGGCACTCTGGTCAAAGACTACAACGACCATTTGGCGCGGGTCACCGCCAGCATTTATGCCAATCTTGGCATTGAAGGCATGCTAAACGTCCGTATCCGCAAGACCGACCCGGCATGATTGCCCCGGCCGGCATCCGAACCGCGCCAGGGACCAGGCGACATCCTCGTCATTCTCTGCAAGGTGCGTGTGCAGCATGACGCGCTTGTCCCGCGCCAGCACGGCCGCCTCGCGCATCAGGTCCCGGCTGACCGAAAAGGGCGAACAGGGCGCAAGTCCGACCCGGACCATCGCGCCATCGCGGGGATCGTGGAAGGCATCGACCACGCGGATACTGTCTTCAAGAATCGCTGTTTCACGTTCAACCAGACTGTCCGGCGGCAGGCCGCCGGCACTTTCCCCGATGCTCATGGCACCGCGCGTCGGGTGAAAGCGCAGGCCCACCTCGGAGGCGGCCGCGATGGTGTCATCCAGCCGTGATCCGTTGGGGAACAGATACAGGTGATCGGCGGTCATCGAACAGCCCGACAGCGCAAGTTCCGCCAGCCCGGCCTGGGCCGAGACGAACATCTCCTCGGGGCCGAAGCGGGACCAGATGGGGTACAGTGTCTTGAGCCAGCCGAACAGCAGCGCGTCCTGTCCGCCCGGCACAGCGCGGGTCAGGGTCTGATACAGGTGGTGATGGGTATTCACCAAGCCGGGCGTCACGACACAGCCGAGCGCGTCAAGCACGCGGCCCGCCGTGGCAAGGCCGACACCCATGGCGGCAACAACACCGTCCCGGATCAGGACATCACCCCCGGCAATCTCGCGCCGGGCCGCATCCATGGTCACGACACGGTCGGCCCGCCGCAGCAGAAGTTCGGTCATCGGCATCTCCCTTGCCCGGCAGGGTCACCCGGCGTTCAGCACCTGCAGCGCCGCGGCGTGAATCTCGCGGTTTGCGGCGGCCAGCACCTGTCCGCCGTCATGCGCAGGGCCGCCCTGCCAGTCTGTCACGATGCCGCCCGCGGCCTCGATCACGGCAATCGGCGCCATCAGGTCATAGGTCTGCAATCCCGCCTCGACCACCAGATCGATCTGGCCCGCCGCGATCAGCGCATAGGCGTAGCAATCCATGCCATAGCGCGTCAGCCGGACCCGGGGCACCAGGCGGCGGAATGCGGCCCCTTCCTCGGGCGTGCCGACTTCGGGGAAGGTCGTGAACAGGATGCTATCGCCCAGGGCGCGGGCCGGACGGCAGCGCAGATCGAACCGCCCCATCGGCCCGGTGACCTCGGCCCGGCCAAGACCCCCTTCAAAGCGCTCGCCGATGAAGGGCTGGTCGATGATCCCATAGATCGGACCGGTCTGATCGGCGACGGCAATCAGAACGCCCCAGGTTGGTGTGCCCGACAGGTAGCCGCGCGTCCCGTCGATCGGGTCAAGCACCCAGGTCAGGCCCGACGTGCCTTCGATGGTGCCGCGTTCTTCGCCCAGAACCCCGTCACGCGGGCGGCGGCGGGCCAGAACCCCGCGCATAAGGTCTTCGGCCAGACGATCCGCCACGGTGACCGGATCGAAGCCGCCATCGGTCTTGGATTCGGCCAGCAGCCCGGCGGACCGGAAATGGCCCAGCGTCGCCACACGGGCGACATCGGCAAGCTCTGCGGCCGTTGCGATGATATCCGCCGTTTCGGCATCGGTCAGATCGGTCATGGCTTTCCCCTGCGTGGCCTTTCCCGCCGCTATCGGCTGCGGCGGGAACGGTCAAGCGGGGTGTCTTCCGGATCAGGCAGCCGCGTCGCTGAGAGCACGGGCCAGGTCGAAAAGGCGGCGGCGCTGCGCCTCGGGAATGGCGTAATAGGAACGGACCAGATCCATGGCCTCCTTGTCGCCCATGATGTCGCCTTCACCGGCGCGAACGGCACCGCGCGCCTCGTCAAGTCCTTCGAAGAAGAAGTTGATTCCGACACCAAGCGCATCGGCAATTTCCCACAGCCGCGACGCGCTGACCCGGTTCATTCCGGTTTCGTACTTTTGGATCTGCTGGAACTTGATGCCGACCTTGCCGGCCAACTGCTGCTGGGTCATGCCGATCATCCACCGGCGATGACGAATGCGCTTGCCCACATGGGCGTCTACTGGATGTTTCATACTTTGCTCCGCTTGAAGGGGTATACCCCTGCGCTTGTACAAGCAATTTTCGTGCCAAATTCCCCATACCGCGCAGTTGCCGCAAGGAAATGCTGCCGAATGAAAGAACCTGTCTTTTAAGATATGTCTGATAATGCACCCGCAAGGACTGTCGGCCTGATCGCGCTCTGCGTTTCTGAATCCCCCACGACTCACGTCAGGGTAATGTTGCATATTGCATACCATTTTGCAACAACATGGCATTATGCTTTGCTTTTCGCAAAGCAATTGTGCCTCGATCTCTGCAGGGGGCGGCATTAGGATTGCAACCGTCTGCCAGGGAGTGCACATGAGGGCGCTACAGATCAGCACGTTCGGACTTCCCCCCGATCTGCGGACAGTTCCCGTTCCGGACCCGGGGCCAGGCGAGGTTCTGCTGCGCACGGCGGCGTGCGGGCTGAATTTTGCTGATCTTCTCATGTCCGGCGGAAGCTATCAGGATACGCCGCCCCTGCCGTTCACGCTTGGCATGGAAGTTGCCGGAACGGTGGAGGCCTGCGGCCCCGCGGTCACCGGATTTGTGCCGGGTGCAAGAGTTGCCGCCGTGCCGGGCAGTGGCGGGCTTGCTGATTTTGTGGCTGTCCCGGCAGCGCGCTGCGTGGCGATTCCCGATGGCATGAGCTTCGTGCAGGCCGCTTCTTTCCAGATCGCCTACGGCACGTCGCATCTGGCGCTGGATCACCGCGCCCGCCTGCAGCCGGGCGAGACGCTGCTGGTCCTGGGGGCCGCCGGCGGGGTGGGGCTGACGGCGGTGGAGATCGGCAAGCACATGGGGGCCAGGGTGATCGCCTCTGCACGCGGCCAGGCCCGCCTGGCGGTCGCGCAGCGGGCTGGGGCGGATGTTCTGATTGACAGCGACACAGCCGATCTGCGCGACAGGCTTCGCGCCGAAGGGGGCGTGGACGTGGTCTTTGACACGGTCGGCGGCCCCGCCTTTCTGCAGGCTTTGCGCGCGACCCGGCCCGAAGGCCGCCTGCTGTGCGTCGGCTTCGCGGGCGGCGATGTTCCGCAGATTCCTGCGAATCTGTTGCTGGTGAAGAACCTTTCGGTGATTGGCCTGTACTGGGGCGGCTACCTTGCCTTCCGCCCCGAGGTGCTGACGGCCAGCATGTCCAGGCTGTTCGGCTGGTTCGGGGACGGCATCCTGCGGCCCCACATCAGCCACGTTCTGCCCCTTGACCGCGCGGCAAAGGGGCTTGATCTGCTGCGCGGACGCAAGGCGACCGGCAAGGTGGTTGTTACATTGCCCTGACGATCTGCGGCACCGGCGGTTATAGGCCAGCAGGATCAGCGCCGCCCTGCCCGCATCCAAAGGCGGCCGGGAACCCGGGCATCCCGGGGACAGACCGGGGCACCCCGGTGCCCAAGGCCCTGTGCGAACCTGGTCTGACCATATGATCGGGCGCAAGATCGGCCCGTGCCCGCAGGGCTGCGCCCGGCTCGGCAAGGTGATGAAACCGCACTCCGGCCTCAGGGGCGGCCGGGAAACCCGTCCCGATCCGGGAAGGGAATTGTCCCTTTGGGCGGGGGAAACGCATCGCGTTTCCCCCGCCCGCGCGGGACTGTGCCCTGTAGACCGGCAGGTACGGGAAAGACAGAGGCCAGCGCCCGACCCGGCGGGGGCGAAGCGCCCGCAAGGGGCGGGGCGGGCGCTGGCCGGGGGCTTTAGCCCCCGGCCGGTCCTGATCCCGCGCAGCACTGTGGCAGGGGCGATGGCCCCTGCCATTGAAGCGGTGAAAGTGCTGTCGCCCGTCCGGGCGAGACCAGGAAACGCACCGCGTTTCCTCGCCCGCGTGGGGCGTACCCTGTAGACCGGCAGGTCGAGGAGACACAGAGGCCAGCGCCCGACCCGGCGGGCGGGAAGCGCCCGCCGGGGGCGGGGCGGGCGCTGGCCGGGGGC
>JADCEF010000064.1 GCA_020250445.1 Rhodobacter sp.
AGCGCCCGCCAGGGGCGGGGCGGGCGCTGGCCGGGGGCTTTGGGCCCCCGGCTGGACAAGGGGCAGCGTGGCGCTGTGGCAGGGGCGATGACCCCTGCCAGAGAGACCGGACATCCGCGAGAACGCCTGTCCGGACGGGAACGGGAAACGCGACCCGCGTTTCCCCCGCCCCTGCGGGACGGTGCCCTATAGACTGGCAGGTCGAGGACCAGGGGAGGCCAGCGCCCGGCCCGGCGAGGGCGAAGCGTCCGCCGGGGGCGGGGCGGGGGCGCTGGCCGGGGGCTTTGGCCCACGGCTGGACAAGGATCAGCGTGGCGCGATGTCAGGGGCGATGGCCCCTGCCAGGATGCGCAAGGCGCGCGCAGGCAGACGTGTTTCCCGCTTTTCGGTCAGCCAGTCCCTGCGGCCGACACGCCGTCAGCACCCTGTCAGATCGTGGTCGGAAACTCCTCGCGCGGCGGCCAGGTGCGGATGATCGTGGGAAGCCCGAACAGCGACGAAAACAGCCAGGTCCCGCGCAGCACCGATGTTCTTTCCCTTGGTTTCGAAACCAGCTTCATCGGCCAGAACTTGGTGGAGATATAGGCCCCGCCCCGGATCGCCGAGGTGCGCGGGCGGCTGTGGATGATCGGGTTGCTGCCAAGGATATGACCCTGCGGCAGCGACCGGTAGGGATTTGACATGAAAAAGACGGTGCCCTGCAGGATCCGGCCCGACAGCTGCACCTCCGGCTCGTCGCGAATATAGGCATCTTCTTCCGCCAGCCCCACGTCGATAGAGGCAAAGCGGTTGACCGTCCGGATCGCGTTCAGCGCCGTGCCCATCGGCGCAAAGGGGGCGTTGACGACCAAAAGCGCCCTGCCCTCGGCCACCGGCCCGGCATAGACGCGCGCTGCGGTTGCGCTGACCCGTGCCGCATGCATGCGCTCGGCCGCCGTTCCGGCACCGTCCCTTGTGATGACGTGAACGGTGGCAGGGGAATGCCCCTCGGCCAGAAGTGCCGCGACCACGCCCTGGGCCGCTGCCGCATTCGCGTAAAGCCGTGTGATGATTGTTGTCATATCTCACCCTGTTCCTTGTTGACCCGAATTCAAGCGGCCGTCATGGCCCTGGTGCGGCAAGGCCGCAGTCCGTTCCGGTGTCGTCCGCCGCACCGGCCCGCGCAGGCCCGAAGGCGGTGGCAAGACCACCGCGCCTCAGGGGCAGTGCCACAAGGACTGCCAGAAAAAGCAGCCCCCCCTCAAGCGCAAAAACCGGAACATAGGGACTGGCCGCTGTTGTTCCGCCGGCCGGTGCGGCCAGCACAAGGTCCCGGATGACCCCGCCCGTCGCAATGGCCAGACCTGCCGCCGTTGCCTGCACCGCGCCCCAGGCCCCCAGCGACAGGCCGATCTGTTCGCGCGGGGCTGCCCGCATGGTCGCGGTCAGGGTCCCGTGGCCGAACAGCCCGGCCCCAAAGCCCGCCAGAAGCGTTGCGGCAACCAGTAGCGGCGCAGACAGGATCAGGGCGGAAGCCAGCACAAGGCCGAAGGCCGGTATCCCGATCACAGCCCCCAGGCAGACCGCATCCATCGCCCTGCCCCCGCGCCCAAGCCAGCGCGAGGCAAGCCCGAAGCCAAGCAAAGAGCCAAGGGCAAGCACCACCGTCAGCCGCGTGGTCTGGGCCACCGTCATTGCCAGAACCTGGCCGCCGAACGGCTCCAGCAGGACATCGGCCATGCCGAAGCCGGCCGTGCCAAGGCCGATGACGGCCAGAAGACGGATCATGCCCGTCCGCCCCGCAAGCCGTGCCCAGGAGTCGAGAAAGCTGAACTCCTGCACCGGCGCGGTCGCGCGGCTGCGATTTCGGGCTTCCTGTTTCCACATGGCAATCCCGTTGATCGCGACGGTCAGAACCGCAGATCCCTGGATCACCTGGATCAACCGTCCCGGCGTGTAGGTTTCCAGCAGCGCCCCATAGGCAAAGGCGCTGACGATCATCCCGACCAGCAGCATCACATACATCAGGCCCACGACCCGTGGCTGGTCCGCTTCCGCCACCAGGTCCGTGGCCAGGGCAAGGCCCACGGTCTGGACCATATGCACGCCGGCGCCGACCAGCAGAAAGGACAGCGCGGCAGCACTCAGCCCGATCCAGCGCGGCGCATCGACCGCTTCGCCATAGCCCGACAGAACAAGAAGGGCAAAAGGCATGATCGCAAATCCGCCGAACTGCAGCATCGTGCCCTTCCAGATGTAGGGCAGACGCCGCAGGCCAAGCGCCGAGCGGAACGTGTCGGACCGAAACCCGATCAGCGCCCGGAACGGCGCAAAGACCAGCGGCAGCGCCAGCATGACAGCCACAAGGCTAGCGGGCACCCGCAACTCGACGATCATCACCCGGTTCAGCGTTCCGACCATCAGCACCAAAGCCATGCCGACCGTCACCTGAAACAGGGCCAGCCGCAGCAACCGCGACAGCGGCACCGCCTCGGAGGCCACATCGGCAAAGGGCATGTAGCGTGTGCCGAAAGACGCAATGCGCCCAAGGGCGAAGCGCTTGTAGTCGAACATCGGGGACGGCCCCTTCAGCGGAACGGCATCTAAGCCTGCGGCACGGCGTGCCGCTGACCGGCACGACCCGCCCGCCAAAGGACAGGCGGGTCTTGCGCGGTCCCGAAGACCGCGCGCACGTGCCGCCGGCAGTGCGCGCGGAAGCCCTAGTTGAGTGCGGCGACGGTCTGGGGCATCTGAAGGATGGCCCGTGCCGTCGTTCCATCCGGCATCTTGATCAGCACTTCCTGCGAACCCGATGGCAGGGCATAGGCGGCATGCGCGGCCCCGTCCTGGTCAAGGATCATCTCGGCGCTTGCGGTTCCCGAGCCAAGCTTCTTGCCTGACAGGAAATCCGCAACCCAGGACGTATTGCTGAGCACGGCAACGTGCACGGCAAATGATCCCACGGCCACGGCGGACAGGAACAGCGGAATGCCAACGGTTGGCTTGACGACAAGCCACATCTTTGCGTTGTTCATCTGATACCCCTCAGCCCAGCCAGGGCGTTGTGACGGCAACCAGAAGATGCGCGATCAGGGCAATCACCCCGAACACGCGCGTGCCGTCGATCAGGTAGCTGTGGACTTCTTCGGCTTCTCTCAAGTTCAGGCCTGTGGGCCAGACCTTGTCTGGATCGTTGGACATAGGCGCTCCTCCCTGCCCTGGCGTCGTCTGCATGTAGTCAAGGCGAACTGACGACATTCCGTTCGCCCGGGCCGCCTGCCGGTCAGGGGGGCCTGAACGGCAGTGTCCTGCAGCAAGTCTGTCACTACTTGTTTACATAATCAACTGTAACAATTTTTGGACAGTTTCCCTGAGGTCCCTGCAGAATTTGCAAGGACTTCCCTGCTTAATACATTGAAATAAAATACTTTTACGGTTTTCTATTCCTGCCGACAGCCGGTTACTCAACAGGGTACCGGGAAAAGTCTTTTCCTTTCTGCAGCAAAACCCGACGTCGCGATCCATCTGCGACCCGTGTCGGCCCCACCTGATTCACGCGCCCGCGGTCTGGCGGAATGTTCTTTTCATACCGGGTTGCGGCAGCTAACATGCTAGCATGGCTGACTCAGGTGATCTTCTTCACGTCGTGACAAGCGACAATATCCCAAGGCGCCGGATGGTTTTCGGGCGGGCCATCGTCTGGGGTTCGGCCGCGCTGCTGGTTGGTATTGCTGCGGCCCAAACGCTTGACCGGACCGGCACCCTGGACCTTGGCTTTGCCAATTGGCGGCCCACGCTTTATGCCTATGTGCTTTGGGCCGGGTGCCTGTGCTGGGGTCAGGTGCTGGTGCGCGGCGAACAGGGCAAGCGTGCGCTTTTCGTGCTGCCGGCCGTGCTCTTTGTCGTCAGTCTGGTCGTGTTCCCGCTGATCTTCGGCCTGATCATCGCCTTTTCCGACTGGAACCTGTCGTCGCCCACGGGGCGCAAGTTCAACGGGCTGGATAACCTGCGCCAGATGTGGGCCGACCCATTCTACTGGAACGCCTTGCGCAACATGATCTGGTACATGCTGGCGATCATCGTCGAATATGCCATCGCCTTCGGCCTTGCGCTGCTGCTCAACAGCCAGATCCGGGCGCGCAAGTTCTTTCGCGTTGCCTTCCTGATGCCGCTGATGCTCAGCCCGGTTGCGGTCAGCTGGATGATCGGCAAGTCGATGCTGGAGCCGCGCTTCGGCCCGCTGGCGCGGCTGGCGCGGTTCTTCGGCGTCGAAAATCCATCGTTCTTCGAAAGCCCGGAAATGGCCCGCCTTGTCATCATGGCGCTGGATGCCTGGACCTATATCCCCTTCATGATGATCATGATTCTGGCCGGGCTGCAGGCCATTCCGAAAGAGGTGCAGGAAGCTTCCAGGGTCGATGGCGCCACTGCATGGCGCGGCTTCTGGGAAGTGACCTTTCCGCTGATGCTGCCGGTGTCGATCACCGCGATCCTGATCCGCATCATCTTCAAGCTGAAGCTGGCCGATATCATCATCAACGTCACCTCCGGCGGCCCCGGCGGGGCCACCGATTCGGTGACCAGTTTCATCTTCCGCGAGTACCGGGACCGGTCGAACGTGGGCTATGGCACCATGCTGGCGATGGTCTATCTGCTGCTGATCGTCATCTTCATGACGGTGCTGATGAAGCTTGTCGACCGCTGGATGAGGCCGCAATACTGACATGACCGACGCCGCCGCATCCCCCCAGATCTTCCGTGACAGTCCCCATGACCGGCCGCCGCAACTGGCCTGGTATGCCTCGCGCCTTGCGATCTACGGGATGCTGATCCTGTGGACGGTGATCTGCCTGTTTCCGATCTACTGGACCATCACCACCAGCTTCAAGATGGCCCCCGACGTGATGAAAGGCAATATGGTGCCGTGGTGGGACTATACGCCGAAATGGCTGGGCTGGCGGTCCCTGGGCCTGTCGCCCGATACCATCACCACCGAGTCGACCGTCCGTGCCGAATTTCTGGGCCGGTTCCTGAATTCCACGATCATCTCGCTGACCTCGTCGGGGCTGGCCGTGGTGCTGGGCAGCCTTGCCGCTTACGGCCTGTCGCGGTTTTCCTACCGCTTCGGCTATATGCGCAATGCCGACATCTCGTTCTTCTTTCTCAGCCAGCTGATCCTGCCGCCCGTGGTGCTCGCCCTGCCCTTTCTGGTGCTGTACAAGGAACTGGCGCTGCTTGACACGCGCATCGGCCTGATCCTGCTGTATACGCTGACGGTGCTGCCCATCGTCATCTGGATCATGCGCGATCAGTTCGCGGGCATCCCGGCGGAACTGGAAGAGGCGGCCCTGGTCGACGGGCTGTCGATCTGGGGGGCCTTTGCCACCATCATCCTGCCCATCGCCCTGCCCGGCATGGCGGCGGCCTTCATCCTGTCGCTTGTGCTGACGTGGAACGAATATTTCTTTGCCGCCCTGCTGACCTCGACCTATTCCAATACCCTGCCGGTGATGGTGGCCAGCCAGACCGGCAGCCAGGGCATCAGCTGGTGGTCGATGGCCGCCCTGTCCTTTGCCGCCATCCTGCCTCTGGTGATCATCGGCATCGTGATGGAACGCTACATCATCAAGGGCATGGCTGCGGGGGCGGTGAAATGACGCGCCCACGGGCACCATGCTGAAGGGCATTCCCCGGCACCTGTCTGCCGACATCCTTCATGCGCTGATGCTGATGGGGCATGGCGATGATCTGGTGATCTGCGACGTGAACCACCCGGCGGCCACTATCGCAGCCCGGACAACCCATGGCCGCCTGCTGAACCTGCCCGGCTGCGGCATCGCCGAAGCGACCGAGGCGATCCTGGCGCTGATGCCGCTGGACAGCTTTGTTCCCGCCCCGGTCTGGCGGATGGAAGTGGTGGGCAATCCCGAGGGCGTGGTGCCCGTCTTTGCCGCCATGCAGGCCGTGCTCGACCGCAGCCAGGGCCAGCCGGTGCGCATGGACCGGCTGGAACGCTTTGCCTTCTACGAGGCGGCCAAACGCGCCTTCTGCATCATCCGCACCTCTGATCCGGGGCCCTATGGCTGCTTCATCCTGCGCAAGGGTGTGGTGTAAGGGGGGCGGATCGTCGCCGGCCATGGAACCATAAGGCAAGCGAAGCGCCCTTGCTTTCTTGGCGGACTTGACCCGCGTCAAATTCAGCCGCGCCTGCCTGCCCCGCAGCCGACGCAGACGGAATGATCGTTGGTCAAGCCGGTGGAGAACCACCTTGCCGCGCTGGCGCGTGTCATCAAGTGCCCGACAACCACCAGGATTTGGTGGAAGGGATATCGGAAAACTTGTACGATCACCCCTGTGGTGACCGCCAACAATCCTGAACTGGGAACCCCGTCAAGAACTGGACACCCCGTCAAACCGCAAACGGCCACCCTATCCACGTGTACAGTTTGACATGACGGTCAGAACATGGTACGTATTATGTATATATAATACGCGGTTGACTTTGGTGTTGTGTGTTGAAATCCAATAGCCTGCCGGGAAAACGCCGCTGTCGCGCCGTGACCCTGATCGAAGCGGTTCTTTACATTGCGGTTGCGCTTGCGCTGATCGTTGGGGGCCTTGTGTTCTTCCAGCAGGCCAGCACGGCGCAGAAGACCAGCGCCACGATCCGCCAGGTTTCAGCCCTGCTTGCCGAAACCCGGGTCATGGTCAAGGGGTATCCCCTGGATATAATTACGAACCCTAATTTGCTTTCTTCAACGACTCTCGACATAACCGCTTTTCTGATTACCGCCGGCGCGGTTCCTTCGGACATGATTGCAAGTGCAACCACGCTGTCCAATCCCTTTGGCGGAACAACATCTGTGAACGCGGCAGTTCTTCCTTTTTTTGGTCCGACCATGTTGGTCACCTTAACCAACGTTCCAAGAAGTGCGTGCACGAGACTGCTGACGGGGACATCCGGTGTATCCGGATCGTTAGAAGGTGGATCAACGGTGGTTTCGAGTGGCTTCTTAAGTGGCGGCGCGGTGGCGCCAAACGCAGGATATGCTGTCCGCAGCTTCATCATGAACCCGACACAAGCCGGGTGGATGTGCGAGTTTGGTGGATTTAACTACGTTTTCCAGACCACAAGACCGACCACTCCGCCTCTTCCGAACAATGTGACAGTTTTTATGACCTTTCGGGTAGAAGGTTAACTTGAATCACTGCGGCGGCGCGGATGACGGGACTGAAACTCATCCAGAGCACGCTGATTGCACTTGCTGCCCCAGCGCCTGCGATTGCCGAGGTCTGCGACAAGGAACGACCTGCCTGGAACCCGCAGGACGGGCCGGTCAGCCAGCTTGATGATCTTGGCCTGTTCTTTTCCGATCCCTTGGGCCTTACGGTTCTGGCTATGGCCGGAGCTTGCATCTTGTTCAGAAAAACCTGGTTCACCGCGCTTGTGATCACGTTCTTGATCACCGTTGTCGCGCTGCTGACGATATCCTGGTCTGAGGATTACCACGTCAAGTCCGCTGCAGTCTCTGAAGGCTGCCGGACCGCTCCTGTGCTGACGGGACTCACACTGGCTGCAATCTCTGTCTTTCTTGCATTGGCAATCCGAGAAACCTTCCGAAAGTCGAAGAAACCGGTGCCATGACCGGACCCGGAACACCCGGTTGCCGATGCCTTAACACGCTGGACGCTGCAGCTGCCTCTCCGGCGCATAGGGCTGACATGAGGGTGGGCTGTTGCCGCCGATTGAACCTGACAGCCGATCAAGCAAATGAAAACGCCCCTCGCCTGCGGGCTCAGCAGCCATCGGCAACCAGACCCGGCAGGCGTCCAGCGGACGTTTGCTTTGCGGTCCTCGGGCAGGATCCGATGCATCGCGTGATCCGTGAACCGCTCCGTCCCGTTGTATGCCTGAGTTAGCCCCCCGTCCCGCCGCAGGACAGCCACCACCCCTGCCATCCCCTGCCCCGCCTTCAGACTGGCCATGACAAAGGGGCGCGCCCTGCGGGCGGCCATGGCATCGCTTTCCGGCAAGGCGGGATCAACACCGGCGTCAGGGGCCAGGTCGATCCTGGTGATCATCAGCAGGTCCGGCCGCGTCACCCCCGGCCCGCGCTTGCGCGGAATGTCCTGCCCTGGATGCCGGGTCAGCGACGCGCCGCTGCTGTCCGCCGTCCGGGCCGACGGGCAGGATTCGGTGACCTCGGCCTTGCCGGAGGGGCAGGTTTGCGTGTACATTTGCCACATTGACCGGCAACGACGGGAAAGAAGACTCGCCTTTTGTCCGTGAACGGGTCATCCTTTTGCAGGAATGCCGCAATTCCTGCGTAAAACCGCTATTGCGTCTTGCGATGCCCCGGGCAGGACGCATATGCCCGCCGCTGTTGGTGAAGGCTGTGCCGGATGACCCAGTTGATCGATGACGCCGATGAGGGCAACGACCGGCCTCTGCGGGGCGGTGCGCAGCCGGACCGGGCCCAATGGCTTGCAGCAATCGAAAAGATTGGCAGGGATGCCGGGTTTTTCCGGACCATGGGCAACCGGCACTGGGCAG
>JADCEF010000065.1 GCA_020250445.1 Rhodobacter sp.
TCGGCCTTCGGCGCGGGACAGGTGATCATGTCCGAGGCCGCGCGAAACATGGTGGCCGAGCGGGGGCAGGAGGATTGGGACAGCGAGTTCCAGCGCTTTCCGCGCCTGTTTCAAGGGCAAGAGAGCATTCCGGGCCTGACATGGCCCACGACCACTGAGCTACCCCCGAAAACCGGACAGTGACGGAAGCTACGATCTGAAGTCTGCTGCTCTCCAAGCACGAGGAGAACAGAGATGTCAAAACGCAGGAACCACGACGCGGCTTTCAAGGCGCGTGTGGCGTTGGAGGCGCTGAAGGGCGAGCGCACGGTGTCGGAACTGGCGGCCGCTTACGGGGTCCAACCGACGATGATCCATCCGTGGAAGAAGGCCCTGCGGGAAGGTGCCGCAGGCATTTTCGAGCGTGGGGGCAAGGCGGCAGCGACGGCCGGGATTGCCGAGGACATGGTCCGTGAGCTGCATGCCAAGATCGGAGAGCTGGCCGTCGCCAACGATTTTTTGTCACGAAAGCTCAAGCCCTGGATCGGGAAGTGAGGCTGGGCATGATCGAACGAACCCATCCCAAGCTGTCGGTCGGGGCGCAGTGCCAGTTGCTCTCGATTTTGCGGTCGTCGCTTTATTTCACGCCGCAGGGTGAGACGGCGCTGAACCTTGACCTCATGCTGCTGATCGACAAGCAGTTCCTGGAGACGCCGTTCTACGGTGTCTGACAGATGACATTGCACCTGCAGAAGTCTGAAGGACCGTGGCCCCGGTGGGGCCGCGAAAGCCCGAAGACGGCCATGCCGTGAACGAAAAGCGCATCCGACGGCTGATGCGCCTTACGCGCCTGATGCCGATCTACCAGAAACCCAACACGAGCAAGCCTGCGAAGGGGCACAAGACCTGCCCCTACTTGCTCGGCGGGCTGCGGGTGGAGCGGCCCAATCAGGTCTGGTGCGCCGACATCACTTATCTGCCGATGAGAAAGGGCTTTCTCTATCTGGTCGCCATCATGGACTGGTTCACCCGGAAGGTTCCGGCCTGGCGCATCTCGAACACGCTGGAAGCCGACTTTTGCGTTGAGGCGCTGAACGAGGCGATCCACCGCTTCGGCCCGCCAGAGATCATGAACACGGATCAAGGCAGCCAGTTCACGTCCTTCGTCCGGACCGACCGACTGACGCGGGTCGGTACCCGGATCTCGATGGATGGCAAGGGCCGGTGCCTGGACAACATCTTCATCGAACAGCTCTGGCGGTCCTTGAAGTATCAATGCGTCTACCTGCACGCCTGGGAAACCGGCTCGCAGGCCCGGGCTGGCGTCGGGCGCCGGATCACCTTCTACAACCACCAGAGGCCCCACGCCGCCCATGGCGGTCAACTGCCCGCCGTGGTCTGCTTCAACGCAACCCAAACCGATCAGCAGGTGCAGGCAGTAGCTTAAGTCAGCCAGAAATCTGTCCAAGAGTTGGGGAGTGGCTCACCTGGCGCAGGGCGGGACCGGGGGCGTGGCTGCCTTCGGTGCAGAGCGTGACCCAGCTTGTGGACCGGCGGCCCGGCTGGCCCCCGTCAGTTCACCGACACCGGCCTGGACCGCATCCGGCTGACCGTTTCGCGCTCGGCGCGTTTGCACAGTTGCGGCGGCAGGCCCTTGTCCAGAAGGGCCATGTCTTCCAGCACCATGTCGCCCATGCGGGTAAAGGCCACGTCCAGCGCCCCGGCGCGGTGTGCCGACAGAAGGAACCCCTCCAGCGACCGCACCGGATGATCCGGTGGCAGCGGCTCTTGTGGAAAAACGTCGCTGGCGGCCAGAATATGGCCCCGCGCCACCGCCGCCATCAGCGCGTCGAAATCCACCACCCCGGCCCGGCTCAGCAGGATGAAGGCCGCCCCCGGCTTCATCGCCGCAAAGGCCTGCGCACCGAGGAACCCCTCGTTTTCCGAGGTGACTGCGGCGGTCACGAACAGCACCTCGCTGGTGGCCAGTACCGTCTCCAGGTCCGCAGGCTCGGCCCCGGCGGCGCGGATCTGCGACGGGGCCAGCCAGGGGTCGCAGACCCGCAGGCGCGGCTGGAACCCGGTCAGCACCTTTGCCACCGCCCGGCCCAGATCGCCAAAGCCCAGGATGCCCACCTCGGCCCCGGTCAGAAGCCGCGCCTTGCCGTTGCCCGCCCCGCCCCAGCGTTCGCGCCCGGCGCGGAAATCTGCATCGGCCTGCGGAATCTGGCGCAGCAGCGACAGCGCAAAGCCAAGCCCGATTTCCGCCACCGGCTGCGCAAAAACCGCGCCCGTGGTGACCACGTGAATGCCGCGCGCAAAGACCGCATCATAGGGCATGTTCAGGAACAGGTTCGATTCCACGTTGAAGATGCAGCGCAGGCTGGTCAGCCTGGCCAGCGCCGCCTCGTCCAGTGGCGGCTGCCCGATGATGTAGCGCGCCTGCGCCAGCACCGCTTCGGGCAGGCGCGCCACCTCTGCCGCCCCGGCCTCGACCAGCCGGTAGCTTGCGTGCAGCGCCGCCCGCCGTTCGGGCGTGAAGATCAGATCCAGACTGCGCGGATCGGGGGCGGATATGACAAGCGGGCGGGGGTCGGACATGGCGCGGCCTTTCATTGCTTGGCCGCGACCTTATGACGGCGGCGGGGCGATTGAACAGACCCGGCAGCGGATGGGCAAGACAGCGCCATGTTTGCGCCGGAACTGGCGCGGGCCAGATTCGGCACGAAGACCGGAAACGCGGTCTTGCATCGTGCGCCTGCAGAAAGGTTTCTTGATGTCGCCCCTGATCCGCTGGAACCTGGCCAACGCCTGAAGACGCAGGAGCTGCCCACCGCAGGACGCAGGGACAGCTCCAGATTTCGCAGCGTTCGTCGGCGGGGCTGACTTCGGATTGTGATATTGGCGCTGCCAGAGGACCCGGCATACCTCCCGTGGACATTGGCCGGGGTCCGTTTGCAAAAGGGGCCAAGCCGCGGAGTAAAGGGGTGAGGGCCCCCCGGACGGCAGATCGTCAGGCCCGAACGCACCCGCACGCAAGCGCGGGGCCGGGGGTGCCTGGCGCTTGGAAATCCACCGGAAAAACCCGTACCAGCATAACCTGGCGGGAGGTTCCCCCCGCCCACGCGCCGATTGTGCCCCTGACTGGCTGGCCCCGCCCATGTCCGGGTGGTTGCGCGACAGCCGTTCGTTCCTTTCGCGACGAAGGACAATTGATCCGGAGGCAGAACACTACAATACTGCCGTATTACCGTAGGCTGTCCGGGGAATGTCTGGTGATGCTTCTGCTGCATGGGCGCGATCCGATTCCTGCCGTGCTGGCCTTGATCTATGTGATCGGCTGCGTTGCCGCCCTCTTTGTATGGTTCAGCGGCCCCGGCGGTTGGCAGGGCGCGCTGCTTGCCGTTTTCGCGCTGGACTGGGCGGCCGGCATCGTCGCCAATGCGGCGCTGTCGACACGCGCCTATTACGCAGAGTTGCCGGTCTGGGTATCGGTCCTTTTCGTTGCCATTCACGTTTTCGAGGTTCCGATCCTTTGGTGGCTGGTCGGCGGAACAGATCTCTTCGGCTGGATGCTTTTGCTGCTCACGATCAAGGCGGCTGTATTCGTCTGCGGCCAAACAGAGATGCGAGGCCGCAAGCAATGAATAAGGGCCGTGATGCCGGGCAAGCGCGTTCTGGTCGCAGGTGACCGGAAAAGGCTGCCCCCAGACGGAACCATAGCCCGAGTTTCCGGGGCCGTGCTCGCATTCCTGCGCTGTGAACAGGTCAGGCAGGCCGCCGAATTCTTCTCTGGCAGGCTTCTCTGTGCCGTTCGCGGCAAGTGTCTGAGCCTGGCCAGGACCTGCCGGATACCTGCGTGGTCAGCAACATGTGCGGGGTGAAAGCCCAGCCCGGCACCTTGGCCCGGATTGCCCGGCGGATGGCAGGGGCCTTGCGGTTACGGGCAGTGACCCTGCCCCCCCCCGGCACGGCTGCACAGCGTTTCGCCGTTGATCGTGCCGTCGATGGCCCCCGGGGCCATAGTCCTGTCCTACCCCAGCGTGTCGTTGCACCTTGCGCAGGTGTGGGGGTGTTTGTGGGTGCCGACATCGGGCAGGATCTTCCAGCAGCGCTGGCATTTCTCGCCCATCGCCAGTTCGAACACCACGCCCACGCCGGGCACTTCGGGCAGGCGGAACGCCTCGGCCGGGGCGGGATCGGCGGTGAGTGTCAGGGCGGAGGTGATGCAGATGTCGGCGAAATCGACCGATCGCAGCGCGGCCAGCGCGCCCGCATCCTCGACATGCACCACAGGGGCGGCTTCCAGCGAGGCACCGATGACCTTGGCGGTGCGCTGCACCTCCAGCGCCGCCGTCACGGCGCGGCGGACCTGGCGCAGGTGCACCCATTTGGCGGCCAGCGCCGCGTCCAGCCAGGCGGCGGGCGTTTCCGGCATGTCCTGCAGATGGACCGACGACTCCTCGCCCGGAAAGCGGGACAGCCAGACGTCTTCGGTGGTGAAGACCAGAATGGGGGCAAGCCAGGTGGTCAGGCGGTGGAACAGGATATCCAGCACCGTGCGCGCCGACCGCCGGGTCAGGCTGCCGGGGGCATCGCAATAGAGGCTGTCCTTGCGGATGTCGAAATAGACCGCAGACAGATCGACCGTGCAGAACTGGAACAACTTCTGGAACACGCCCTGAAAGTCATAGGCGGTGTATCCCTTGCGCACCTCGGCATCCAGTTCGGCCAGGCGGTGCAGCACCCAGCGTTCCGGTTCCGGCATGTCGGCGGGATCAACCTTTTCGGCGTCCGAAAAACCGGCCAGGTTGCCCAGCAGGAAGCGCAGGGTGTTGCGCAGGCGCCGGTAGCTATCGGCGACCCCTTTTAGGATTTCAGGGCCGATGCGCTGATCGATGGTGAAATCCGCCTGCGCCACCCACAGCCGCAGGATATCCGCGCCATATTCCTGCACGACCTTTTCGGGAACGATGGTATTGCCCAGCGATTTGGACATTTTCATGCCCTTTTCGTCCAGCGTGAAGCCATGGGTCAGCACGCCGCGATAGGGCGCGCGGCCCAGCGTGCCGCAGGCCTGCAGCATCGAGGAATGGAACCACCCCCGGTGCTGATCGGTGCCTTCGAGATAAAGGTCGGCAATGCCGTCGGCCGTGCCATCGGGGCGGTCGCGCAGCACGAAGGCATGGGTGGAGCCGCTATCGAACCAGACATCCAGCACGTCGAAGACCTGTTCAAAATCCTGCGGATCATGGTCGTTGCCAAGGACTTTCTCCTTGAATCCTTGCATATACCATACATCGGCCCCATCCGCCTTGAACGCCGCGATGATACGGGCATTGACGCCTGCGTCGCGCAGCAGGAAATCCGGATCGGTGGGTTTGGCACCCTTGCGCACAAAGCAGGTCATCGGCACGCCCCAGGCGCGCTGGCGCGACAGCACCCAGTCGGGCCGCGCCGCGATCATCGAATGCAGGCGGTTGCGCCCCGATTGCGGGGTCCATTGCACAAGCTGGTCGATGCTGGTCAGGGCGCGGGCACGGATCGTGTCGCCATAGGTGTCCTTGCCATCGTCCAGCACCTTGTCGATGGCCACGAACCATTGCGGGGTGTTGCGGTAGATCAAGGGGGCCTTGGACCGCCAGGAATGCGGGTAGCTGTGCTTGAGCTTGCCCTTGGCGAACAGCGCGCCGGTATAGGCCAGTTGCTTGATCACGCTGACATTGGCCGGGCCTTCCTTGCCATCGGGCAGGATGATGTGCTGCCCGCCGAAGATCGGCAGATCGGCGCGATAGCTGCCATCGGGTTCGACGTTATAGGTCATCGGCAGGCCGAACTTCTGCCCGAGCTGATAGTCGTCATCCCCGTGGCTGGGGGCGGTATGGACAAAGCCGGTGCCCGCATCATCTGTCACATGATCGCCGGGCAGCATGGGGACATCGTAATCCCACTCGCCATTGCCGCCTTCGATGCCGCGGAAGGGGTGGGCGAGGGTGAGGCCGCGAAGTTCATCTGCCGACACGTCCCACAGACGGCGGACCATCGACATCTCGAGCTTGGCCGCCGCAAAGACCTGCGCGGCCAGCTTGTCGGCCACCAGATAGCGAAAGCCAATAGTGGCATTGCTGTCCTGCGGGCGGCCGATGACTTCGTAGAGCCCATAGGCGATCTCGGGGTTGAAGGCGACCGCGCGGTTCTGCGGCAGGGTCCACGGCGTGGTCGTCCAGATCAGGACTCGCGCGTTCGCGAACCGCGTTCGCTCTGGCGAATTCCTCTCGACCGCAATGGTTCTTTCATCTTCCCGTCGTACCTCGACAGTCTCGATCCGGAACGGCACCCACACCTGATGGCTCGTGTGGTCGTGGTACTCCACCTCCGCCTCTGCCAGCGCGGTTTTCTCCACGGGCGACCACATCACGGGCTTTGACCCCTGATAGAGCGAGCCGTTCATCAGGAATTTCATGAACTCTTCCGCGATCACCGCTTCGGCGTGGTAATCCATGGTCAGATAGGGGTCGGCCCAGTTGCCGGTCACGCCAAGGCGCTTGAATTCCTCACGCTGGACATCGACCCAGCCTTCGGCAAAGCGGCGGCATTCCTGGCGGAAGGCGACCTTGTCCACCGCATCCTTGTTCTCGCCGCGGGCGCGGTACTGTTCCTCGATCTTCCATTCGATGGGCAGCCCGTGGCAATCCCATCCCGGCACATAGCGGGCGTCGCGCCCCATCATCTGCCGGCTGCGCACCACCATGTCCTTCAGGATCTTGTTCAGCGCATGGCCGATATGCAGATGCCCGTTGGCGTAAGGCGGGCCGTCGTGCAGCGTGAAAGGGGGCCGGGTGCCGCCCGCCAGCGCCGCCTTTTCGCGCAGCCGGTCATAAACGCCGATCCGCGCCCAGCGCGCCAGCCAGTCGGGTTCCCTCTGCGGCAGGGCGGCGCGCATCGGAAAGTCGGTTTCCGGCAGAAAGACGGTGTCGCGGTAATCGGTCTGGCTTGGACTGACGGGTTCGGCGCACATCGGATGCGGTCCTTGGCAAAGGGATGGGTCTGGCACGGCGGCGGTGCGCAAGGCACCCTGTCCCGGCGACTGAAGCTCAGCGCGCCGGGCCGGTAATTCGCAGCGGGTGGGGCGCGGTCCGGTCCATCATGCCGGGGCTTATAGACGGGGGCAACGCCCCGGTCCAGTGCGCTGCGGGCAATATCCGACAGGCATTGGACCGGCGCGGCAGGTGACGCGCGGCGATGTGACCCGATGCAAGGGGCGACCTGCATCCAATCCGTGCCGTCAGAGGCCCCGCATCCGTCGCGGGGGCACTGCACCCCTGACGGCCTGTGCGGACACCGGCCCGATCAGACCGGCCCGCCTCAAAGCCGGACACGTTCCAGCAACAGACCGATCAGCGCCAACGCCGCGAATACCGGCAGCATGAGGTAAAGTAAGCCTTCCGCCCGTGGAACATACACGGCAAACGGTGCCATCGCAGCGCCTGTCATGCCCAGAATAAGCAGCAGGGGGCTCTTCACCCCGCTGAGGATAACGGCTAAGGCCGAAACCAGAAGCATAGCCCCAAATACCAGATGTCCAGCGTCTTCTGTTTGGACAAGATCCTCGGTGACCAGCACGGCACAGGCGCTGTACAGCAGAAAAAGGCCTGCTCCTGCGCAGATGAAGGGTAGCCAGGCGATGCCCTGGCTGGGCCTGCGTTTCAGTCTGCGCTCTGTCCATGCGCCGTAAACCATCAGGCCAAAGCCGAAGCCGACCAAAACGCCAACCTGAACCCATGGGTCCAGCGGGGCGTCACCAAAGCGCCTTCTCATGCCCGCGGTCCCATATGTGTATCCGGCAACCATCAGGAGCCCGGCAATACCGAGGCTGAGCCAGTTGCCCAGCCAGTTGGCGCGATGCGGTTCAAGGGGCATCGGGTCTGGGGCGCCAGCCTCTGCAACGGCACTTTCCCGGGGCATGCCCGTTTCTGGTATCTCTGCCACGATGGTCCGGTCCTTTCTCGGGGCCAGGGCCTGCCCAATCGAGTCGACCTGAGAGACCAGCCTTGCCTGGATCAAGGACAGCAGCGGCAATAACAAGGGCCAGAAAAAGATCGCGGAAAGCGCGGCAGCGATGAACATCCAGTTTCGCCTCACTTTTCGCAGAAATGGGTCTTTTGCCGGGACTTTGCCCCCTGCTGCCGGTTGCGGCGGAAGGGGCACCGTTTCGCCGGTGTCGCTGGTCACCTGGTCCTGGCCCGGCAAGGCATCGTCATCACCAGGGGCGGATACCAGAGTCATGGTACCGGTGCCTTGGCTGGCCACGCCCTGCTGCAACGAGATCACGCGCTGCAGACCGGCGACGCGTGACGCAAGCCGCCACTGACTGATCGCAACCGCTGCCAGAAGGAATGGCAAAATCAACAGGCTTGCAGAGGTTGCAGAGATCATGAACTTAACAAATAACATCGGGGAACTTCCGGGACCATCAGCCCACGCGGGTGGGAAGGTGCAGGATAGCCGAACAGGCTTCTTGCAGGAAACCTGACAAAACGGCCATGATGCGCCCTGCCCCTGGGCATCTTTTGTGTCCGGAAACAGCCCCGCCAGGACGCGGGACGCGCCCGGTTCTTCCCTGGCGCAGAGGGGTCAGGGACGGCACAGGTCATGGGGCACGGAACAAGTGAAAGACCCTGCGCCACGCAAATGGCCGGGGCCATCGCCCCTGCCACAGCGCCACGCCGCCCCTTGACCAGCCGGGGGCCAAAGCCCCCGGCCAGCGCCCACCCCGCCCCGGGCGGGCGCTTCCCGCCCGCCGGGGGCGGGCGCTTGCCTCTGATTCTCCCGGAGCTGCCGGTCTACTGGGCACCGTCCCGAGCGGGCGGGGAAACGCGGGTCGCGTTTCCTGTTCCCGCCCGAACTGATGACAGCACCCTCAGCGCTGCAATGGCAGGGGCCATCGCCCCTGCCACA
>JADCEF010000066.1 GCA_020250445.1 Rhodobacter sp.
CTCCTGCGGAAGGCAGCAGAACGCAGCAAGGAAGCTGTGTGGAGAAAGATCGGCGACCTACTTGAACTGTTCACACCGCAGGAGTGCGAAAACTACCTCAGGAACTCAGGATATGGTTCAGTCTAAAGTCATCACGCTCTACCGGCGCTGCAGCTTCACCGGTTCGGTCCGGCCCAGGCGCAGGACATGGGCCATATAGGGTTTGGCCACATCTTCACTGCGCGTCGCGGCATAAAGCCGCTTGGTGATCACCCCCGGCCCCAGCGGCCGCGTAACATAATCGGCGTTGCTTTTCACATCGCGCAGCACCCAGTCGGGCAGAACCGACACGCCCCGGTTGGCCGCCACCAGCATCAGGATGACAGCCGTCAGTTCCACCTGCCGCTGGCCGCGCGGCTCCACCCGGGCGGGGGTCAGAAGCTCGGTAAACACATCCAGGCGGTCGCGGGCCACGGGATAGGTGATCAGCATCTGGTCGCGGAAGTCTTCGGCCAGGATCACCTCTTTCGCCGCCAGCGGGTTCTGGGCTGCGGCTACGAACACCGGGTGGTAATCGAACAGCGGGTTGAAGGTGATCCCGTCCATCTTCACGGGGTCGGACGAGATCACAAGGTCAACCTCTTCGCGGTTCAGGGCCGGCAGCGCTTCAAAGGCAAGGCCCGCGCGGATATCGACGTCAACCTCGGGCCAGGCGTGGCGGAACAGCTCCAGCACCGGGAACAGCCACTCAAAACAGGCATGGCATTCAATGGCGATGTGCAGCCGCCCGGTCTTGCCGGATTTCAGGGCCGCGAATTCGTCCTGCAAGGCGTCGATTTCCGGCAGGATGCGTTCGGCAAGCTTCAGCATCCGCAGGCCCGCCGCCGAAAGCCGCATGGGCCTTGACCGCCGCACGAACAATTCGATCCCCGCCTGATCCTCCAACCCCTTGACCTGATGGCTCAGCGCGGATTGCGTCATGTTCAGCATGTCGGCAGCCCGGGCCAGGCCACCGGCCTGATGGATGGCGCGGATGGTGCGCAGATGCCGGAATTCCAGATACATCCTGTGGAGAACCTCATGTTGATCATGTGTATTATGAATTTGTCTCACATCACCGGATTTGCGACAAGGGCGTAACAGCAGGAGCCGCCCATGCCCGTCACCCCCCGCCTTTCGTTCGAATTCTTCCCGCCGCAAACGCTTGATGCCGCATTCCGGCTGTGGGACACGGTGCAGGTGCTGGCCCCGCTGCGCCCCGATTTCGTATCGGTCACCTATGGCGCGGGGGGCACCACCCGCAGGCTGACGCATGAAGCGGTGGGTACCATTGCAAGGAACTGCGGTCTGAACGTGGCGGCGCACCTGACCTGCGTTGATGCGACCCGGACCGAGACGCTGGAAATTGCGCAGGCCTATGCGCAAGAGGGGGTTACCGAAATCGTCGCCCTGCGCGGTGATGCGCCAAAGGGCAATGCCCGGTTCACGCCACATCCGGACGGTTTTGCAAGCTCTGTCGATCTGGTGGCGGCCCTGGCGGCGACCGGCAAGTTCAATATCCGCGTCGCTGCCTACCCCGAACGGCACCCCGATGCCGCCGACAGCCGCGCCGATGTGCTTTGGCTCAAGCGCAAGATCGACGCCGGGGCCACAAGTGCGATCACCCAGTTCTTCTTCGAGGCAGAGACCTTTCTGCGGTTCCGCGATGCCTGCGCGGCCGAGGGCATTGCCGCACCGATCATTCCCGGCATCCTGCCCATCACCGGCTGGGACGGTGCCAAACGCTTTGCCGCCCGCTGCGGCGCCCGGATACCACCGCGCCTGAACGACGCTTTCGAGACCGCGCGGCGCGATGGCCGCGAAGCCTTGCTGGCGCTGACACATTGCACGGCGCTGTGTTCGCGTCTGATCGGCGAAGGCGTGGAGCATCTGCATTTCTACACGCTGAACCGGCCGCAGCTGACACGCGATGTCTGCCATGCGCTGGGCGTGACCGCCCCGGCCACACTGGAGAAGGTGGCCTGACGCAGACGCTTGTCCGCACCGAAGGATCGTCTATCGTCGGCGCAGCCCTGATCAAAGGATGCGCCGCGTGCCGAAACCGATCTACATCCTGAACGGACCGAACCTGAACCTGCTGGGGCTGCGCCAGCCCGAGGTTTACGGCAAGGCCACCCTGGAAGACGTGGCGGAAGGCTGCGCGTCCCTTGCCGCAGAGCTTGGCCTGACGATGCGCTTTCACCAGTCGAACCACGAGGGGCAGATCATTGACTGGATTCATCAGGCGCGGTCCGAAGGGGCCGGGATCATCCTGAACCCGGCCGCCTACAGCCATACCTCGATTGCCATCCTGGATGCGCTGAACGCCTTTGACGGGCCGGTGCTGGAGGTTCACATTTCGAACATCCACCGGCGCGAGGCGTTCCGGTATCATTCCTATGTGTCCCAGCGCGCCGACGGGGTCATCGCCGGTTTCGGCACGGACGGCTACCTGCTTGCCCTGCGCCGCATGGCGACCCTTTTGGGGCACAGCTGATGGAGCTTCCCGTCAACCGCTTCAAACAGGCACTGAAGGACGGTCGCCAGCAGATCGGGCTGTGGAATTCCATCCCCGGTACGCTGGTGGCCGAGGCGCTGGCAGGCTGCGGCTTTGACTGGGTGGTGATCGACACCGAACATGCCCCCACAGACGTGCCCGATGTGCTGGCGATGCTGCAGGCGATGGCCCCCTATCCGGTCTCTGCCGCGGTGCGTCCGGCGGCCAATGACCCGGTGCTGATCAAGCGCCTGCTGGATTTCGGGGCGCAGACCCTGATCCTGCCCTATATCCAATCGGCAGCCGAGGCGCGCTCGGCGGTGGCCGCCGTGCGCTATGCCCCGCGCGGGATGCGCGGCGTGGCGGGGCTGACGCGCGCCAGCCGCTTTGGGGCTGTGGCCGACTATACGCGGCGTGCCGAGGCAGAGATCTGCCTTGTCTTGCAGGTGGAAACCGCCCTGGCCCTGACCCGGATCGAAGAGATTGCCGCAGTCGACGGGGTCGACGGGCTGTTCATCGGCCCGGCCGATCTTGCCGCCAGCATGGGATACCCCGGCCAGCTTGCGCATCCCGATGTGACGGCGGCCATCGAAGATGCGATCCGCCGGATCACCGCAACCGGGAAACCTGCGGGCATCCTGACATCCGACCCGGCCTTTGCACGGGCCTGCATGGGCTGGGGCACCCGGTTTACGGCCGTGGGCATCGATCTTGGCCTGATGCTGCACGCCGCGCGGGCGCTTGCGGCGGGTTTTCACAACGCATGAACGCTGCGGCCGGAACCGGCAAGCCTGCCGCGCCTGACCTGTTTCGGCGGCATCCGCAGGCACGCATTTTCGGGCCGGACGGGGCCGGGATGCAGGATGGTCCTGCGCTGGCCTGCATCCCCGAACGCCCGCCCGCGCGGGCGCTGGCAAGCGTCTTTGCCGCCGCCGCGACCGGGCTCGCCTTTCGTGTGGGCGAAACAGCGGCAGGGCCCGCGCAGGGGGCAGGCAGTTTCGAGACGCTGACGTCGGGGTCTTCCGGCCTGCCACGCCGCATCCGGCGCAGCCAGGCCTCGTGGATCGCCAGCTTTGCCGTGAACGCCGCCCGCTTCGCCATCGGGCCAGGGGTGCGCGTGGCCGTTCCGGGACGCCTGACGCAATCGCTGGCGCTTTACGGCGCGACCGAGGCGGTCCATCTGGGTGCCGAGGCGCATCTGCTGGACGGGCTGCGGCCGGACCGGCAGGTGACGGCGCTGCGGGTGCGGCAGATCGATGTGCTCTATGCCGCACCGGCGCACCTGCGCCTTATGCTCGAGGCGCAGGCCGGCCCGGTTGGTGGCCTGCGCCTGATCGTCACCGGGGGATCAAAGCTTGATCCGGCAACGCGGGCGGGGCTGGCCATGCAGTTTCCGGCGGCAGAAATCTGCGAATTCTACGGGGCGGCAGAGACCAGCTTCATCACCCTGTCCGATGCCGCAACGCCCGAGGGCAGCGTCGGGCGCGCCTATCCGGGGGCCGAGATCGATCTGCGCGGCCCGGTCGGGGCGCAGGAGGTCTGGGTCCGCTCGCCCTATCTTTTTGACGGCTATGCCGGGGCGGCGGGCGATGCGCGCTGGCACGACGGCTGGCTGACCGTGGGCGAGATCGGCGAGATGCGCGACGGGTTCCTGATGCTGTCCGGGCGGCGGGGCCGGATGGTCACCGTGGCGGATCAGAACGTGTTCCCCGAAGAGATCGAGGCGTTTCTTCTGGGTCAACCCGGTGTCACCCGGGCCGCCGTCCTTGCCCGCGCCGATCCCCGGCGCGGTCAGGTGTTGGATGCCGTTGTCATGGGGGGCGACCCGGCCGCGCTGCTGGCCGCCTGCCGCCGGCGGCTGGGGCCGCTGAAGGCGCCGCGCCGCGTGCACCTTGTAGCGGACTGGCCGCTGCTCGCCTCCGGCAAAACCGATCTTGCGGCCTTGCAGGGGGTTGTCGGGTGACCGCCTTTGTCACCGCCGCCTTCCGCACCCCCGTCATGCCGCGCGGCGGTGCCTTTGCCGGGCTGTCACTGCAGGAGCTTGCCGCCCCTTTGGTGACGGCCTGCCTGACGGCGGGCGGGGTTGCACCGGACGAGGTTGCGGACCTGATCCTGTCGAATGCGCTGGGGGCGGGGGGCAATCCGGCCCGCGTGGTGGCGCTGGCAGCCGGCCTGCCGCAACGGGTGGCGGGGCTGACCATCGACCGACAATGCGCGGGCGGGCTGGACGCGCTGCTGCTGGCGCAGGCCCTGATCGAGGCGGGCCAGGCCGAGGCGGTGCTGGCGGGCGGGGTGGAAAGCTATTCGCGCCGTCCGATCCGGCTGCGCACCGATCCGGGCGGCGGACCGGCGGTGCCCTATGACCAGCCCCCCTTCACCCCCTGGCCCGACCGTGATCCCGATATGGCCGAGGCGGCGGCACGTCTTGCGCGCTCGCTTGGCATCGGGCGCGACCGGCAGGATGCCTGGGCGCTGCGCAGCCATGCGGCGGCCCTTGCGGCAGCCGGCCGGATGCAGGGCGAAATCGTGCCGCTTCTGGGCATCGGCGCTGATGGCTTCACCCGGCACCTGACAGCGGCGGTGGCTGCCCGCGCCCCGGTGATCAGCGGCACGATCACCGCAGCCAATGCGGCCGTGGCCGCCGACGGGGCCGCGCTGTGCCTTGTTGTGTCTGACCGGCTGGCGCGCCGGTCAAAGCGCGCCCTGCGCATTCTGGGGGGGGCGACCCTGGGCGGGCGGCCCGAAGAGCCGGGCCTTGCCCCCGTTGCCGCGATTGTCCGCGCCCTGGACCGGGCCGGCATCTGCGCTGCGGAGCTGAGCCTGGCAGAGATGATGGAGGCTTACGCGGTGCAGGCGATTGCCTGCGTCGAAGGCGCGGGCCTTGACCCCGATCTGGTGAATGGCGGCGGCGGTGCCCTGGCACGCGGGCACCCCATCGGTGCCTCGGGGGCGATTCTGGCGGTGCGGTTGTTCCATGACCTGCGCGCGGGAACCGGGCTGGCAGCGATTGCGGCGGCCGGTGGGTTGGGAACTGCGCTGCTGCTCGGGGCCTGACAGGCTGCTGAGAACCGGCCGATCGCCCGCAGCGTCTGTACCGGCGGTGCTGCAAGCCGGAAGGCTGGAAACACGCCTGCCCGTGCGCGCCTTGCGCGGTCTGGCCGGGGCCATCGCCCCAGTCCCGACGCCGGGCTGCCGCTTGTCCCGCTGGGTCGGGCGCTGGCCTCTGTGTCTCTCGGACCAACCGGTCACCAGGGCACCGCCCCGCGCGGTCGGGGGAAACGCGGGTCGCGTTTCCTGTCCCCGCCAGGACGAGCGGAAGCACTTTCACCGCTTTACTGGCAGGGGCCATCGCCCCTGCCACATCGCAAGGCTGCCCCAAGCCCGCCGGGGGCCCAAAGCCCCCGGCCAGCGCCCGCCCCGCCCACGGCGGGCGCTTCTCGC
>JADCEF010000067.1 GCA_020250445.1 Rhodobacter sp.
AGATCGGCGACCTACTTGAACTGTTCACACCGCAGGAGTGCGAAAACTACCTCAGGAACTCAGGATATGGTTCAGTCTAAAGTCATCACGCTCTAGCAGCGAACAGAGATGTTCTGGGTCGACGCCAAACAGCCGAAGAAAACTTCGGGCGGCACCGGACCTGGAGATCTCGTGGCAGCGGATCACCTCGCTGCTCTTGCCCCGAAATCGACCACGATGGTACCAGGGCTTGCGCCACCGCGTGCCTTCCTGCGAGGTTATCCCCAAAGCGCCGACGCGGCTGTTTCGGTGGCACATAGCGCTTGCCGGTATCGGACGGGTCTGTCGGGCGAGGGTCGGATTTCTTGCCGAAAGCGGGTTTGTCGCGGGATCTGCGGCCTGCGGCCTTGCTGACCGCCGGTTTGCCGCTAGTTTTGGCAATGGTCTTGCGGGCGGGGGCAGTGATGGCCGACTGTGCGGACGCGCCGACGCAGGTCAACACGCCGCAGCCGCAGGCAGGGGGCGTGGTGGTGGCGGCACCGGGGCTGCGCGGGGCGCTGATGGGTAAGCTTGCGGTGCAAACGGAGCGGCCCGCGTGACGGCGGAATGGCAAACTGCGCATCAAGAACGTCTGAAACCTTGGCCGACTGCAGAAAAGTGCTTTTCCAGCCCCCTTGCCTGAAAACTGGTCCCATCCCTGTGAATGCACCTGCCGGGTCGGGCGGTCCAGGAAAGGCATCGCCTTTCCCCGCCCGCCGCGACCACGGCCGCGCAAGACCCTGTCCGCCCGCGTGACCGAGGCCAGCGCCCGTCCCGGCGGGTGCGAAGCGCCCGCAGAGGGCGGGGCGGGCGCTGGCCGGGGCCATTGGGGCCCCGGCCGGCACCTGGCGCGGACATCGCATGGCCGGGGCGATGGCCCCGGCCAAGACACGCGGGGGTTGCACCAGGTAAGTTCCGCAACCCGGCACAGAGCGGGCAGACGCGGGCCCGGATACGCGGGTCAGAGACGAGAATCCAGCCAGCGGCAGCGCCTGAGAATACCAAGGCCATGGCAACCAAGCCTTGCAGCTTGATCGCCAGCACTGCTTTCTGACTGCTTGACTGCCCCAGCGGCTTTTCCAGGGGACGAAACGTTTGCCGGTGGCGGCGGGATCGGTTGAAGCCGGTGCGGGCTTTTTGCCGAAGGTCGGTCTGGCGTGGAACTTGCGGGCGGGGGCTGTGATCGCTGACTGTGCGGACGCGCCGACGCAGGTCAACGCGCCGCAGCCGCAGGCACGGGGCGTGGTGGTGGTGGCACCGGGGCTGCGCGGGGCGCTGATGGGGGGCTGGCACCCCCGGCAGGGCGGCCCGCGTGAGGCGGTGGAATGGCAAGCGGCCGGGCTGCAGACTGTCCAGCGCCCCAAGCCATTATTTGCTTCGCGCAGGGTGTACGTCCTTTGCAGATGTGTGATCCGCCTTTTGGTGGATCTTTGCCCATCGCGGATCGTCGCATCGCCCCCCCGGCGATCCGCTCTTTTCAAAGCAGGACCGGCGCTGAAAGACAGTCGGCGCGGGATGCGGACATGCTCACCCGACGTCACAGGCAGACGACGATCAGGCCATTCATCGCCAGTGGCCCAAGGATGATGGCAACAGGCCGGGGCGCGCTTGGCGATGGAGGTGAGCAGCGGGACCGGGACGGTTCTTGCGGATGTTGTGGCCACAGGTGCAGAGAACGGCGAACAGGGCCTTGCCCATCCTGCCTGTCCGCCTTTGTCATAGCCTGTCGCCCGTTCGGCATAGCCCGGCAGTCTCAGCAGCCGCCACGACACGCCGCCTTCCTACCACGTCCTCCCCGGTTTCCCGCAAGGCGCGTCTGGCGACGGTCACCGTTTCCGCCTGACCTTGACGGTGCCAGCACCGACCTCCAGCGCGGCCCAACCAAAATGTAAGTGTTGTTAACATTTGCATTGACACAGGTGTCCCGCGACGCTTACCGTATGACTGTTCGGCTTTGCCGTTCCATGGATTAAGGGGGGAAGAAACAATGTCGGGATTTCGGAAGCTGCTTCGTTGGTTTCATATCCTTGGTGGACTTTACCTGGGGACCTTCCTGTTCTCGCCCTTGATTGAAGATCCGTCCGCTTTGCTTGCAGCCCGGATCGTGTCTGTCGGCTTGCTGTTGTCGGGGGTCAGCATGTGGCAATGGCCGCGCGTGACCCGCGCGCTTCGCGGACTGCAGGGCCAGTGATGGCCGGCGCATCCGGCAGACGACGCCGTGCGTTTGTCACCGGGGCCTCGTCCGGTCTGGGTGCCGGGATTTGCCTTGAACTTGCCCGGCGCGGCTGGGATGTGATTGGCGTGTCGCGACGCGGGATCGTGCCGCAGGGTGAAGCACCCGTGCCGGGGCGGATGGAAGGCCGGACGCTTGATGTGACGGACCTGGCATCGGTTGAGGCCATGATTGCACAGCTTGACGGCGCGGGCGGCATCGACCTTTATGTCCTGAACGCGGGGGCCAATATTCCGGCAATGGTCGAAGACCTGCCCATGGCGGACACGCGCGCGATCATGGAAACCAATTTCTGGGGGGTGGTCAATGTTGCGCGCACCGCCTTGCCGGGGCTTCGCGCGCGAGGGGGCGGAACCATTTGCGTTGTCGGCTCGCTGGCCGGGAAGATCACGCCTCCCGGCGAGGCGATTTATGGCGCAAGCAAGCACGCCCTTGAAGGGTGGTGCGAAGGCCTTCTGCACGAAATCGGCCGCTTCAACATCCGCGTCAGGCTTATGGCACCAGAGTTCATCGCGACGCAGCTGGTGTCGCGGCTTCCTGTGCCGGGCGAAACCTCTGCCTATGGTGATCTCAGCGCCAGGCTGGTCAAGACATGGCATGAGCATGCCCGCAAGGGCATGAAGCCGGACGTGGCGGCACGCGCGATGGTCAACGCCATGGAACGGCGCGGCGGCCGATGGCGCGTGCCGGTCGGAATGGGCGCAATCTGGCTTCCGCGCTTGCGTTTTCTGCTTGGTGACCGCCTTTTCCTGGCGATCACCCGTCGTTTGTTCGGCATGTAGGCGCATCGCCGTCACGCCTGCCGATCCCCGACCGTGACGGGCGGTGCGGCCCCCTGACAGGCGTGCCCGATACCACAGGCCCCCCCGGCCTTTGGCAAGCGCCCCGCCCGGCGGAATGCCCCCGGCAGATCGTGGCTTCCGTCACCGACCGGTTTTCGGGCAGCAGCGCAGAAAAGTTGTGCCCTGGCTCGAAAGCCGCGACCCAGCGCGCGTGCCGCAGGTCAGCCTTTCCTGACCGGGGCCAAAGTGAGCAAGTGCAGTGATTTCGGGTACGGCGAACGGGTGTCGGCAAACGATCAGGACGACCTATCGAGGCTGAGCGCGCTTTTTTTTTCGACCCCGTGTTGAAATTCCGCGCGCAAACGGGCTCCGTGCTGGTTCAGCGCGGGAACAGTGACCGCGGCCGGACTGCCTTAGCCAATGTGACGCACGCCACGGTCCATCAGCCGGATGGGCCCGGTCGGACTGTCGGCCATCAGGTGACGTCCGGCAGGCGGCGTGGACGATTTTCAGCACTCTGTTAACACCTTGACTGAGACGGCCTCTGCCTTCGGTCGCTGGAAGCGCGCCAGGGTGGCCCCCGACGATCAGGTCGAGGTGGACATTTCCTGAATTTCCTTGCCCTTCGGACTGATCGGGGACGAGGTGGATGTCCGCATCCGGGGTGACATCGTCGAGATAGTCTTCAAAGGTCAGGGGTTGCCAGCCACCAGCGTTGCCCGGGGCACCGCAGCCATGTGGCGCTGCCAGAGCATAAGCCATCCGCCCATCAGCGCTGCGCGGAGAATGGACCCCGGCCCGGATGCCGGCGCAGGCCGCAAAGCCGGGGCCCTCCGTAACCACCTATTGTGACCTGGTCGTGGTGGACCGGCCCGATCCGGAGCAGGGCTTCGGAACCTGCCTTGGGGTGCTGGCCTTGGCCAAAAGCCATGATGCGACGTGCCTCGATGCGGCCTGTCAGCGCGGCCTGACCATTCGGGCGCGCCCGGTCGCGTCAATCCAGTCGATCCTGAAGACAGGCCTCGACCGCGCCTTGATCGAGGACCAACCCGAAGACCGCCCCCTGCATCACGCCAATATCCCCGGGCGGGTCTATGATCACTCGGAAGGAGAAGACAGATGTTGACCCGCCCGAGCTCCGCGCGGCCATCACCGCCGTTATCGGCCCCACCATCAGCCAGGCCGCCTATGAGGTGGGTCCGGAATTTCTGGACAGCTTCCTGCAGGACGACCCGCACAGCCAGCGCTTCTTTGCCAATGGCCCCGGCGACCGGATGCTGTTCGACCTGCCCGGCTACGGCCTGCAACGCCTGCGTCAGGCCGGGGTCGGCCATGCCGAATGGACGCGCTATTGCACCTACCGCGATCCCGAGCGGTTCTTTTCCTTCCGGCGCACCACCCATGCGGGCGAGGCGGATTATGGGCGGATGATTTCGGTGATCCGGCTGTAGAGTTCGGTGCCTGTTTAGGGGGCCCCCGCGACGGCGCAGGACCCTTGGCGAGCGGTCGTTCGGTACCCAAGCCTCGAAAAGACTCCGTGAAGAAAGCACTTGATGCGCAAGTACAGTTCGGCCAATTTCTATTGGAGACTCTGCAAGTCGAAGAATGTTTGGTAGTGCAATAGAAAGACACTCGCCATGGCAAGCGCTTGGTATTACTTGGAAAATGATAACCGGATCGGGCCGGTGGAGCACAAGGAAATTGAACGGCTTGTTTCCCAGGGCACTGTTACCGCTAAAACACTCGTGTGGCGCGACGGCATGGATGGATGGGAAGAAGCTGCGCGCCACTTTGGGATAGCCGGAGGGGTCAGTGGCCCTCCCCCGGTTCCGCCGCGTGTGCCAAATGCCGGAACACATTCATCGCAGGGACGTGTGATTGGCGAAGTTGCAAATGGCGTGGGTGCTCCCTCGCTATATTTCGGTGCGCCAGCGCGCGGGTTTGCCGAAGCAATCTCGGTCTGCTTCAACAAGTATGCCACTTTTTCGGGCCGAGCCAGCCGCTCGGAATACTGGTATTTCCTTCTGTTCAGCGGTCTTGTCGGAATCACGACTGGCTTGGTAGACATGGCCGTTTTCGGCAGTGACAATAATCTGTCACCAATCAACTTGATAGCAAGTTTGGTGATGTTCTTGCCCAGCGTCGCGGTAGGATATCGGAGGCTGCACGATACCAATCGCTCAGGTTGGTGGCTTGGTGGCTTCTTTTTGGGATTCCTCGCCTCGAGCGTGCTGATTGGCATTATCGGCTTCGCCAACCCAAACAGCAGGGACGAGTTCGTTGGCCTCCTGGTCGTGTACGTGGCCGCAATCCTGATATACTATATTGTATTGTTGGTCTTTTTCTGTCAGCGGGGCGACCCCGGTGCAAATCGGTTTGGCTGAAGCCGTTCGGTGCTGGCACGACGTTGGTTGAGTGGTCGCGGCGTATCCGACGACATCGTTGTTGTATAGCCGCGTCACTCAAGGAAACCGTTTCTAGGAGGGAGAAGAGGGGCTGGTTATGCTGTCTTCCTCAACCGCTCTTCCAGCACATCGAACGGCAGGCCCGGCTCGTCCTTGGCGCAGCGGATGACAAGGCTGGTCTTCACACTGGCCACATTGTCCGCCGATGTCAGCTGGGTCGTCAGAAAGCGCTGGAAGGTGGACAGGTCGGGGGCCACGCATTTCAGAATGAAATCGATCTCGCCGTTCAGCATGTGGCATTCGCGCACCAGCGGCCAGGCCTTCGCCCGTGCCTCGAAGGCCGAAAGATCGACCTCGGCCTGGCTTTGCAGGCGCACCATGGCGAAAACCTGCACTTCAAAGCCCAACTCGCGCGCATCGATATCGGCATGATAGCCGCGGATGTAGCCGGCCTCTTCCAGCGTGCGGACCCGGCGCAGGCAGGGCGGGGCGGAAATGCCCACCCGTTTGGCCAGTTCGACATTGGTCATCCGGCCATCGGCCTGCAATTCGGCCAGGATATGGCGGTCGATGGGGTCCAGCTTCGATCCGGCCATGTGCGGGGTCTCCCTTTCGCATGGATATGTAAGGATTGCGCCCGGCTTGCGCAATAATCTTTCGCGGAATGCAGGGCCATCGCCCGCAGCCTGTTGTGGGGCCCGGGCCGGGATGGGCGCGGTTCATGGGCCAGCGCATTGCCCAACCGTGCACGCATGTCCCGCGCGTCGCTTCCCCGCCCCTTTTCTTGACCTGACAGGGCGTTGAAAAGGTGTCGGCCACCGGGGCTGCCTGACCGCAAAACGGCAACCTCTTGCGCCTGCGCGCTCTTTGCGCATCCTGGCAGGGGCCATCGCCCCTGCCACAGCGTCCCGCCGGGATCAGGACCTGCCGGGGGCCTAAGCCCCCGGCCATCGCCCGCCCCGTCCCCAACGGGCGCTTCTCTCCCGCCGGGTCGGGTGTTGGCCTGCCGTTGGTGCGGGCGGCACCGGTTTTTGTGGAAGCGTCGCGCGCGGGCGGGTGAAACGCGGGTCGCGTTTCCCCCGCTCGCACTGACGAAAGCACTGTCACCGCTGCAATGGCAGGGGCCATCGCCCCTGCCACAGCGCTGCGCTGGAATCAGGACCAGCCGGGGGCCAAAGCCCCCGGCCAGCGCCCGCCCCGCCACCGGCGGGCGCTTCGCCCCCGCCGGGTCGGGCGCTGGCCTTTCGTGGTGCCTGGACCCACCGGTCTACAGGGCACCGTTGCGCGCGGGCGGGGGAAACGCGATGCGTTTCCTGATCCCGCCCGGAGAGGCGAAGGCACTTCCACTGCTTCAATCGCAGGGGCCATCGCCCCTGCCACAGTGCTGCGCTGATCCTTGACCAGCCGGGGGCCAAAGCCCCCGGCCAGCGCCCGCCCCGCCATCGGCGGGCGCTTCGCCCCCGCCGGGTCGGGCGCTGGCATTTCGTTGTTCCCGGACCTGCCGGTCTGCGGGGCAGCGTCCCGCGCGGGCGGGGGAAACGCGATGCGTTACCCGATCCCGCCCGGACGGGCGACGGCACCGAATCCGCTTCAATGGCAGGGGCCATCGCCCCTGC
>JADCEF010000068.1 GCA_020250445.1 Rhodobacter sp.
CCCGCCCGCGCGCAACGGTGCCCTGTAGACCGGTGGGTCCAGGCACCACGAAAGGCCAGCGCCCGACCCAGCGGGGGCGAAACGCCCGCCGGTGGCGGGGCGGGCGCTGGCCGGGGGCTTTGGCCCCCGGCCGGTCCTGGTCCCGGCGTGGCGCTGTGGCAGGGGCGATGGCCCCTGCCAGAGATTCCGGGCATCCGCGAGAACGCCCGTCCGGGCGGGAACAGGAAACGCGACCCGCGTTTCCCCCGCCCGCGCGAAACGGTGCCTTGTAGACCGGCAGGTCCGGGAGAACCAGAGGCCAGCGCCCGACCCGACGGGGGCAAAGCGCCCGCCGGGGGCGGGGCGGGTGCTGGCCGGGGGCTTTGACCCCCGGCTGGCCCAGGATCAACCTGGCGCTGTGGCAGGGGCGATGGCCCCGGACAGGATGCGCAAGGCGCGTGCAGGCGTAAGAGGTTCCCGCTTTCCGGTCAGGCAGCCCATGCGGCCGACACCTTTCAGCACCCTGATAAAGGCGACCGGGCGGCCCCTGCCCGGTCGGCACGTGGCGGGGCCGCGCAGAATCGGACTTGACCGGTCGTGGCGTTCCGGCCCTAAATCGCGGGTAATCCGCCGGGGTCGCCCGACGGCAGCCAAACACAGCAACCGGGAGGGTTCGATGACCTACATGAAATCACTGCTTGGTGCAGCGGCAACGCTGGCCCTGACGGCCGGCATATCCCTGGCCGACCCCGCGATCATCTTTGACCTTGGCGGCAAATTTGACAAATCCTTCAACGAGGCGGCCTTCAACGGTGCTCAGAAATGGGCCGCCGAAACCGGTGGCACGTTCAAGGAACTGGAAATGCAGTCCGAAGCGCAGCGCGAACAGGCCCTGCGCCGCCTGGCAGAATCGGGTGCCAACCCCATTGTCATGACCGGCTTTGCCTTTGGCGATGTGCTGAACCAGGTCGCCCCCGACTATCCCGATACCCGGTTCGCCATTGTCGATATGGTTGTCGACCAGCCGAACGTGAAATCCGTCGTCTTCACCGAACAGGAAGGCTCTTACCTTGTGGGGATGCTGGCCGCCATGGCCTCCAAGACCGGGACGGTGGGCTTCATCGGCGGGATGGACATTCCGCTGATCCGCCGCTTCGGCTGCGGCTATGCCCAGGGCGTCAAGGCGGTGAACCCGGATGCCAAGATCATCCAGAACATGACCGGCACCACCCCGGCCGCCTGGAATGACCCGGTCAAGGGCGCGGAGCTGACCGCCGCCCAGATCAGCCAGGGCGCGGATGTGATCTTTGCCGCCGCCGGCGGAACCGGCGTTGGCGTTCTGCAGGCTGCAGCCGACGGGGGCATCCTGTCGATCGGCGTTGACAGCAACCAGAACCACCTGCACCCCGGCAAGGTCCTGACCTCGATGCTCAAGCGCGTGGATAACGCGGTCTATGAGGCGTTCAAGGAAGGTGAAAACCTGGCCGCAGGCGTCTCGGTCATGGACCTGAAGGCAGACGGTGTCGGCTATGCGCTGGATGAAAACAACGCGGCCCTGCTGACGCAGGACATGCAGGACGCGGTCAATGCCGCCGCCGACAAGATCAAGTCCGGCGAAATCACCGTGCATGACTTCATGTCGGACAACACCTGCCCGGTCGAATAAGGGTCTGTGATGACCGGCAACACCATGTCGGGGCGGCAGGCAACTGCCGCCCCAGCGCCGCCCGCCATTGAACTGCGCGGCATTTCCAAGGCCTTCGGCACGGTGCAGGCCAACAAGGACATCTCCATTCTGGTGCGCCCCGGCACCATTCACGGCATCATCGGCGAAAACGGTGCCGGAAAATCGACACTGATGTCGATCCTTTACGGGTTCTACAAGGCCGACTCGGGCCAGATATTCATCAACGGCACACCCACCCAGATTCCCGACAGCCAAAGTGCGATCCGCGCCGGCATCGGCATGGTGTTTCAGCATTTCAAGCTGGTGCAGAATTTCACCGTCCTTGAAAACGTCGTGCTGGGTGCCGAAGATGGCCGCCTCTTGCGCCCCTCGCTGGCAAAGGCCCGCCGCGTGCTGGAAGATCTCAGCCGCGAGTACGAGCTTGACGTCGATCCAGATGCGCTGATCGAGGATCTTTCGGTCGGGCTTCAGCAGCGGGTTGAAATCCTCAAGGCCCTGTACCGGCAGGCAGAAATTCTGATCCTGGATGAACCGACGGGCGTGCTCACACCGGATGAGGCTGACCATCTGTTTCGCATCCTGGGCGGGCTGCGCGAGCAGGGCAAGACGGTGATCCTGATCACCCACAAGCTGCGCGAGATCATGCGGATCACCGATACCGTCAGCGTCATGCGGCGCGGCGAGATGGTGGCAACCGTCCAGACTGCCGGGACCAGCCCCGAACAGCTTGCCGAGCTTATGGTGGGCCGCAAGGTTCTGCTGCATGTCGAAAAGCGCCCCGCCGCCCCCGGCAAGACCGTGCTCGAGGTGGAAAACCTCTCGGTGAAGGATGAGGACGGCATCGAACGGCTCAAGGGCATCAGCCTGCACATCCGGGCGGGCGAAATCCTGGGGATCGCCGGCGTCGCCGGGAACGGCCAGTCGGAACTGCTGGCAGTGTTGGGCGGCATCGCCAGCGGCAGCGGCAGCGTGCGCCTGAACGGACAGGTGCTTGACCTGACAGGGCGGCATTCCGACGGGCAGTCGCGGCGGCGTCAGGGCATAGCCCATGTGCCCGAAGACCGCCAGCGTCTGGGCCTGATCATGGATTTCACCGCCTGGGAAAACATGGCCTTCGGCTATCACAATGCGCCGGAATACCAGAAGAACGCCCTGTTCATGGACAATGACGCCGTGCGCGCCGATACCGCCCGCAAGATGGAACGCTTTGACGTGCGCCCGCCGATCCCGACGCTTGTCGCGAAAAGCTTCAGCGGCGGCAACCAGCAGAAGATCGTTGTCGCGCGCGAGATCGAACGCAACCCCGACCTGCTTCTGGTCGGTCAGCCGACCCGCGGCGTCGATATCGGTGCGATCGAATTCATCCACAAGCAGATCCTGGCGCTGCGCGATGCGGGCAAGGCGATTCTTCTGGTCAGCGTGGAACTGGACGAAATCATGAGCCTGTCCGACCGGATCGCGGTCATGTTCGACGGGCGCATCATGGGCGAACGCGACCCGTCCGCGACGAATGAACGCGAGCTGGGCCTGCTGATGGCCGGGGTCGCCGGCCCAGACCCGGTGAAAGGGGCGGCCTGATGGACAAGCTTCCCGGATGGGCAGATGTGGTGCTGGTGCCCCTGATCAGCCTTCTGTGCGCCGCCGTTCTGTCGGCCCTGGTCATTCTGGCCATCGGACAGGACCCGGTCGAGGCGCTGAACGTCATGGTCACGGGTGCGCTCGGTTCGCCCTACGGATGGGGTTACACGCTTTATTACGCAACCAGCTTCATCTTCACCGGTCTTGCCGTGACCATCGCCTTTCATGCCAGCCTGTTCAACATCGGCGGCGAAGGTCAGGCGCAGTTGGGCGGCCTGGGCGTGGCGCTGGTCTGCCTGGCCCTGCCCTGGCCGCACTGGACCGTGGCCCTGCTGGCGGCAAGCCTGGGGGCGGCGCTGTTCGGCGCGGCCTGGGCGGCGATACCGGCCTATCTGCAGGCACGGCGCGGCAGCCATATCGTGATCACGACGATCATGTTCAACTACATCGCCTCGGCGCTGATCGTCTATATGCTGGTTGATGTGCTGCGCCCTGCGGGCCAGATGGACCCGGCGACAGCGCGCTTTCCGCCCGGCACCAACCTGCCGACGCTGGACCAGATTCCGGGCTTCAGCCTGATCTTCACCAGGACAGTGCCTGCCAATGTCACCTTCCTTGTCGCCCTGGCCGCCTGCGTTCTGGTCTGGGCGCTGCTGTGGCGCACGCGGCTGGGCTATGAGATCCGCGCCTTTGGCCGGTCGGAACCGGCGGCGCGCTATGCCGGGATCAATCCGTTCCGCATCATCATGGTCACCATGCTGCTGTCGGGGGCGCTTGCCGGGCTGATGTCAATCAACAACGTGATGGGCGAAAGCGAACGCCTGGTGCAGAATTCAACCGAAGGGGCCGGGTTCATCGGCATCGCCGTGGCGCTGATGGGACGAAACCACCCCATCGGTGTCCTGCTGGCGGCACTTCTGTTCGGTTTTCTCTACCAGGGCGGGGCCGAGCTTGGCCTGTGGACATCGATCCCGATCGAGCTGCGCATCGTGGTGCAGGGTCTGGTGATCCTGTTCACGGGGGCGCTGGACCAGATGGTACGCATGCTGCTGGGCCGGTTGTTCCGCCTGCGCAGCCCGAAGGCCGCATGATGGATTTCGCAACCCTTATCCAGATCCTCGATTCGACCCTGCGGCTGGCAACGCCCCTGCTGCTGGCCTGTCTGGCGGGCCTTTTTTCCGAACGTGCGGGGATTTTCGACATCGGGCTGGAAGGCAAGATGCTGATGGCCGCCATGGCCTCGGGCGCGGTGGCGGCGCTGACGGGGTCGGTCTGGCTGGGGCTGGGGGCGGGGATCGCGGCCTCGCTGCTGCTGGCGGCACTTCATGGGGTTGCCTCGATCACCTTCCGGGGCAATCAGCTGATTTCGGGTGTGGCGCTGAACTTCCTGGCGTCGGGGATCACCGTCCTTGTGGCACAGCGGCTGTTCGGCCAGGGCGGGCGTACGCCCCCGCTGGACGGTGCCGCGCGCTTCCAACACCTGACCCTGCCCTTCGCCGATGCGGTCAGGGACGTGCCCATCCTTGGGCCGATCTATGCCGACCTGTTGTCGGGCCATACGATCCTGACCTATATCGCGCTGCTTGCGGTTCCGGCGACGGCCTGGGTTCTGTATCGCACGCGCTTTGGCTTGCGTCTGCGGGCCGTGGGCGAGAACCCGGCAGCGGTGGATACGGCGGGGATTTCGGTGGTTTATCTGCGCTATGCCGCCGTGGCGATCACAGGCATCCTGTGCGGATTGGCGGGGGCCTATATGGCGACGGCCCTGCAGGCCGGGTTCGGGCGCGAGATGACGGCAGGGCGCGGCTACATTGCGCTTGCGGCGCTGATCTTTGCGAAATGGCGGCCCTGGGGGGCGCTGTGGGCCACGCTGCTGTTCGGCTTTTTCCAGGCGCTGGCGCTGCGCCCCGATGTTGCCGAAGGCGTGGCGGGGGTAAGAATCCCGGTGTCGCTGCTGGATGCGCTGCCCTATATCCTGACGGTCCTGGTGCTGGCGGGCTTTGTCGGCAAGGCGATCCCACCCCGTGCAGGGGGCGAGCCCTATGTCAAAGAGCGCTGAGCTTGCCGCCCTGATCCAGGCGCGCGCAGGTGCGGCACCGGTGCGTCTGGGGCTGATCCTTGGTTCGGGCCTTGGCCATCTGGCGGCGGCCGTGCAGGGCGTGGCTATCGATTACGCCGACCTGCCCGGCTTTCCGCATGCCGCCGTCTCGGGCCATGATCCGAAACTGGTTGTGGGCGATCTGGAAGGGGTCCGCGTTGCCGTCTTCGGCGGGCGCGCCCATTACTATGAAACCGGCAACCCGGCGGCGATGCGCCTGCCGCTGGAGGTGCTGAAGGCGCTGGGGGCCGAAGCGGTGATTGCCACCAACGCCGCCGGATCGATGCGCGCCGATATCCGGCCCGGTGATCTGATGCTTCTGTCCGATCATATCAATTTCTCGGGTCTGAACCCGCTGATCGGCGAGCCGACCGAGGCCCGCTTCGTGCCGATGACGGATGCGCATGATCCCGCCCTGCGCGCCCGCCTTCGCGCAGCGGCAGATGCCGAAGGCGTGGCGCTGCCCGAGGGCGTCTATGCCTGGTATTCCGGCCCCTCGTTCGAAACCCCCGCCGAGATCCGGGCGATCCGCCTTCTGGGCGGCGATGCCGTGGGCATGTCGACCGTTCCCGAAGTGATCCTGGCGCGTTTCCTTGGGCTGCGCGTAGCCGCGATTTCTTCCGTCACGAACATGGCTGCCGGCCTTGGCACCGAAAGGATCAGCCACGAACACACCAAGGCCATGGCCCCGCTGGGCGCGGTGAAGCTGGAAAAGGTCCTGCGCCGCATGCTGCGCGGGCTTGGCAACGACCCGATCTGAGTCCCGTGTGCAAGGGTGCCGCTGTAATCCGCGCTCGGGATGCGGTTGTGGTTTGACAGTGCTGCCCCGGCGGGCCAAGGCTTTGTCCCACGCCCCTGTCCCGCACGGCCGCAATGCAAATGTACCTGCCAATTGCCGAGGTTTCGGTAAACATCTTCGTCCTTCTCGGGCTGGGCGGCATCGTGGGCTTCCTGTCGGGCATGTTCGGCGTCGGCGGTGGTTTTCTGATCACGCCGCTTCTTTTCTTCATCGGCATCCCGCCGGCCATTGCGGTGGCCACCGGTGCCAACCAGGTTGTCGCCTCGTCGGTTTCGGGGGTGCTGGCGCATCTGCGGCGGCGGACGGTGGATTTCCGCATGGGGCTGGTGCTGCTGGCGGGCGGTCTTGCCGGATCGACACTGGGGATCGGTGTCTTCGCCCGGTTCAGCGCGGCGGGTCAGGTCGATCTGCTGATCCAGCTGTCCTATGTGCTGTTTCTGGGCCTGATCGGGGCCTTGATGCTGCAGGAAAGCCTGCGCGCCCTGCGCCGCGCCACCCGGCCCGGGGCAAAGCCGCGGCGCAGTCATGAACACCTGCTGGTGCACCGGCTACCGCTGAAAATGAAGTTCCGGACTTCGGGGCTCTATATCAGTGTCATTCCCCCGGTCTGTGTCGGGGCGCTGGTCGGCTTTCTGGCGGCGATCATGGGGGTGGGCGGCGGCTTCATCATGGTGCCGGCGATGATCTATGTTCTGGGCATGCCGACAAAGGTTGTGGTCGGGACCTCGCTGTTCCAGATCATCTTCATCACCGGCTTCACCACGGTCATGCATGCCACCACCAGCTTTTCGGTGGACATGGCGCTGGCCCTGCTTCTGATCATCGGCGGGGTGATCGGCGCGCAGATCGGCGCGCAGGCGGGACTGAAACTGAAGGCGGAACAGCTGCGCATCCTGCTGGCGCTGCTGGTGCTGGCGGTTGCGGCCAAGATCGCGCTTGACCTGGTTCTGCAACCGGCAGAGCTGTATTCCCTGACCCCGATGCGCCTGCCATGATCCGGCTGTTTGCCTTCCTGATGATGATCGCACCGGCCTTTGCGCAGGAAACCGTGGTGGCTGGCCTCAGCCAGACCCGGGTCTCGATCACCGCTCAGTTCCAGGGATCGGAAATCTTGGTCTATGGCGCGGTCAAGCGCAACGCGCCCGAGCCGGAAGGGCCGCCGCTGCAAGTGATCATCACTGCCGAAGGCCCCGCCATGCCGGTCATGGTGCGCAGCAAGGACCGCCGCTTCGGGCTGTGGGTGAACACCAGCGCCGTCCAGATCGATCAGGCGCCCAGCTTCTACGCCATCGCAACCACCGCGCCGCTGCCACAGATCCTGACCGAGACCGAAGATCTGCGGCACCGCATCTCCATCCCCCGCGCCATCCGCGCCGTTGGCGTCGCCGCCGAGAACCTGGATGCCCCCAGCTTTACCGAGGCGCTGATCCGCATCCGCGCGGCATCGGGGGCTTACGGGATGCGCGAAGGGGCCGTGACCCTGTCGCAGGACACACTCTTTCGGGCCGATGTGGCGCTGCCGGCCAACCTGACCGAGGGTGATTACCGGGTCCGCATCTTTCTGACGCGCGGCGGGGTGGTGATCGATTCGCTGGAAAGCACGATCAACGTCCGCAAAGAGGGGCTGGAACGCTGGCTCACCAATCTTGCCCGTCAGCAGCCGCTGATCTACGGGCTGATGTCGCTGCTGATCGCGGTCGTGGCGGGCTGGGCCGCCTCGGTCGGCTTCCGCCTGTTGCGCGCGTAGCGGCATCTTGCTGGAGAAGGTGCGCAAGGCACCGCCATCGCGCGTACCCACCGATACCTCACTGATCTGTCGTACACGCGCCTGTCCCACCTATACCACCCTCACGCGGGCATTCCTTGTCGGCAGACATGTCTGGCATGGAACAAGCGACGAGCGTGAGGAGGGCGACGAGTGCAATTGCCTTACGGATCATCTTGCCTCTCCTTTGTATCCACATCGTCGAAAAAGTATCCACCTGCGCGGAACCGATATGGTCCGTCTTCCGTCGCTGGCATGTTTCGAGCCATCGTATCCAGTTCATTGAGCGTTTGGCTCATGCGGTTTCGGAACTGTGTGTCCAGGTCCTTGATCGCTTTGGCAGAGAGGCCCTTGTAGTGAACACCCATGTCGTAGTTTCGTGCCCCGTCCACAACGTTCGAAACCGCGCTCGCAAGGTGATCCCCAACGTTATCCGCGAGATAGGCCAATTGATCATCAGATCCAGCAAGCGGCTGATAGCTTCGCGTGTTCAGGATGACCCTGCCGTCGATTTCAGTGACCGCACCGTTTTCTATCAGAACGTCCAAGAAAGTACGAGGATGCACGTCCTTTCGAACACTGCGCGCGAGGGTTGCAAAACTCGCGCCGTCGCCATTTACGGGGATCCCCTTGGGGTCATAGTCTGGATCATTCGACCATCTTGCAATGATTTCAGCCAATGGCTGACGTTGGTTCTGTAGAGGAGCAGTTTCGCGGCGCAAACGGGCGATGTCGCGTCGCTGCAACCCTGTCACGATGCTGACCTTGCTGTCCGTCGCCGCCCCACCGCAAAGGGCAACTGCGGCCTCAATATAGGCGTGCCGCAATCGGTGCTCCAATACCGGAAACAACCACCCTTTCCGGACGGCAAGCCATGCAAGGCGGCGAAGAATCGGGTCTAGCCAAAACATATGTGTAATTCGCGCATTTTTCTTGACGCAGCAACGACAAAGTGCCATGTGCAAATCGCACATGTAATGCAAGCTTGACCTGGTGGATGGGAGAAAACAGTGAAACCTATAGCGATTACCACTTTTCTTGCGCTGCTCAGCGCTTGTTCTGCGCCCCACTTTGTGGGGGACGCGCCGCCCGTTCCTGTGACCTCGCACACCCCGGAGCACTTTGAACTGCCTGCCCGCTTTGCCCTTGCGCGTGTTGTTTACGGACGAACACAAGCCCCTGGCACGGAAGAAGAGGCCCTTTGGGAAGATCTGGCAAAGCGTTCAGAGAATCTGGGAAGCTTTACACCCCTGATATCCAGCGACGTCAGTCGTTGGTATGGCACCAAGGAAAACATGATCGAGGCGGCACGTCGGCAGCGCTACAATTACTTGCTTGTGGTCCGGATGGATCCCTCAACCGGATCAGCAGATGTCGCCCTTCTGGACGTCGGATCGGGTGGAGTGATGGCGACTGCGCAGGCTGTGGCAAAGAACGGCGGCCAGCACGGTTTCTGGGGCGGGGAAATCAACAACCCCGCACGCCTCGAACGCGCAACTTTGAAAATTGCAAAAGCGGCAATACCGACCGTGGAAGAAATTCTGCTCGGTGCCGTCAACCGTCAGCGCGGATAAATCGGAGAACCAAAGGTCCGTCTGCACTGGTGCGCACTTTGCTGATCGCCGCTTTGAACCCCAGGCAATTCTTCGCATCGCGCACCCAAGAAGAGCCTATCCTAACATGCCACTGCAAAGGTGCTGAACATACGGGTCGGCTTAACGGAAAGCAGAAGACTTTTCCGCCTGCGCGCGTTCCGCGCGGCCTGGCCAGGGCCATCGCTCTGGCTCTGCGCTGTGCGTCCTGCACGCCCGCCGGGGGCCAAAGCCCCCCCGGCCAGCGCCCGACCCGCCCATGGCGGGCGCTTCGCTCCCGCCGGGTTGGGCGCTGGCCTTCTGCTGGTCCCGGACCTGCCGGTCTGCGGGGCACCGTTCCGCACGGGCGGGGAAACGCGCTGCGTTTCCTGTTCCCGCCCGGAGGGGCGCCTTTGCATTGCGCTATCCGGGAAGGATCGGGACATCGGGTGTCGGAGGACGTCCCACCGTGAACCCTTGCATTGGCAGGGGCCATCGCCCCCGCCGCAACGCCGCGCTGAACGCATGCCAGCCCCCCGGCGGGCGCATTACCCCCGCAGGGTCGGGCACCGGCCTTTCGTTGCGCCTGCGTGACGGGTCCTTATGGAACCTTGGTCTCAGACGAGGCGGGAAAACGCGGTGCGTTTCGGGGTCCACCCGGAATGGCAAGCTGCTTTTCCGGCGGATCAGGATGATTTTCCCGTCCGGCGGGCGGCGGGGATGCTTTCCTGGCACCCTGTCAGAACGCCTTGAAGGTCATGGTCGTCAGGGTGCGCACGATTCCGGGAATGTCGAATAGGCGTGCCGACAGGAAATGGCCCACATCCTTGTCTTCCGGGATATAGACCTTGGCGATCAGGTCATATTCCCCCGATGTCGAATACAGCTCGGACACCACTTCGCGGTCATAGATCGCGGTCGCCACCTCATATGTCTTGCCGGGGGTGCAGCGGAACTGGACAAAGACACAACGCATCGGAACTTCCTTTCGAATAGCCTGGGCACAGTAGGGCGGGCCGGGGACCAAGCCAAGGGGCCGTCAATCGCCCGCGGCAAGCGCCAGGGTGGAGGGTTTCTGCGGCAGATCGGCAACCCCCAGCGGCAGGGTCGGCAGGGCCAGGCGGCTGCGCACCACCCAGTGCAGGCGCTGCTCGGCGCGGGTGATCGCAACATAAGCGAGGCGTTTCCACAGGGGCAGGCCCGCCTCGATCCGGCCCGCCTGAGAGGCGGCGAACAGATCGGGGGCAAAGACCTGCACATCCTCCCACTGGCTGCCCTGCGCCTTGTGGATGGTCACCGCAGCCCCGTGCAAAAAGGCCGCCCCCATGCGCGCAGCCGAGGGGATGAACGGCTCGGCTGCGTCCGGCCTTTCGATCTTGATGATCGACGCGGCCGATACCTGCGGCTCTTCCGCGCCCACAACATGCAGCCGGGCAAACCCGTCCCGCGTTCCCGGCCCAAGATAGATGGCCTGCGCGCCCTTGATCAGGCCGCGTGCCTCAAGGTCGATGCGCTTCTTGCGGTGTTTCAGGGGCAGTTCGATCCCGTCGCAGATCAGCGGCTCGCCCGGGATCAGCCGGTCATCCGGGGCCCCCTGGGCGGTCCGGAATGCGGTGATCAGGCGGATGCGCGTGACGTTGCGCCAGACCAGGACCGGCGAGCGGGCCATCAGATCGGCATTGACGCGCTGCGCCACGATGACGCGCGGATCCCGGGCTGCGGTTTCTTCGACCATCCGCTCGAAGGCCTCAAAGCCAAGTTCCGGATCGCCCAGCGCATGGGCCAGATCCAGAATCGGGTTGTCTGCCGCCTGGCGGTGGATGCGCTTCAGCGCCAGCTTGCGTGTGGCCCCCAGGCGGTCGAACACCATCTCGCCCGACAGGCCCACGGGGGCAAGCTGCGCCGGATCGCCGAACAGGATCAGCGTCGGGAAGATCTCGCGCAGATCGTCGAACTGGCGTTCGTCCAGCATCGAGCTTTCATCGACCAGCCCGATGTCCAGCGGCTCGTCCCGGCGCTTCCAGCCCTTGATGAAATCCGATCCGCGCAGGCCAGCCGAGGCAAGGGCACCCGGAATTGACGGGACCTGGTCATGGAAGGCTTTGGCGCGGTCCAGGGCCAGGTCGGTCAGTCCCTCGACCGCGGGGCGCGGGCCGTTGCCCGTCAGCCATTCGGCAATGCGTTCGTACTGCGGGTCGTAGACCGGGGTGTAAAGGATGCGGTGGATCGTGGTCGCCGGAACGCCGCGCAGCCGCAGCACCGAGGCCGCCTTGTTCGTCGGTGCCAGGATGGCCAGTGTCCGCCGGTCCTTTCGCCTGCGCCCTTCATAGTCGCCGGAAATGATGTCGACTCCCGCAGCGGCCAGGGACTTATAAAGGCTGGCCAGCAGCATCGTCTTGCCCGACCCGGCCTTGCCCACCACCGCCAGCACTGCGGCCTTGCCCTCGGCCTGCGGGGTGATCGTGCCTGCGGTCAGGTCCACGCCCATGCCCTGCAACTGGTGCGACAGGCGATCCCAGGCCTCGGCCTGATCTTCGGACAGGATGGGAAGGGTCACGGACATGGCGCGACCTTACGCAGTTCGGACACGGGGTGGAACCGCTTTCGCGCCTCAATGCCTGCGGCGCGGCGTCGGTGTTTCGTTCTGCAGCATGGCCTCTGCTCCGCCCTTGGGCCGGTCGGCGGCGGCCACGTCCCGCCGCGCCGTGCTCAGGGTGATGTCGACCTGTTCGGCAAGATCAAGCAGCCCGTTCTGCACGGCATAGCTGCGCAGATCGGTCAGAACGTCAAAGATCCAGTCGTGGCGCATGGCTCTGTGCCTGCTGCAGGGCGTCGGCGCATGGAACTGGAATATCCCCGAAGGCCGGTCCCCCTCCAGCGCGCACCGACTTTGCGTTCTGCGAACAGGGACGGCAAGAATTTTTCCTGTCTGCAGGTTACGAAATCGGGCGAAGCACACTTGAACGGCATATGTCCGCGCATAGGTGCCGCTTTCGAAGGCACTGAAAGGGCGGATGTCGGATGGCTGCCACCGGATATGAAGGCGGATGCCTGTGCGGGCACATCCGGTTCCGGGCCACGGGCCCGGCGGGATCGCCCCATACCTGTTCCTGCCGGATGTGCCAGCGTCATTCGGGGGCGCTGACCCTGTGCTGGGCAGAATTCCCGCCCGGTCACGTGGACTGGACCGGTCCCGGCGGCCCGCCTGCAACATGGCGCTCTTCCAAGGGGTCAAGCCGCGCCTTCTGCCCCACCTGCGGCAGCACGCTGGGTGCCCTAGATGACAGCGGGGTCGTCGCCCTGGTCATCGGCAGCTTCGATGCGCCGAACCGCAAGGCGCTTGCGCCTGTCGGCCATTCTTACGCAAGCCGCCGCCCCCGGTGGTGGCACGTGGCAATCGGCGACACCCGGGGGGCGTGACGGCCGCGCGGGCCTTGGCGCACCCGGCCCGTGGCCCTGACGGGGCGGGTCATGAAACCGGCCTCGACGGTGACAACTGGCCTTTGCGGCAGGTCAGTGATGTCGGGCGGGCGGGTTTCGACACGGGCCTGCGCCGCGTTGTCACCTCGGGCCGCAGGATTTCGTCGGCGGGCAGGGTTCTTCCCTCGATTGGGCCGGGCTGGCACAGCGATTTTCCGGCCAGGGCGCGATGGACCGCCGCGCCGGGAGCCATGGCCATTTCCCCGATGATCCTTCCGCACCCTGTGACGCGCACCTGGTACTTTCAGACAGGCCAACGAAAAACCCCCGGGCCGGGGCACGGGGGTTGATCGGATGGCGGGTTGCCCCGCCCTTCGCCTTGCGGCGACAGAGTTCACAAAAGGCTCAGAGGCCGCCTTCCCGTTGCAATTTCTTGCGCGCGAGCTTGCGCGCACGGCGCACGGCTTCGGCTTTTTCCCGCGCTTTCTTGACCGAGGGTTTCTCGAAATGCTGCTTGAGCTTCATTTCCCGAAACACACCCTCGCGCTGGAGCTTTTTCTTCAAAGCCCGAAGGGCCTGATCGACATTGTTGTCGCGAACGCTGACCTGCATGTGGTTTTCACCACCTTCCTAAGTTAGAGTTGCACAATTTGTGCAGGCGGGCCGAGCGATAGCAAAAGCGGGGGGGCTTGTCCACCGCTGCCGTTTGCCTCTGGCGTGCAAGCGCTATACTTCTGGCGACGACACAGGAGCGCAGGACATGACCACCGAAACGGACGACACCCTACTGGCCGCAAAGACCGCCGTTCTGGACGCAGCCCTGGCGCATGTGCCGTTCGATGGCTGGTCCGACACCACCCTGCGGGCCGCAATTGCGGCATCGGGGGTGGAACCCGGCCTGGCACGGGCGCTGTTCCCGCGCGGGGCGGTTGATCTGGCGCTGGCCTTTCACCGGCGCGGCGACGACGCGATGGTTTCAAAGCTGAGGGCGACGGACCTTGCTGCCATGCGCTACCGCGACCGGGTTGCGGCCGCGATCCGCTTCCGGCTGGAGTCGGTGACCGACAAGGAAGTGGTGCGGCGCGGTGCCACGCTGTTCGCGCTGCCCACCCATGCGGCGGATGGGGCCAAGGCGTTCTGGGGCACGGCAGACGCGATCTGGGACGCGCTGGGTGACACATCGCGCGATGTGAACTGGTACACCAAGCGGGCCACCCTGTCTGCGGTCTATGCCGCGACCGTGCTGTTCTGGCTGGGCGATGACAGCATCGGGCATCAGGCCACCTGGGAGTTTCTGGACAGGCGGATTGAGGATGTCATGCGGATCGAAAAGGCGAAGGCTGGCCTGCGCAACAACCCGCTGTCGAAAGCGCTGCTGGCGGGGCCGCTGAAACTGATGGAAGCGGTCAAGGCCCCCACCGTGCCGGATGACCTGCCCGGCAGGTTCCGGTTCTGAGAGGTTTCATGGCCCTGTCCCATACGATGCGCGCCGTGGCAATTTCCGAACCCGGCGGGCCAGAGGTGCTCAAGCCGGTGATCCTGCCCGTGCCGGTTCCCGGCCATGGCCAGATCGTGATCCGTGTGGCCTATGCGGGGGTCAACCGCCCGGATGCGCTGCAGCGGGCCGGGGCCTATGCGCCGCCTGCCAATGCCTCGCCCCTGCCGGGGCTCGAGGCGTCGGGCGTGGTGGTGGAGGTGGGTCCGGGCGTTGCGCGCTGGCAGATCGGCGACAGGGTGTGCGCGCTGCTGCCGGGCGGCGGCTATGCCGAATATGCGGTCACGAATGCCGCCCATGCCCTGCCTGTCCCTGCCGGGATGGATCTGCAGGCGGCGGCCGGCCTGCCCGAAACCTGCTTCACCGTCTGGTCGAACATGGTTCTGCGCGGCGGGCTGCGGGCGGGCGAGCGATTTCTGGTGCATGGCGGATCATCCGGCATCGGCACCACCGCGATTCAGATTGCGGCGGCGCTGGGGGCGCGGGTCTTTGCCACCGCCGGGTCGGATGACAAATGCGCAGCCTGTCTGGCGCTGGGTGCCGAGCGCGCGATCAATTACCGGTCCGGGGATTTCGTCGCCATCCTGCGCGCCGAAGGGGGCGCGAACCTGATCCTGGACATGGTCGGCGGGTCTTACCTGCCGCGCAATGTCAAGGCGCTGGCCGATGACGGGCGGCTGGTGCAGATCGCCTTTCTGAGCGGGGCGAAGGTGGAACTGAACTTTGCCGAGGTGATGATGCGGCGGCTGACCATCACCGGCAGCACCCTGCGTCCGCAGTCTGATCTGGCGAAGGCTGGCTATGCCGCCGAACTGGAACAGCACGTCTGGCCGATGATCGCGGCCGGGAAGCTGCGGGTGGTGCTGGATTCGGAATACGCCCTGGAAGACGCGGCAGAGGCGCACCGCCGCATGGAGAGCTCTGGCCATATCGGCAAGATCGTGCTCCGGGTGGGGTAGACGGGTGCTGAAGAAGCGCTGGCTGCAGGGGCTGCCGGAACGGAACGCAGAAAGCTATTCCGCCTGCGCGCCCCGCGCATTCCGGCCCGTGTCATGGCCCCGGCCATATCGTCACGCTGGACACAAGCCAGCCGAAGGCCACAGCCCCGGGCCGGTGCCCGCGCCTCCCCCGGCGGGTGTCGGCCTTGGTTGCGCTTGCGTGACGGGTCCTTATGGAATCAAGGTCTGTGACCGGGCGGGGAAACGCACTGCGTTCCGGGGTCTGCCCGGAATGGCAAGCCACCTTTCCGCCGGATCAGGATGATTTTCCCGTCCTGCAAGCGGCGGGGATGTTTTTTCAGCGCCCTGCAAATCCCAAGCAGGACTTGGGCGCGACCTTGAAACCCGAGGCTGTCCAAGGATGACGTCTGCCAGCGCCTTCATAGTGCTGTCACTGACCGAGTGCCGTCACTGACCGAGCACTGCCACAGGTCACGAATCCGCCAGCCTATCGCGGCTGACCTGGCTTGGCACCCTTCGTCCCGGCTTTTGCTCTTTTCGATCTTGCCCATCCGAAAGGCTTGATCGGGTGTGGGGGAAACTCCGGGCGCTTGCGGCCCGCATGCCCATTCCAAGAATACCCTTGCACGAAAAGCGCCGGCCGACGCGAAGGGAAGCCGCCGACAACATCAGGCAGATCGCAGCCGACCCCCGCCGAAACCCGTGTCCGGCATCAGTCATCTGCCCCGCCCGGCTGGCCCCCGGCGGCGCGCCTTCAAGGCACCCGCGCAGCCTTCGCCCCCTTTTCTTTTCCCGCCGCATCGGGGCATCCTGCGGCATGGGCAAACCGGACTTCCTTTTTGAACTGGCGGCCCGCGCGACGGGTGCCGCTGTCATCGCCGGAGTGGACGAGGCCGGACGCGGCCCGCTGGCTGGCCCCGTCACTGCCGCCGCCGTGCGGCTACATGCCGACCGCATTCCGCCCGGCCTGAACGATTCAAAACAGATGACGCCCGCCTGGCGCAGGCAGCTGTGCGCGCTGATCCTGGCCACAGCCGATGTCGGCATCGGCCATGCCACGGTCGAAGAGATTGACCGGATCAACATCCTGCGCGCCAGCCATCTGGCGATGTGCCGCGCCATCGCGGCCCTTCCGGTGGTGCCGGACCACGTGCTGATCGACGGCAACATGGTCCCCCGCGGTCTTTCCTGCCGCGCCGAGGCGATCATCAGCGGCGATGCGCGCTGCCTGTCCATCGCCGCCGCCTCCATCGTCGCCAAGGTCACCCGGGACCGGATCATGGTGGATTTGGCGCAACAGCATCCCGGCTACGGCTGGGAGCGCAACGCCGGTTACCCCACCAAGGACCATTTGGCGGCGCTGAAACATCTTGGTGTCACCCCTGCGCATAGGCGTTCGTTCAAGCCCGTCCACAAGATATTGTATCAAGATGCTTCAGTAACCTCTTGATTCAAAAAAGAATTTGACGGCGAATTGCCAATGACTCATCCTGTGTCCAACAAAACGGCATAAAGCCGCAGGGGCAGAGGCAAGAGATGACGAAAACCAAAGCGCCGGAAGCCGCCGTGCTTCCGCTGGATCGGATTATTGACGGCGACTGCATTGCGGTGATGAACAGCCTGCCGGCCGGGTCCATCGACCTGATTTTTGCCGACCCGCCCTACAACCTGCAGCTTAAGGGCGCGCTGCACCGGCCCGACAATTCCATGGTCAATGCGGTGAACGACGCCTGGGACCGGTTTGCCAGCTTTGCCAGCTATGACCGTTTTACCCGCGATTGGCTTGCCGCCGCCCGCCGCCTGCTGAAGCCGGACGGTGCGATCTGGGTGATCGGTAGCTATCACAACATCTTCCGCGTCGGAACCGCGCTGCAGGATCAGGGATTCTGGCTGCTGAATGATGTGGTCTGGCGCAAGTCGAACCCGATGCCGAATTTCCGCGGCAAGCGCCTGACCAACGCCCATGAAACCCTGATCTGGGCCAGCCGCGACGAATCGAGCAAATACACCTTCAATTACGAAGCGCTGAAGCAGTTGAACGACGGTGTGCAGATGCGGTCCGACTGGGTGATCCCGCTGTGCACCGGGGCCGAGCGTCTGAGGGATGCGAACGGCGACAAGGCCCACCCCACGCAAAAGCCCGAGGCGCTGCTGCACCGCATCCTTGTCGCCACCACCCATCCCGGCGATGTGGTGCTGGACCCGTTCTTCGGCACCGGCACCACCGGGGCCGTGGCAAAGATGCTGGGCCGCAGCTTCATCGGCATCGAACGGGAAGAGGCCTATCGGGCGGTTGCCGCCGAACGCCTTTCGCGCGTGCGCGCCCATGACCGGTCCGCGCTGGAGATCACCGGATCGAGGCGGTCCGAACCGCGCGTGCCCTTCGGGCAGGTGGTGGAGCGCGGCATGCTGCGCCCCGGCGAGGTGCTGACCTCGCCGCGCGGCAAGACGGCCCGCGTCCGCGCCGACGGCACGCTGGTCGGCCCGGACATGACCGGGTCCATCCACCAGGTCGGTGCCGCGATGGAAGGGGCACCGTCCTGCAATGGATGGACCTACTGGCACTTTCGCCGCGATGGCCAGATGGTGCCCATTGACCTTCTGCGCCAGCAGATCCGCGCCGAAATGGCAGGGGATCACACCCACTGATCGCTTCCCACCTGCCCCCGCGCCTTTCCGTTGCCGCCCGCTTTTCCTTGCGCAGGGAAGGCGAACTGGCCCGCCATGTCCGCATGGCGGGCACCTTTCAGTCAGGCGGCGTTCAGCGCCCCTGCGGCAATGTCCCAGGCTTTGCGCATTACCGTCGGCAGGTCCGATGGCCGGAACGCCGTGCGCGGCAGGAACGCGCCCCGTATGGGCGTGGCCGCCAGGCTGACATCGGCCACGGCAATGCCCAGCCGCAGATGGAAATGTGTGAAGGTGTGGCGCACTTCGGCCCCGGCATCGCGCCAGTCCGCCGCCACCGGGGCAGGGCCGCCGCCACCGTCCCAGTCACTGCCCGGCCAGCCCAGCATTCCGCCCAGCAGACCCCGGTCGGGCCGCGTTTCCAGCAGCAGCGCCCCATCCGCGCGCCGGGCAATCCACAGCCGCCCCGCCCGCGGCGGCTTGGCGGGTTTCACCGTCTTGCGCGGCAGGTCTGCCTGTACCCCCGCAGCGCGGGCGGCACAGGCACCGGCCCAGGGACATATGCCGCAGGCCGGGCTGCGCGGGGTGCAGATCGTGGCGCCCAGGTCCATCACCGCCTGCGCGTAATCCCCCGCGCGCCGCAGCGGGGTCAGACCCGCCGCAAGGCGCATCAGTTCGGGCTTTGCGCCCGGCAAGGGCGTCTGCACGCGGTAGAGGCGCGCCATCACCCGTTCGACATTGCCGTCCACCACCGTGGCCGGCTCGTCAAAGGCAATCGCCGCAATGGCCGCAGCGGTATAGGGCCCGATCCCCGGCAGGCGCATCAACCCGTCGCGCGTCGACGGAAACCGCCCGCCATGCCCTGCCGCTACGGCGCGGGCGCAGGCCAGCAGGTTGCGCGCCCGGGCATAGTACCCAAGGCCGGCCCATTCCGCCATGACATCGGCATCCGCCGCCGCCGCCAGCGCCGTCACATCGGGCCAGCGCGCGGTAAAGCGCAGGAAAAAGGCGCGCACCGCCGCCACCGTTGTCTGTTGCAGCATCACTTCCGACAGCCAGACACGATAGGGATCTGGCCGTTCCCCCGCCGCACGCGCTGCCGGGCCGGTGCGCCAGGGCATCACCCGCGCGTTGCGGTCGTACCAGGTCAGAAGGTCATCCGCCAAACCCCCGTCACGCAATCTTTATGTCCCCGCCTGCGCCATTTGACTGGCATGTGCCGCGTCTCTGCCTAGAATAGGCCAAGCAAAGGATACCGCCAGATGACCCGTGCGCCCACCCCCGCCCTTTTCCCGGCGCGCCGCATGCGCGGGTTCGAGGCGGCGTCTTCGCTTCTGGGCGAAAGGATCCGCAGCGCGGGCGAAAAACGCGGGTTTGCCGTGACGCGGCTGCTGACCCACTGGTCCGACATCGCCGGCGAGGATCTGGCCCGCGTGACCCGCCCCGTAAAGGTCGGCTACAGCCGCGATGGCTTCGGGGCGACGCTGACGCTGCTGACCACCTCGGCGCAGGCACCCATGGTGCAGATGCAGCTTCCCAAACTGCGCGAGCGGGTGAACGCCTGCTACGGCTATGCGGCCATTTCCCGCATCTCGCTGACGCAGACCGCCCCAGCCGGTTTTGCCGAAGGGCAGGCAGACTTCGGCCGGACACCGCCTGCCGGGGCGCGCGCGGCAGACCCGGCACTCTGCCGCGAAGCCAGCGCTGCGGTCCGGGGCGTTCAGGACGACGGCCTTCGGGCCGCGCTGGAATCGCTGACCCTGAATTTTCTGACCAGATCAAGGACATCAAAAGGCAGGACATGACACAGAAACTCAGTCTCGCGGCAGCGTTGATTCTGGCCCTTGGGGCGGCGCTCTGGCTTGGCCAGTCCCGGACACCGGATGTAACCGATCTTGGCCCGCTGGCCGCCTCTGCACAGGAAGCGACCACAGCCGAGGCCCCCGCGACCGCGCCCCTGGCCGAGGTGCCGGACATGATCCTGGGCACTGCCGATGCCCCTGTCACGCTGGTGGAATATGCCTCCTACACCTGCCCGCATTGCGCGGCCTTCCACGAGACGGTCTTCAAGGACCTGAAGAAAGACTACATCGACACCGGCAAGGTAAAATTCGTCTTCCGCGAGGTCTATTTTGACCGCTATGGCCTATGGGCTGCGATGGTCGCCCGCTGCGGCGGCGAGACGCGCTATTTCGGCATTTCCTCGATGCTGTTTGAGCGGCAAAAGGAATGGGCCGCCTCTGATGATCCGGCGGTTGTGGTGGAAAACCTCAAGAAAATCGGGCGCAGCGCCGGTATGGATGATGCCACCCTTCAGGCCTGCATGGAAAACGCCCCGATGGCCGAGGCTATGGTGGCCAGGTTTCAGGAGAACATGGAAAAGGACAAGGTCGAAGGCACCCCGACCCTGATCATCGACGGCGTGTCCCACAGCAACATGAGTTACGAGGATCTCAAGGTCATCCTCGACGAAAAGCTGGCTGGCTGATCCGTGCCGGCCCCGCTTGCCGGACTGCGCGTCATCGAACTGGCCCGGATTCTGGCCGGGCCCTGGGCCGGTCAGACCCTGTCTGACCTTGGCGCGGATGTGATCAAGGTCGAGGCACCCGAAGGCGATGATACCCGCCGCTGGGGCCCCCCCTTCATCGACCGCGAAGGGGATCGGTCGGCAGCCTATTTTCATGCCACCAATCGGGGCAAGAAATCCGTCACCGTCGATTTCCGCAGGCCCGAAGGGCAGGAAACCGTGCGCCGCCTTGTGGCCGGGGCCGATGTGGTGATCGAGAACTTCAAGGTTGGTGGCCTTGCGAAATACGGGCTGGATTACGCGGCTCTTTCGGCGCTCAACCCGCGCCTGATCTACTGCTCGATCACCGGCTTTGGCCAGAGTGGCCCCTATGCCCACCGCGCCGGTTATGACTTCATCATTCAGGGCATGGCCGGGCTGATGAGCGTCACCGGCGAACCCGGCGGCCAGCCGCAAAAGGTTGGCGTCGCCGTGACCGATATCTTTACCGGCGTCTATGCCGCCACCGCCATTCTGGCCGCCCTGCATCAGCGCGCCACCACCGGGCGCGGCCAGCACATTGACATGGCGCTGCTCGACGTTGCCACCTCGATCATGGCCAATCAGGCGATGAATTACCTTGCCACCGGCACCGCACCGCGCAGGATGGGCAATGCCCATCCGAACCTTGCCCCCTATGCGGTCTTCGACTGCGCCGATGGCTGGATCATCCTGGCCACCGGCAATGATGCCCAGTACCGCAGGCTGTGTACGCTGCTGCACCTTCCCGGCATGGCGGCGGCCCCGGAATTTGCCACCAATGCCGACCGCATCGCCAACCGCGCCGCCATGACCGAAGGCCTGGCGGGTGCCACCCGGCAGTGGTCCAAGGCCAACCTTCTGGCCGCCTGCGAGGCCGAAGGCGTGCCCGCCGGCCCGATCAACGACCTGGCCGAGGTTTTCGCCGATCCGCAGATCGTCCATCGCGGGCTGAAGATTACCGTGCAGGGCGTGCCCGGCGTGCGGTCCCCCTTTACCTTCTCGGACGCCACTTTGGCGCTGGATCGCCCCGCGCCGAAACTGGGTGAACATCAGGATGAGGTGCCGGGCTGACCGGCCAGGGCAGTCTTCCAATCATTTTCTGTCCACAGATATCCCAGGCGTGTCGCGGCATCAGCCGCGACGGGGGCTGGCCCCCTCTTGCCCCCGCCGCCTACAGCCCCAGCCTGTCCAGGCCTGCCTCCAGCGGCCCCCAGTCCGCAATCCGCAGCCGCACCGGCAGGGTCAGCACCTTCATGCGGAAGGACGCGGGCAGGCGCACGGCGTCTTTTTCGGTGGTGACAAGCTGCGCCCCTGCGGCTGCCGCCTCGATCTCCAGCCGCAGCATCAGCGCGTCTGACAGGGGCTGGTGATCGTCCAGCGCCTCGGCCCGCACCACCTCGGCACCTGCGTCCCGCAGTGTGGCAAAGAACTTTTCCGGCTGGCCGATCCCGGCAAAGGCCAGCACCCGTTGCCCCTGCCAGTCCATCCCCATCTGCAGCGGCTCCAGTTGCCCGGTCAGGTGCGGTATGGCCACCGCTGCCCCCCATCTTGCGGCAAACCCCGCCTGCGCCGCCTCTGGCCCTACCGACAGCAGCAGGTCGGCCCGCGCCAGCCCTTCTGCCACCGGTTCCCGCAAGGGCCCGGCGGGCAGGCAGCGGCCGTTGCCAAAGCCCTGCGCGGCATCCACCACCACCAGCGACAGGTCCTTGAGGACCGATGGGTTCTGAAACCCGTCGTCCAGCACGATCACCTCTGCCCCGCCAGCCTCGGCCATCCGCACCCCGGCGGCGCGGTTGCGGGCCACCACCACCGGCGCAAAGGCGGCCAGCAGCAGCGGCTCATCGCCCACCTGTGCCGCGCCGTGCCGCGCGGCATCCACCCGCAGCGGCCCGGCCAGGGTTCCGCCATGGCCGCGCGACACCACCCAGACCGCCCGCCCACGCGCCGCCAGCCGTTCGACCAGCGCAATGACGGCAGGCGTCTTGCCGGTGCCGCCGACATTGATGTTGCCGATGCAGATCACCGGCACGCCCGCGCGGTATCCCGGCCCGCGCAGGCGCCGCGCCGTCGCCGCAGCATAGACCCTGCCCAGCGGGGCCAGCAGCCGCGCCGCCAGCGCCGGCCGATCCGGCGGCGTGTACCAGAAGGACGGGGCCTTCACCGATCCGCCTCCATCAGCGCGCGCACCAGCAGAACCACCCGGTCGGTCACCTCGGCCCCGGCGGAAGTCACGGCCCATGCCGCCTGGGCCAGCCGCGCCGCGCGGTCGGGCGACAGCAGGTCGGCCAGACCTTCAGCCAGATCGACCGGGCTGCTGACCGGGCGCGTGGCCCGCGCCTCGGTCAGCCGTGCCATTGCCGCCTGCCATTCCCCGGTCTGCGGACCATGCAGGATCGCAGACCCCAGGGCGGCGGCCTCGAACGGGTCGCACGGGCTGCCCGCCCCGTACAGGCTGCCCCCGAGATAGGTGATCGGTGCCAGCCGGTACCACAGCCCCATTTCCGACGGGACATCGGCCAGAAACACCTCTGTCTCTTCGTCTGGTTCCTCATCGGCTGACCGGCGCGCCAAGGTCCAGCCTTCTGCGGCTTCGATCTGCCGGGCCAGCGCATCGGCCCGCTCGGGCCGGTCCGGCACGACGATCAGCAGCAGCCGGTGCGCCAGCCGCAACGCGGCGCGGTGCGCGCCGATCACCGCCGCATCTTCGGCTTCGGGCAGCCCGGTTGCCAGCCAGACCGGGCGTGTCCGGAATTGCCGTACCAGTGCCGCCCGTTCGGCCTCGGTGCAGGGCAGCACGACCGAACCGTCCTCCATCCGCCCCTCGATCCGGACAAGGTCCGGATCGGCACCCTTGCGGCAAAACAGCCGGGCGGCGGTTTCATCGACCGCGAAGACCCGGTTCAACTGGCCCAGGCCATGCCGGATCACGCCGGGCCAGAATGGGCCCGGCCCACCCGGCAGAGATGGCTTTCGGGCATCGACCATGATCACCGGAATGCTGCGGCGCGCGGCTTCGTCCAGCAGCAGCGGGCGCAGTTCCCCGTCCGACAGCACGCCGATTCCGGGCCGCCAGTACTGCAGAAAAGCCCGCACGGCGGCCTCGGTTTCCGCCGGGGGCAGGATCCGCGTCAGGCCGGCCTGCCCGGGCACTTCCTCGGCCGAGGTCATCAGAATGGAATGCCCGTCCTCTTCGCGCAGGCGGCGGGCCAGTTCCAGCAGGCCCGGCACCGTGCCGGGTGCCGGCGCATGCATCCAGATCAGCCGCCCGGCGGGACGCGGCGGCCAGTCGACCGCCGGCCCGGTCCCCCGTCCGGCAAAGAGGGCATAAAGCGCAAGTCCAAGGCTGCGGCTCATTCCCGGCAGCGGATCACGCCCCGAACGCGTCGGCGATGGCCGACCCTGCGCTTTCCTCTTCGCGCAGGCGGTGCAGATGCGCGATGAAATAGCGCATGTGGGCATTGTCCACCGTCCGCTGCGCTTCGGCCTTCCAGGCCAGATAGGCGCTGGCATAATCGGGGAAGATACCGACAATATGGATCGCGGACACATCGCGGAACACGGTTTTCCCGGGGTCGGTCAACTCGCCGCCAAAGACGAGGTGAAGCTTATGGGCCATGCCGCATGCTCCGCTGCAGGACAAGGAACAGATGATGCCCGCACCCTAAAGGATGCGCGCCACGGGTCAAGCACGGCCCGGTCAGCGCAGCGTCAGAATCGTTGACCCCGTCGTTTCCCGCGCCTCCAGCGCCCGGTGCGCATCCGCCACCCGGTCCAGCGGAAACCGCTGGTCGATCCGGATGCGCACCGCCCCCGAGGTGACCTTGCCGAACAGATCGCGCGCCATCTGCTGGCAGGCCACCGGATCGGCAATATGGGTGAACAGCGTCGGGCGCGTCAGCTTCAGCGATCCCTTCGCGGCCAGCAGTCCGATATCAAAGGGCGGCACCTTGCCCGAGGCATTGCCGAAGGAAATCATCATTCCCAGCGGGCGCAGACAGCTGAGCGACCCGTCAAAGGTGGTGGCCCCGACCGAATCCATCACCACATCCACGCCCTTGCCGCCGGTCAGGTCGCGCACCCGCGCCACGAAATCGCCGCTGCGGTAGTTGATGCAGGCGCTGGCCCCATGTTCCAGCGCCAGCCTGCATTTTTCGTCACTGCCCGCCGTGCCGATCAGGCGGATGCCCTCGTCCCGCGCCCATTGGCAGGCGATCAGGCCAACGCCCCCGGCGGCGGCATGGAACAGCACCGTGTCGCCCCGGGCAATCGGCACGGTGCGGCGGAACAGGTAGACCACCGTCATCCCCTTCAGCATCATCGCCGCACCTTCGTCAAAGGAAATGCCGTCGGGCAGGGGGCAGACCTGCGCCGCAGGCATGGTGCGGGCCGCGGCATAGGCACCCGGCGGATTGGCGGCATAGGCCACCCTGTCGCCGGGCCGCAGGTGCACCACCCCCTCGCCCACCGCCGTCACAACGCCGGCGGCTTCCATGCCCATCGCGGCAGGAAGCGGCATCGGGTACAGGCCCGACCTTTGGTAGACATCGATGAAGTTCAGCCCGGCCGCATGCTGCTTGATGGTCACCTCGCCCGCAGCCGGGGCCGGAACCTCGCGCCCGTCAAGTTCAAGGACCTCCGGCCCGCCATGGGCGCGGATGATAACGGTGCGGGCGGTTGGCATGGCGCATATCCTTCTTGGAAACGGTCGCGGCAATCATCGCAGGGCCGCGCGCGGCTGCAATCCCTGATCGGCGTAGCCCGGCCCGCCGCGCAGGGCTATACAGGGGCGCATATTCCGCGTATGCGCTGGCCAAGGCGCCGAACATCCGGGTCGGTCCGGGCGGGGAGGCCCGGTCGCGAAGGGGAAAGGACGCCGTCCTCCGGGCGCTTTGGCTGTGCCCCCTTCAAGGCTGAAACGGAATGAACGACGATGCAATTGCCGCGCCCCTGGCTGCGGCGCTTTCGGCCCGGGGGTATGAAACCCTGACCCCCGTCCAGCAGGCGATGCTGGCCCCCGGGGTTGCGGGCCGCGATGCGCTGGTCAGCGCGCAGACCGGATCGGGCAAGACCGTGGCCTTTGGCATGGCCATTGCCCCAGACCTTTTGCGCGGGGCCGACCGGCTGCTGTTTGCCGATGTGCCGATGGCGCTGATCATCGCGCCCACGCGCGAGCTTGCGCTGCAGGTCGCGCGCGAGCTGGACTGGCTTTATGCCGAAACCGGGGCGCAGATCGCCACCTGTGTCGGCGGCATGGATTACCGCACCGAAAAGCGCGCGCTGGACCGGGGCGCGCATATCGTTGTCGGCACGCCGGGCCGGTTGCGCGACCACATCGACCGGGGATCCCTCGATCTGTCGGGCCTGCGCGCCGCCGTGCTGGACGAGGCGGATGAGATGCTGGATCTGGGCTTTCGCGAGGATCTGGAGTTCATCCTGGCCGCCGCCCCGCCAGAGCGGCGCACGATGATGTTCTCGGCCACCGTGCCGCCTGCGATTGCGGCACTGGCCAAGGATTTCCAGCGCGACGCGCTGCGCATCCAGACGCAAGGCGAGGCGCGCCAGCATGTCGACATCGAATACCGCGCGCTGAACGTCAGCACCCGCGACCGCGAACACGCCATCTTCAACGTCCTGCGCTTTTACGAGGCGCGCACAGCGATTGTCTTTTGCAAGACGCGGGTCAACGTGAACCATCTGTTCGCCCGCATGGGCAACCGGGGCTTTCAGGTGGTGGCGCTGTCGGGCGAACTCAGCCAGCAGGAGCGCACCCATGCCCTGCAATCCCTGCGTGACGGGCGGGCGCGGGTCTGCATCGCCACCGATGTGGCGGCGCGCGGCATTGATCTGCCGGGGCTGGATCTGGTGATCCATGCCGATCTTCCGGCCAATTCCGAAACGCTGCTGCACCGGTCGGGCCGCACGGGCCGCGCCGGGTCCAAGGGCGTGTCGGTGCTGATCGTGACGCCTTCGGAATTCAAGAAGGCGCAGCGGCTGTTGCAGGGGGCTAGGGTCGTGGCCGAATGGGCCAAGGCGCCCTCTGCCGACGAGGTGCGCGCCAGGGATGAGGTGCGACTGCTGGATCACGCGGCCCTGATGCAGCCGGTGACGGACGACGAACAGGCCATGGTTGCGGCCATTCTGGACCGGGTCGGCCCCGAACAGGCCGCCGCCGCCTTTGCCCGCCTGTGGCGCGACGGCCGGTCTGCGCCCGAGGAACTGATGGACCTGTCCGGCCCCGCCCCCGCCTCGCCGAAACCGCGCGGGGAATTCGGTGCCTCGGTCTGGTATGCCATCAACGTCGGCCGTTCGGGCCGGGCAGAGGCACGCTGGCTGCTGCCGAAAATCTGCGACGCGGGCGGCATCACCAAAGACGGCATCGGTGCCATCCGCGTGCAGGAGGATGAAACCTTCGTCCAGATCGCCCTGGCCCTTGCCCCCCGCTTTGGCGAGGGGATGGAACTGGAACCCGGCGTCACCCTTCGCCGCATCGCGGGCGAGCCCAACCTTGACGCGCCGGTGAAGCCGCGCGCCAAACCGCGCGACGCGAAACCAAACGGCCCGAAGGGCGACGGCAAGGTCTATACCCCAAAGCCCCTGCGCGAAGACTCTGGCGATATCTCACCGGCCCCCGCCCCGCCTCCTGCGCGCAGCACCGCGCCCGCCCCGCGCCCGCTGCGCGACGGCAGCGCCCCCGCCCCGCGCAAATCCTTTGGCCCGGATCGCAAGCCCTTTGATCCTGACCGCAAGCCCTTTCCCGGGCGCGATGCGGCCCCCAAGCCCTATTCAAAGCGGGATGATGCGCCGAAACCCTATGCCAGACGTGCGGAGGCTGATCCTGCGCCCTACGCCAGGGCGGCAGACGCCCCGCGCAAGGCTTACGCAAAGCGCGATGATGCCGCGCCAAAGCCCATGGCGAAACGCGACGGTGACGCGCCGAAATCCTATGCCAGGCGCGACGATATGCCAAAACCCTATGCCAAACGCGCGGATGCCGACCGCAGGCCCTACGCCAAACCGGCAGACGGCGACCGCAAGCCTTTCGTCAAGCGCGCCGATGCCGCAAAACCCGCCGCCCGCCGCGCGGAAGACGCGGCCCCAAAACCCCGCTGGAAGTCGCCGAAATCCGGCGGGGCCGATGCCCGCCCGCCCCGCCCCAAAGCCGCTGCGGCACCGGGCGGCAAACCGGCATTCGGCAAGGCCGCAGGCAGCAAATCCCACGCCAAACCCGCCTTCGGCAAGAAACCCGCCCCGCGGTCCACCGACCCCGCCGACACGAGCAAACGCTTTGTTCCGCCGAAAAAGCCGCAGGCGTGATCTGGGTGCAATCCACAGGAAGGATTGTCTCGTCCGAACTCCAAGGCATCTTGCGCCGCAAATCGCCGAAAACGTGGCAGCAGATCAAAAAGGATTCACCCGCAACAGGTTCGTGCTACCGATCTGTCAACTCAGGTACGCAGCCCGAAGCTACCTTGCAAACCGCTTGTACTTCACGCGCTTCGGCTCGATCGACTCCGGCCCCAGCCGGCGCACCTTGTCTTCCTCATAGGCCTCGAAGTTGCCCTCGAACCATTCCACATGCGCATCCCCTTCAAAGGCCAGGATATGCGTGCACAGCCGGTCCAGGAAAAAGCGGTCGTGGCTGATGATGATGGCGCAGCCTGCGAAATCCTCGATGGCCGATTCCAGTGCCTGCAGGGTTTCCACATCCAGATCATTGGTCGGCTCGTCCAGCAGCAGCACATTGCCGCCTGCGCGCAGCAGCTTGGCCATATGCACGCGGTTGCGCTCGCCGCCTGACAGCAGGCCCACCTTCTTTTGCTGGTCGGTGCCCTTGAAGTTGAAGGCCCCGGCATAGACGCGGCTGTTCATCTCCAGATCGCCCAGGTGGATCACCTCGGCCCCGCCCGAGATTTCTTCCCAGACCGTCTTGTCGGGATCGAGCGCATCGCGCGACTGGTCGACATAGGCCAGATGCACCGTATCGCCCAGCACGATGCTGCCCTCATCAGGCGTCTCCTGCCCGGTGATCATGCGGAACAGTGTGGATTTGCCCGCGCCGTTCGGGCCGATCACGCCCACGATGGCCCCCGGCGGCACGGTGAAGCTGAGATCTTCGATCAGCAGCCTGTCGCCCATGTGCTTCTTCAGACCCGTCACCTCGATCACCCTGGACCCCAGGCGTTCGCCGTTGGGGATGATGATCTGGCTGACGCTGGCGCGTTCGCGCACGGTCTGGCCGGCCAGCTCGTTGTAGCGCGCAATCCGGGCCTTGGATTTCGCCTGCCGGGCCTTGGCCCCGGCGCGGATCCATTCCAGTTCCTTTTCCAGCACCTTCTGCTTGGACTTGTCTTCCCGTGCTTCCTGCTGCATCCGCTTGGCCTTCTGTTCCAGCCAGGCGGAATAATTGCCTTCGTAGGGAATGCCCCGGCCCCGGTCTAGTTCCAGAATCCACGAGGTGATGTCATCCAGAAAGTAGCGGTCATGGGTGACGATCAGAATCGTGCCCTTATAATCGATCAGGTGCTTTTGCAGCCAGGCGATGGATTCGGCGTCGAGGTGGTTGGTCGGCTCATCCAGCAGCAGCATGTCGGGTGCCTCCAGCAGCAGCCTGGTCAGCGCCACGCGGCGGCGCTCGCCCCCTGACAGGGTCTCGACATTGGCATCGTCCGGCGGGCAGCGCAGCGCATCCATCGCCACACCCACCTGCGCCTCAAGTTCCCACAGGTTCTGCGCGTCGATCTGGTCCTGAAGGCTTGCCATCTCATCGGCGGTTTCGTCAGAGTAATTCATCGCCAACTCGTTGTAGCGATCAAGGATCGCGGTCTTGGCGGCAACGCCCAGCATCACGTTGCCCTTCACGTCCAGCGCCGGGTCCAGCCACGGCTCCTGCGGCAGGTAGCCGACCCTGGCCCCCTTGGCCGCCCAGGCCTCGCCTTTGAAATCCGTATCCATGCCGGCCATGATTCTGAGAAGGGTGGATTTGCCCGAGCCATTGACGCCGACCACCCCGATCTTCACCCCCGGCAGGAAGTTCAGGTTGATGTTTTCAAAGCATTTCTTGCCGCCCGGATAGGTCTTGGACACGCCTTCCATGTGGTAGACATATTGATACGAGGCCATCGATGTTCTCCGCTGCATCCGGGTGTGGCGGGTGATGTAGCCTGTCTGCCTGCCAAGGGCAACGCGGGGCGCGGGCCGCCCGGCTTCTTGCTCAGGGCCGGGATGGGTCCGTCCCGCATGGCCACGGGCGGGAGGGGGGCTGAACAAGCATCCAGGCCACCTGCAGGACGGGAAGAAACACCTTGATCCGGGGAACGGGCTTGCCGGTCGGGGGCGGGCGCTGGCCGGGGGCTTTGGGAACCCGGCTGGTGCTGATCCCGGCGCGGCGCTGTGGCAGGGGCAATGGCCCCTGCCATTGAAGCGGTGAAGGTGCTGTCATCCGTTCGGGCGGGAACAGGAAACGCAGCGCGTTTCCCCGCCCGCGCGGGACGGTTCCCCGTAGACCGGCAGGTCCGGGAAGGACAGAGGCCAGCGCCCGACCCGGCGGGGGTGAAGCGCCCGCCGGGGGCGGGGCGGGCGCTGGCCGGGGGCTGTGGCCCCCGTCTGGTCAAGGGGCAGTGTGGCGCTGCGGCAGGGGCGATGGCCCCTGCCAAGGGCGCGGTGAAAGTGCCTTCGCCTGGTCGGGCGGGAACAGGAAACGCGACCCGCGTTTCCCCCGCCCG
>JADCEF010000069.1 GCA_020250445.1 Rhodobacter sp.
CGACCCGGCGGGCGAGAAGCGCCCGCCGGGGGCGGGGCCGGGCGCTGGCCGGGGGCTTTGGGCCCCCGGCCGGTCCTGATCCCGGCGCGGCGCCGGGACAGGGGCGATGGCCCCTGCCGGGATGCACAAGGCGCGCGCAGGCGGATCAGGTTCCCGCCTTGCGCTCTGCCAGCCCCTGCGGCCGGCAGGTCGTCAGCACCCAGTTACGGCTGCCCGTCGATGACGATGCCTTCGGGGCCTGCGATCCGGCCCGCAAGGCCCGCACCGGCGCAGACAAGCCCGCACCAATGCCCACGCGGCGGCACCGTTGCAGTGGCATGATCCGGCGGGCAGTAAAGCTCAATCACAGAGGTGCCAAGGCCAAGAAAGGCGACCGGCACGTTGCCCCCGGCCCGGATCAGCGTGACTGCGGCCAGGTCGGCGCAGCCCAGCGACCGGAAGAAGGCCTGCATCGCGGGCAGGTCGGCACAGGGAATGCCGATATGGTCATGGCCCGGCAGTCCGGGCCGCACCGACCCGGGGCGGGAACAAAGTTCGATCCGGGCCCCTTCGGGACCCCTGAGGAAGACATAGCGGGTGCCTGCCGTCCAGAATTCCGGAATGAACAGCGGGCCGTCCGGTGTGACATCGCCGTCAAGCACCCCGCCCCGCGCCACGGCTGCGGCAAGGGCTGCATCGACATCATCGACGGCCAGCGCCAGATGGTCGATCCGGCCATGTCCCGCCGTGGGCGCGTCCCGATGCAGCTCGATGATCTGATCGCCAAGACGCAGGCGGTTCGGATTGCCGTCCGCGCGAAACCCGAAAACCTGCGCCAACTGCTCTGCGGCGGCGGCGGTATCGCGCAGGCACAGCCGGGGAATGAAATGCGCTGTCATCAGGCGAAGCGGTCCGGATCGGGGCCGGTGCGCTCGCCCGCGTCCAGGGTGGCGATGGCCGCAAGGTCGCCCGCAGTCAGCGCAAAGTCGGACAGCGCCAGATTTTCCGCCAGCCCGTCCCTGCGGGTCGACCGGGGAATGACCGAGCAGCCGATCTGCAGATGCCAGCGCAGAATGATCTGCGCCGGGCTGCGGCCCAGCCGCGCCGCGATGGCCCGGATCACGGGGTCGTCAAAGCTGCGGCCCTGCCCCAGCGGCGACCAGCTTTGGGTGACGATGCCAAGGCGGCGGTTGGTTTCCCGCAGGGCAGCCTGCTGCAGGCGCGGATGCAGTTCGATCTGGTTGACCGCCGGGGTGACGCCGGTTTCGGCCACCAGCCGCTCAATATGCGGGGCGTGAAAGTTCGACACGCCGATGGATGTTGCACGGCCCTCGTCGCGCAGGCGGATCAGGGCGCGCCATGTCTCGACAAAAAGATCCCTTTGGGCGCAGGGCCAGTGGATAAGGTACAGATCGATACGGTCCAGCCCGCTGCGCGCCAGGCTGGCGTCAAAGGCGCGCAGGGCGGCGTCATAGCCCTGGTCGGTGTTCCAGCATTTCGTGGTCACGAAGACATCGTCGCGCGCCAGGCCGGACCGGCGCAGCCCCTCGCCCAGACCTTCCTCATTGCCATAGATCGCCGCCCCGTCGATCAGCCGGTAGCCCAGGCCAAGCGCCTGATCGACGACACGGGCGGTATCGGGGGCAGGCACCTGCCACAGGCCGAAGCCAAGTGCAGGCAGGCTGTGACCATCGTTCAGGGGCAGGCAGGCAAGCGGGGGCATGGCATGATCCGGTCTGGGTCCGGGCGTGGGGTAGCACAGACCTGCGCCGCAGGGAACCGCTACAGCGCCGGCCCCGGCGCAATCCGCGTGCCATCGCTGAACCGGGCCAGACGGAAGCGGTGCAGATCATGCCCTGCCGGATTGCCCGCAACCAGATCGGCCACCACCCGGCCCATGCCCGGACCAATGCCAAAGCCGTGGCCGCTGAGACCGGTGGCAATGGTCAGGCCGGGAATCGCCGCAACCCGGTCAATCACCGGCACGACATCGGGCATGGTGTCGATCATCCCGGCCCAGGTGCTGCGCAGCTGCGGGCGGCCCAGCGCCGGAAAGGCGCGGGCGAAGGCATCCTGCACGGCGGCAAGCGCGCGGCGGCTGGGGGTGGGGTTCAGGATGCGGATCGCCTCGAACGGCGACGGGCGGTCGGCAGACCAGCGGCGCGGCGTGGTCCAGCCATCGGGATAGCCGGCCGGGGCAAGGGGGCGCAGATGCATCGACCGCCAGTCCTTTTTCAGCACCGGCAGAAAGAGGCGCGCGTGGCGCAGGGCATCGGGGCCGGGAAAGAAATCATGCGAGGCACCCGGGGCAAGGGAATAGCCGCCATCCGCGCGGCGGCGGAAGGCAAAGTGATTGTCTGCGGCGGCACCGGGATAGATCTCGGGCATGGGCGGGGTGGCCGCGACCGAGGCCAGAACGGCCAGTTGCGGCAGGATCACCCCTTCGCTGCGCGCAAACAGCGACGACCACGCCCCGCCCGCCAGCACCGCCTGATCGCAGGCGATGCGGCCCTGTTCGGTGAAAACCCCCGTGACGCGGCCCGCCGCACGGTCCAGCCCGCGCACGGCGCAGTGTTCCACCACGCGGACCCCGCGCGCGACGGCCCCGGTCACCAAAAGCGGCACCGCAACCCAGGGTTCGGCGCGCGCATCCGAAGGTGTGAACAGGCCGCCAGGCCAATCGGCCTTTGCACCCTGCAGGGTTCGGGTGACCTCGGCGCGGCTCAGCATCCGGGTGTCCACGCCATTGGCACGGGCATGGGGCAGCCAGGCTTCGAACCCGTCCATATCCCGGGCGGTGTTGGCCAGGTACATGACCCCGGACTGGCGGAAGCCCAGCGCATCGCCGAACTCCTGCGCCAGACTTTGCCAGATCCGCAGGCTTTCCACCATGATCGGCAATTCCGCCGGATCACGGCCCTGCTGGCGGATCCAGCCCCAGTTGCGGCTGCTTTGTTCGCCCGCGATGCGGCCCTTTTCGCACAGCGTTACCGCCAGGCCGCGCTTTGCCAGATGCCAGGCGATCATCACCCCCATGACACCCCCGCCGATGATGACAACGTCACAAGCGGCAGGGGGCGGGCCGGGAAAGCGCAGCGGGCTGTCTGACGTGATCGGGAAGGTCATGTCAGCATGGCGACAAGGCGCTGCATGAGGGACCATCCGGCATCGAATTCGGACACCTCAAGGTATTCATCCGGCTGATGCGCCTGGGCGATGTCGCCGGGGCCGCAGACCACGGTGGAATAGCCTACGGCCTGGAACTGCCCCGCTTCGGTGCCATAGCTGACAACGTGGATGCCGTTGTCGCCGGTCAGGTGCCGCACCAGCGCCTCGGCCGCACCTTCGGCTTCGGGGCGCAGCGGCGGGACCGAAAAGAAACGCTCCAACGTGATGCCGGTTTGCGGACGGATGGCCTGCATCCCGGCGACGGCCTGCGCCACCTGTCCTTCAAAGGCCGCGACCCAGTCTTCCATATCCTCGCCGGGGACAACGCGGATTTCGCAGCTGAACCGGCAATCGGCGGCGGTGATGTTATGGGCGGTGCCGCCCTGGATCATGCCGACGTGCAGCGTTGTCCAGGGCGGATCGAACGGTTGCGCAAGGGCCGCCGGGGGCCTGGCCGCATTGGCCGCATTGACGCGGTTGGCAAAATCGATCAGCGGGGCGGCGGCCATGATGGCGCTGACCCCGGTATGGATCAGCGAGGAATGCACCTCGAACCCCTTCACATGCACCTTTAACCCGGTGCCGCCCTTGTGGCCGGTGATCACGCGCAACCGCGACGGCTCGCCCACGATCACGGCGGCGGCGCGGGGCAGGCTGCGGGCCATTTCGGCAATCAACGGCGGCGCGCCGGTGCAGCCCAGCTCTTCATCATAGCTCAGCGCCAGTTGCAGCGGGCGTTTGAGGCCGGCGTCAAGCGCAAGCGGCACGGCGGCAAGGGCCAGCGCAACAAAACCCTTCATGTCACAGGTGCCGCGCCCGTAAAGGCGCCCGTCGCGTTCTGTCACCGTCCAGGGGTCCGAAGACCAGGCCTGCCCGTCCACAGGCACCACATCGCTGTGGCCGGACAGAACGACGCCGCCGTCCACCGCGGGGCCGATATGGGCGTAAAGGCCGGCCTTGGTCCGGTCTGCGTTCCAGACGCGGTGTGCGGCAACACCGTGGCTGTCAAGATAGTCTTCCACCCAGTCGATCAGCGGCAGGTTGGTATCGCGGCTGACGGTGGGAAAGGCCACCAGACGATCCAGAATCTGGCGCGGGGACAGGCGGGCAGTCATTCACGGCTCCTCTTTGGCGGGCAGGGTGCGGCCCGCCGCAGCCAAGGTCAAGCCCGGCGCGGCACCGGACCCGCCGGACCCTGACGCTGCGCCATGGCGGTGCGAAAGCATATTGCGGGATGGGCGAAACTGGCTAAGACTCCGGTCCGGCACCGGACAGGCCATGCCCTGAGCCGGAAAAAGACCGATCCGGGGAGTAACGCATGCCCGATGGGGCCGAGCCCGTCCTTGATGTAACAGGCTGCTGAAAAAGTCTGTCCTGGACGCGGTTTAAGGAACATGATTCAGCCTTGCCAGGACAACTGCGGGGATGATGATGCGCGGGACGGATGAGAAGAGCGGATCGCTGTTCAGCTATGTTGATCTTGAGGATCGGATTCCCGACAAGCACCCGCTGCG
>JADCEF010000007.1 GCA_020250445.1 Rhodobacter sp.
CCCGGCGGGCGAGAAGCGCCCGCCAGGGGCGGGGCGGGCGCTGGCCGGGGGGCTTTGGCCCCCGGCTGGTCCTGATCCCAGCGCGGCGCAGTGGCAGGGGCGATGGCCCCTGCCATTGCAGCGGTTACAGCGCTTTCGTCAGTGCGGGCGGGAACAGGAAACGCGACCCGCGTTTCCCCCGCCCGCACGGGACGCTGACTGTAGACCGGTGGGTCCGGGCACCACGAAAGGCCAGCGCCCGGCCCGGCGGGGGCGAAGCACCCGCCAGGGGCGGGGCGGGCGCTGGCCGGGGGCTTTGACCCGCAGCGGGTGGGTGCCACGGGGCCGCGCGGGGCCGGGGCGGTAGGCCCCGGCCGGAACAGGCGCGGCCGGGCGCACGTGTTTTCCGTTTTCCTGTCTGGCCGCCGATGGGGCTGGTACTTATCAGCACCCCTTTGGCCGACTGTTCAAACGTGCAGCGGGTCGGCCTTGGCCAGCCGGTCAAAGGCCATCAGGCTGGCAATCAGCGCGGGCATCTTGTGCAGCGGGATCATGTTCGGCCCGTCTGAAGGGGCATTGTCCGGATCCTGATGGGTTTCGATGAAGACCCCGGCAATGCCCAGCGACACGGCGGCCCGCGCCATGACAGGCGCAAATTCGCGCTGCCCGCCGCTGGCATCGCCCTGCCCGCCGGGTTGCTGCACTGAATGGGTGGCATCCATGATCACCGGCCAGCCGCTGCGCGCCATGATCGGCAGGGCGCGCATGTCCGTCACCAGCGTGTTGTAGCCAAAGCTGACGCCACGCTCGGTCAGAAGGATGCGCGCGTTGCCGGTCGAGGCGACCTTGGCCGCGACATTTGCCATGTCCCAGGGGGCAAGGAACTGCCCCTTCTTGATGTTCACCGCCGCCCCGGTTTGGCCGGCGGCCAGCAGCAGATCGGTCTGGCGGCACAGAAAGGCCGGAATCTGGATGATATCCGCGACCGTTGCGGCCAGCCGCGCCTGACCGGCATCATGCACATCGGTCAGCACGGGAACGCCCGTCGCACGCACCGCCTCCAGCACCTTCAGCCCGGCGTCGATCCCCGGGCCCCGGCGGCCCTTCAGCGAGGTGCGGTTGGCCTTGTCGTAGCTCGCCTTGAACACGAACTGCGCCCCGGCCGCCGCGCAGGCCTCGCGCAGGGTCCCGGCAATCATCTGGGCATGGTCCAGGCTTTCCAGCTGGCACGGCCCGGCGATCACCAGCAGGGGCTGGCTGTTGCCGATTGTCAGTCCGCCAATGGTCACGTCTTTCATCATCATGTCGGTGCGGCCCGGATGGCTGGTGCGGTATGCGCCCCTATATGATCTCTGGTCACGCAAAAGGCCACCGCGAACGGCACCGCCGGACCGGGGTGGCCCGGCAGGAAGGATCGCATCATGACCGCTGGCGAAAGACTTGCGCAGAAGATCGGGGTCTGCACCCGGTGCGCGGGGCAACCTGCGGCCACGGCCACGGGCCATGCGCCGCGCCCCTTTGTCCGGTTCCGGCCAAAGGCGCGGGTCCTGATTGCGCGGCAGACGCCGGGCGCGCGGTTCCGCAGCGCGGGCGGCCACCGCCGGTGCCGGCACACCGCGCTGCCGGGGGCCGGGGGCCGTGACCGGGACCGGGCGGCAGTGGCCCCGATGGCGGCACGGGCCCTGCGACAGGCGGCCCGCGCCGCAGGGGAGAGACGGCGGTGACCCCTTTGGACATCGCCCATGCCGGCATGCAAGCCGCGCCGGACGATGACGCGGCCCGGCTTCGCTTCTACGGGCGGGTGGCGGAGGATGAGCTGTTCCTGCTGCTGGAGACAGAGGTCGCGGGGCAGGCCGTCACCCCCCGCATCTTTGCGCTGGAAGACGGGCCGGTTGTGCTGGTCTTTGACCGGGAAGACCGGCTGTCTGCCTTTACCGGTGCCCCTGCACCCTATGCCGCCCTGCCGGGACGGGTGATTGCCGCGCAGCTGGCAGGGCAGGGGGTCGGGATCGGGATCAACCTTGGGATCGCGCCCTCGTCCTTCCTGATGTCCGCCGGGGCGGTGGACTGGCTTGCCGCAATGCTGGGCCATGCGCCCGCCGTGGCGGAGGCTGCGCCCCGGTCGTTTCACGCCCCCGGCGGTCTGCCCGAGCGGCTGATCGAAGCCCTGGATGCAAGGCTGGCCCGTGCCGGCGGCCTGGCGACGGCTGCGCTGCTGGCGGGCGTCAGCTATGCCGACGGGCGGCGCAGCCACATGCTGGCCTTTGTCGGCGCGGCACCGGGGGCCGAAGCCGCGCTGGCCCGCGCCGCGGCAGAGGCGCTGACCTTTTCGGGCGTCGACGCCGCAGAGATGGATGTCACCTTCCTGGCACCCGAAGCGCCCGCTCTGGTGCCGCTGGCACGGGTGGCCCTGCGCCTTGATCTGCCCAGGCCTGCGGCACCTGACCCCGTAGCCCCTGCCGCACCCGGCATGGACCCCGACCGTCCGCCCCGGCTGAAATGAGGGCGGTTCTTCTGCGAAAAGCCGCCGCAGATCGTGGGGTATTTGAATACCGATTTTGCAAGACATTGTTTTTAAACATCAATTACATGGTATTGACGCTTGACGCTGTGCCGCGCTTCGGCGATACACCCTTGTCCCGGATTTCGGGGTCCCCGACCCCGTCCTTACGAAAGACCGACCATGAAAACCTTTACCGCAACGCCTGCGGATATCCAGAAGAAGTGGGTCCTGATCGACGCCGAAGGCATCGTTCTGGGCCGGCTTGCGACGCTGGTCGCCAGTATCCTGCGCGGCAAGACCAAGCCGACCTTCACGCCGCACATGGACATGGGTGACAATGTGATCGTCATCAATGCCGGCAAGATCCAGATGACCGGCAACAAGCGGGCCGACAAGCGCTATTACTGGCACACCGGCCATCCGGGCGGGATCAAGTTCCGCACGGCGGCCCAGGTGCTGGACGGTGCCCACCCCGAGCGTGTGGTCGAAAAGGCGGTGGAACGGATGATCACCCGCAACCGCCTTGGCCGCCAGCAAATGACCAATCTGCGCGTCTATGCCGGTGCCGAGCATCCGCATCAGGCGCAGCAGCCAGTCGTTCTCGACCTTCGGTCGATGAACCCGAAGAACACCCGGAGCGCCTGAACATGGCTGACATCAAATCCCTTGACGATCTGAAATCGGCCGTGGCCGACGCGGCCCCTGTTGCAGCGGTTGTGGAGCCGCGCGTTCCGGTGCGTGATGCGCTGGGTCGTTCCTATGCGACCGGCAAGCGCAAGAACGCCGTCGCACGGGTGTGGATCAAGCCGGGTTCGGGCAAGGTGCTGGTGAACGGCAAGACGATGCCCGAATACTTCGCCCGCCCCGTTCTGCAGATGATCCTGCGCCAGCCCTTCACCATTGCCGGTGTCGAAGGCCAGTTCGACGTGAACGCCACCGTGACCGGCGGCGGCCTGTCTGGCCAGGCCGGTGCCGTGAAGCACGGCATCTCCAAGGCGCTGCAACTTTACGAGCCCGGTCTGCGCACCGCGCTGAAGGCGGCAGGCTTTCTGACCCGCGACAGCCGTGTGGTGGAACGCAAGAAGTATGGCAAGGCGAAAGCCCGCAAGAGCTTCCAATTCTCCAAGCGCTGACCGGATCAAGGATGGCTCTTGTCCCGGGGTGGGCTGTCCGGCGCTTTCGGTCTGTCCGGACTTGCCCGTTTTGAGGTAAGCGATGTCCACTGCCGGGTGGTGCCTTGTGATGGCGCTCTGGGGCGAGAAATACTCGTCCAAGCATGTGAATGAACTGGCCCGCGAAGCGCTGCGGCTGTCTGCCGGATGTGTCTTTGTGGTTCTGCTGGCAGACCGCTTTCGCGACGATATCGATGCCAGGGTGCAGCAAAAGCCCTTTCCGGCTTTTTTCGGCCGGGAAGATTTTTTCACGGGCGGCTATCTGGCAAAGCTGGCGATGTTTGACCGCAGCGTCTTGCCCGCAGACTGCCGCTGCGTCTATGTTGACCTTGATACGCTGGTGATCGGCGACCTTGGACAGGTTGCCGCGCTGATCGGGGGCCGCAACGATGTTGCAATGCTGCCACCGGGAAATCTGATATCTTTCGGTGTGATCCGCCGGTTGATCTGGCGGCTCAGCCGTGGCAGGCGCTTTGCTGTCGGCAACAGTTCCATCGTGGCCTACCACTCGGGCGCGCAGCCGAATACTGCAGAGGTGTTTCGTGAGATGTACCTGCGCGGCGACGGCGCGCTGCTGCACATGCGCATTGATGATCTTTTTGTGTCCTGGGTCAATCAGGCGCATCTGCGCGCCGTGCCGCGGACGCTTGTGGTCATGTTTCGCCGCGAATTCCTGTTCCGGTCGCATCTTCTGTTCTGGCTGGCGCAGAAAAGCGGGATCACCGCGCGTCGGCGCGCCCGTTTGGTTGCGATCACACTGAACGGCGACGAATGCAAACCTGCAGCTCTTGTCCGGCTTGCCGAGGGTGCGGTGATCCGGGATGCCCGCGGGCGGATCGGGTACTGGAGCGAGGCAGGCCTTGGTCCGATCAAGGCGATGATTGAACGCCTGGCTGCGCGGTTGCAGTAACCGGGGCGCGCTGCCGCCGGCCTGCCCGCGTCCGCACGGTGCAAGGCCGGGCGTGACTGCGGGTCGGCGATGGTGCAATCGGTTCGGCGTCGTGCGCAGAAGGAACATCGGGAAAACACCCCTGCACGCCGCCGCAAGGCAGAACGGACCGGCTTCTTGCCCCGGGCAGCCGGATGGCCGCAACCACAGGATGGCCCGGGCTTTCCGGCGGCGGGCCCACTTCAGGATATTGCCCCGCCGCCGATGCAGGCACGACGGCAGGGTCCAACCCGCGTCTGGCCACGGCATGGCGGCGGTGGGCCATGTGATTGCACAGACGGGATTGTTGCAAAAGGGAATCAACCTGCGGCCAAGATCGGAGTGATTGAGGATGTCCGTTGACCCGGCGGCAAAGCCTGGCACATTCAACGAGTGTCGAGCAGCAGGAATGAGATCCCGAAATGGGACAGACCGCCTTTCATGCCCCTTACGGGGGCAGTGTTTTTCTTGGCCTGCGCAAGAACCGGGCCGGCGTGACCGAAATCGTCTATGACGACGGGGTTACGCGCAGGCTGGTGTGGCGGGTGACGCAGGCGTTGGCGGACGAAGGGCGGCTGTCGGATGCGCTGTCGCGCGCGGTTGGGCAAACCCGCGTCGTTCCCGCCCTTTATGCCGAGTTGAAGAAGCGCGCGATCCTGGTCGAGGCTGTCACCCGTTAACAGGCTGTCGGAAAACTTTAACAGGCTGTCGGAAAAGGGCCAGCCGAACGGATTACCGGCCGGAGGACAGGCACCTCTTGCGCACGCGCGCCTGACGCGTTCTGGCCGGGGTTGTCGCCCCGGCTCTGTGGCGCCCCTGCTACCCGCCCCGAGCGGTCGTTTCTCGCGCGCCGAACCGGGCGCTGGCCTGTTGTTGGTCCCGGACCTGCCGGTCTGCAGGGCACCGTCCCGCAGGGGCGGGGGAAACGCGGGTCGCGTTTCCTGGCCCCGCCCGGAGGGGCGACAGTCTGGACCCGGATGCCATAGCAGGGGCCATCGCCCCTGTCCCAGCGCAAGGTTGATCCTTGTCCCGCCGGGGAACAAAGCCCCCGGCCAGCACCTGCCCCGCCCTCGGCGGGCGCTTCCCGCCCGCCGGGCCGGGCGCTGGGCTGCGTTGTGGCCTGCGTAGAACCGTCCCGCACGGGCGGGAAAACGCGCTACGTTTCCTGTTCCC